>JBLHRW010000001.1:0-56507 GCA_047626445.1 Neolewinella sp.
CTGAAAGGTAAAAGTCTTCGGAAACGTTCAGAAAACCTATCTTCGTAACCCCTGATTAGCGTGAGTTCTCCACAGGGGGGTCAGTGGGCCGGAATTGGGGGGGGCAGTGACTCCGGAATATGCACGCCCGTACGGGCAAACGTTTTTACCTCGTGTTCCCGATGGGAGCATAGAATCTTTACTAATTGCGAATAATTGCTGAAGCCATAAGGTTAAATATCATCATTACATGATCAAAAAGGTAAAAAGAAAGACTACGTGGGTCCACAGTTTCGATGAAATGATCGCTGAGAACAAATGGCTCGCATACGTATGGTTGGCCGGCGTCACGTTTTTGGTATACCATCAGGTTCTCGGCCATGACTTTGTGAATTTTGATGATAGTAAGTTAATATATAACAACCCCATTGTCACCCAGCCCGAACTTGCGATTAAAGAAATCTTTACCTGGGGGCTTTTTGGTGGCTACTACAAACCATTGGCTTTCTTAAGCTGGCGGATAGATTATCAGCTCTTTGGAGCCAATCCTACGGTTTTTCATTTCAATAATCTTCTCCTTCACTTTTTTAATGTCGTTCTGGTCTACCGGATAGGGGTTGCCTTAATGGGGCAATTCAATTTAGATAAAAACAAAATTCAACTCGGGGCAATTTTACTTGCTACCCTTTTCGCTGTTCATCCGCTGCACGTTGAGTCTGTTGCTTGGGCGGTTGAGCGCAAGGATGTCTTGTTTTCTTTCTTCTTTCTAGCTGGCTGGCTGGTCTATCTGCAATACTTGAAAAATGGAAAATCCTTGTTACTGGTGGCCGTCGCTTTACTCTACCTGGCTTCCATGCTATCAAAGTCGATGGGGATTACCCTTTTGCCGGTTCTCCTGCTAACCGATTATGTTTACGGAAGGACGGACATAAAAAAGATAGTGCTGGAGAAGATACCCATTGCGGTCAGTCTCTTGTTGGGAGCGTACCTTTTTGGGTTAATTGGTAATCTCTTAGAATTTAGTGCGCCATTAGCGATGGCGGGGGAATCCACTGAATCAGTAACCAACCTAGAGGTATCTTTTTTTGAAAAAATCCAAATTCAATCTTCCAAGTACCTACTTTGGTTGCTTCATCTGATTTTTCCCGTTAAGTTGTCAGTTGTTTACCCTGGAGAGCAAATCATTAAGAGCCTGGGGCCAATAAAGCTGCTGGCGCCTTTCCTGCTGGCAGGTATATGTTGGCTCACCTATAGCCTAAGAAGAAACCGTAAGGAGTTGCTCTTTGGGCTGCTATTCTTTTTAGTGACATTGGCACCTATTTTGGCAATGTCCCTAAAAAAGGGTTTTGGTGTGTTTCTGTCTGACCGCTACACCTACATTCCCATGCTAGGCTTATTCTTGCTGCTTCTGCCCACGATCTTAAAACTGCCCATTATTAATAACCGAAAGGCGGCAATTACCATTTTATGCGTCCCCATTTTTCTGCTTTCTATTGGGTCGTTTCAAGCCGTTAAAGTTTGGGGGAACTCCGCAACACTGTGGACCAATGTTATTGAAAAAGTCGGAAATAGTTGGGTCGCCTACAGCGGAAGAGGTATGTACTACCTGGACCGTGGGGAGTATGAGGCGGCACTTTTCGACTTTGACAAGGCTATCCTATATTCCCAAGGATTACCTTCGCCTTTCTACAGTCGGGCTCGACTCATGATAGAAACCGAGGATTTTGAGGAAGCTCTTGTTAGCATCAACAGGTATCTGGAGTTAAAACCAAATAATGCTACCGCTCTGAAAAAGCGTTCTTATATCCATACCAAACTCCAGCGAATGGAACTTGCTATGGAAGATATAAACAAAGCCATCAACTTAAAGCCGAACGAGGCTTCGCAGTACGTTGACAAGGCTGACATTCTGATAAAAACGAAACGATTGGAGGAAGCGCTTAAGAATATTGACAAGAGCATCGAGCTGTCTCCTGATTATTGGCTTGCTTACCAAAAACGTGCTTTAATCAGAGAGATGCGCGATGACATTAATGGTGCATTGCAGGATATCGAGCGCTCCATCGCTATCAAGCCGGATGAACCCTTACTCTTCAACAATAAGAGTGTCCTACTTTTTAAGCTGGGAAGACTGGACGAAGCTCTCAGTGCTGTCAACCAATGCTTGGTCTTGGATCCTTATTATGTAAAAGGAATAGCGACCCAAAATACTATTCTGGCCGCAAAGAAAAATGGGGGCACTCCACCAACGATTGGTCTAAGTCAACCTAGCAGTGATCTTAACAAGGATTACTTAATGTATAAGCAGCAGGCGACGGAATTAAAGCAAGAGAAACAAACAGCAGAAGCTGTCGAGGTATACACCAAGCTGATCTCTATTGCCCCGGATAACTACAGTAATTATGTTGAGAGAGGTCTTCTGAACCTTGAATTGGGTAATAATGAACTCGCAGTAGCTGATTTCACCGTAGGCATTCAACTAAAGCCTGATTATTACCAGATATTGTTCTTCCGGTCGATAGCTTATAATAATGGGCAGCAGACCTCAAAAGCAATGCAGGACGCTAAGGCCGCCCAGGCCCATGGTGTCGAGATAACTGAGGATTACCTGCGGGCATTAGAAGCGGGTATCTTGAAGGAGCAAAATTAATTAAGCGGCGCCGGGTATCTTCTCGCCGCGACAATTTGGGTCGCGCCCATAGCATCCGTGGTCCCGCTGCTTATCAATGACCTTCCACTGCACCTGCGGCCGCGCCCAGAACCTCCCACGGAGTATGGAGATCTATGGCTGGAATAAGGAAAGTGGCAGACTAGTAATCCGCACATACTACTAAAATTCATCAAAACCTTACCTACGGTCTAAGATTTGACAGACACAAGTGTTTGTGGAGTCCACAAAAAACACTATATTGACCAATATACAAAACAACGTTTCATTATATGGCACAACCAACGAATCATCTCGCCGCGCTTCTTGATCAAGCATCCTTCTCTGCAAAAGCAATTCCACAGATCAGCCTGCGTCAAAAAATCAGCCTGACGGATGCCTACGCGATACAAAAAGTCTCCCTGGGCAAGCGGTATGAAAGAGGCGAGAGGCCAACTGGCTTTAAGCTGGGCTTTACGAGTAAAGCAAAGATGGAGCAAATGGGGGTCCATGAAATTATTTGGGGCCGCCTGACGGATCGCATGGATGTGAAGCCTAGCGGAGTGTTACGCAAGGGAGCCTTTATTCACCCCAGAGTAGAGCCGGAAATTGCCTTTCTGATCAGTGACCGTATTGACCGATTGATTACCCTGGAAGAGGCGCCTGATTTCCTGGCTGGGGTTGCGGGGGCATTAGAAGTGATAGATTCCAGGTATGAAAACTTCAAGTTTTCGCTGGAGGATGTGATCGCTGATAACTGTTCTTCTGCCGCCTATGTAATTGGTGATTGGATGGCACCCGATACGCCCATCGAGGCCCAGGAAATCACCTTGCAAATAAATGGGGAAGTGGTTCAGCGCGGCAATTCCAATGCGATACTGGGCAACCCTTTGGCGTCGTTAGTGGAGATCGCCCGGATCTTGCATGAAAACGGAGAAGTAATTGAAGCAGGGGCCGTTATTTTAGCTGGCGCGGCTACTTCGGCCGTTTATCTTAAGTCCGGCGATAAGGTCGAAGGTCTTTTTGAAGGGCTGGGCCCCGTCCAGTTGACGGTATCCGGAACTGACGATTAGTAAATTTCGAACAGATTGAATATGGTCTCATTGCGTCCCTTAGGGACGCCGTACAAATAACTTACGCCTTTTGACCGTCTTATTTTGCCCTCACCGCACCTAAAAATCATTTCCGTAACAAAGGCTATGCAAAGGATTTTTAAGCGCAGTGAGAACAAAAGCGTCAGGTCAAAAACCAGTAAGTTATTTATACGGCGTCCCTTAATAATCCAAGCTACGGATGAAGGAATTAAAGAATTCAGTCCATAAAACCTTTGCTATTCTGGAGCACTTCACGATTGACAAGCCGGCGTGGGGGGTAACGGAATTGGCAAAAGAGATCGGGTCTAATAAAAGTACCGTATTCAGGTTTTTGGCGCAGTTGCATTCCATCGGCATTCTAGACAAGGATGCCGAAACAGAGAAATACAGCCTTGGCCTCAAACTCTTTGAATTGGGAAATAGGGTGCAACTCAGAAGGGCACTGGTTGAAAAAACACACCCGAAGCTGGCTTCTGTAGCGATGAACATTACGGAAACTGTCCATATTGCTGTTTTGAACAAGCACCAGGTTTTTTATATTGACAAGGTGGAAAGTCCGCAAGGCCTGAAAACCAGCAGTCATATCGGAAGTTACAATCCTGCTTATTGTACGGCGCTGGGCAAGGTCTTGCTAGCTTTTTTACCTGCGGAGCAGCAAGGCGCGGCCCTGGACTTTATTTTTGACGAAGCGGGAACGACTGCTTTTACGAAAATGACCATTACGGACAGGCCCCGGTTACTCCAGGAATTAGCCAAGGTCAGAGCAGAGAAGTACGCGCTTGATCTGGAAGAGCTTGAAGAAGGGCTCATTTGTATTGCCATTCCTATCTTTAATCAACAGCAGGAGGTGGTGGCAAGCCTGAGTGCTTCAGGCCCCGCTAGCCGATTTCGGGAGGATAAGGTAAAAGGTTACCTTACTATGCTCTCCGAAGGCGCCCTGGCCATTCAAGAGCGGATTGGCAACTACAGCATTTTATGAAGAAATAGAAAGCGAGAAGCCTTTTTTACTATAGGCTACTTGATTTCCAGGTTTTACACGATAGACAAGCATTTTCTAACCAAAAAAACGAATTCATGTCGAAATTACCACCAGCCATCAACTTCAAGAAATGGATAGACGACAACCGTCACCTGTTGAAGCCACCAGTAGGGAATAAGGCAATTTACAATGAAGACTATATTGTAATGATTGTCGGAGGGCCCAACTCTCGTAAAGACTACCACCTGAACCAGACGCCAGAGTTTTTCTATCAGGTAGAAGGAGACATCGTTCTAAAGGTCATTGAAGACGGCGCGCCCCGAGATGTACACATCAGAGAAGGAGAGGTCTTTTATCTGCCGCCAAACATTCCGCACTCCCCTCAAAGAGGTGCAAATACGGTAGGCCTTGTCATTGAACAAAGAAGGCCCGAAGGGATGGACGATGGCCTCGCCTGGTTCTGTGAAAAGTGCCACAACAAGCTATATGAAGAGCCTTTTGCCCTACAGAATATAGAAACTGATATGCCTGTTATTTTCGACAGGTACTACTCTAATGCGGCCTTGTGTACTTGCGATGCTTGTGGTGCTGTGATGGAGAAACCTGCTTGATTTGGCGGTGTGTCAAATATAAGGACGAGTGGTGATCTCTCGGTTGAGGGTGTCCCCACCCGAATAGCTTAGGTTACAATAACTTCGGGTGGGGACAGCCTCAACCGGATTATTTAACGGGCCCTTACGTTTGATACACCTCTTTTTGATTTTCAACCACATTTCCTGGAAGCTTGGTAGTCAGGTCAGGTACAAGATAAAATTTAAATATGCAGGGTCTAAGAATTAACGGACACTCCCACCTACTACCATACCCCGAGCAAATCCCTGCCTACCTCAAAGACAAGGAGATCTTCTGGATTGATGAGGACAGGAAGTACATGCTTCAGAAAAACTGGAAACGCCCCGTCACAGATTCAAGCTTTTTCTTAAACGAAAAGCTGGAGTGGATGGAGCGTAATCGGATCGACCACAGCGTGGTGCTGAATTTATCTCAACTTTATGGGAATGGCTTGAGCATACAGGACATGAAACACGCCTTGCGGTTTCAGAATGACTTTAATGCTGGGGTACAACACGATTATCCCGAAAAATTCACGTGTGGCTTTGTTGTCCATGCCGGCTTTATTGACGGTGCATGTTGGGAGATTAAGCGCTGCGTGGAAGAGTTGGGCTTGCGGTTACTCTGCCTGCCTACCCACTATATGGATACGAGTGGCAAATGGCGGGGGATCTTCAATGAGGAGACCGCTCCTATTTTTGAATTGGCCAACAAGTATAAGCTGGCCATAGAAATTCACCCGTACGACGGGGAGAAGTTCATCAAGCTGGAGAACACCGCCTGGCGTTTTCATCTCGTATGGATGATTGCCCAGTGTGCGGATGCCTACCACTTTTATACCTTGAATGGCTTGTACGATAAGTACCCGGATATTCGCGTTTGCTTTGCGCATGGCGGGCAACTGAACCACCTCAACATCGGCCGAAGAACGCAGGGCTATGATGGCCGGCCGGATCTCTTTGAAGGGATGACTCGGCCAAGAAAAGCAGTAGGCCATCCCAATATCTACTTTGACACCTTGGTGCATGATACGCTCTCGCTGGAACTGATGGTCCGGAGGCAGCAAGGAACCGACCAGATTCTGCTCGGGTTGGATGACCCCTATCCGCTAGGGGAAATGGAAAGTGAGCGACAATCGTCTTACCCTGGCAAGTTATTGGACCTGGCAGTTGAAGAGGGCGTCATCTCTGCGCAGCAACAGGAGGAAGTCTGGAGTGACAATGTCATCAGGTGGCTCTGTGGAGAGGAGCAGGAGCAATTTATGGAACGAATAACTAAAGGAAAATAAAAACTAAGACGGTGGAAGGATTTCAAAACAACCTTGCCTTTGCAAGGAAAATGGACGAGTTGGATGAATTGCGAGCATACAGGTCGGAATTTCATATACCTGTACAGGACAACGGCCAGCCCTATGTTTATCTCTGTGGCAACTCGCTTGGGTTGCAACCAAAAGCTACGGAAGGCTATTTGCTGCAAGAGTTAAAGGACTGGAAAAACCTCGGTGTTGAAGGGCACTTTCATGCCAAGAACCCCTGGATGCCCTACCATGAGTTTTTGACGGAAGCCATGGCCAGGGTCGTAGGCGCAAAGCCAAACGAAGTGGTGGTGATGAATACACTCACGGTGAATTTGCACCTGATGATGGTCTCTTTCTACCGCCCTGATGGTAGACGAAAAAAAATCATTATCGAGGCGGATGCTTTTCCATCTGACAAATATGCCGTAGAGTCCCAAATTAGGTTTCATGGGCTGTCTCCAGAAGATTGTCTGATTGAATTAAAAGCGAGACCGGGAGAAGTTTGTCTGCGGCAAGGAGACATCCTGGAGGTCATTGACACCCAGGGGGAAGAGGTGGCACTCATTCTTCTAGGAAACACCAACTATTACACCGGGCAGTTTTTTGACATGAAAACAATCTCCGCGCACGGGCATTCCAAGGGATGTATGGTTGGATTTGATTGCGCCCATGGCGCAGGCAATGTGCCCTTGAACTTACACGACTCAGGCTGTGACTTTGCCGTTTGGTGTAACTACAAATACCTGAACTCCGGACCCGGAGGTATGGGCGGCGCTTTTGTGCATGAACGACATGGAGACCGTCAGGACATGCCCCGGTTCGAGGGCTGGTGGGGGCACAATAAGGAGACGCGTTTTAAAATGCGCGATGCCTTTGACCCCACACCAGGAACGGATGCATGGCAGCTGAGTAATCCGCCAATTCTTGCGATGGTCTCCGTCTGGTCTGCCTTGAAAATTGCTGACGAAATTGGCATGGAAAAGCTACGCAAAAAGGCCCTTTCCCTAACGGGCTATCTCGAATACCTGGTCAATACACTGGGGGATGATGTGATCAACATCGTTACACCAGCGGACCCTGCACAAAGAGGCTCGCAGTTGTCTATTCAGGTGAAATCAGCGGACAAAAAACTGTTCGACAAGATTACCGAAGACGGAGTAATTGCAGATTGGCGGGAACCCGACGTCATCAGAGTCGCCCCCGTGCCGACGTATAACTCCTACGAAGATGTGTATAATTTTTACACCATTTTGAAATCTGCCGTTGCAGTAAATTAATCAATTATGAATAAGAAGGATAAGATAATAATCGTCGGAGCTGGATTATGCGGCTGCTTGTTAGCCATCAGGTTAGCGCAAAGAGGTTATCAAATTAACCTCTACGAAAGACGACCTGATATGCGGCTCAGCTCGGGAGATGCAGGTCGCTCCATTAACCTTGCCTTGTCTGACAGAGGCTTGCGGGCTTTGGCAATAGCGGGATTAAAAGAAAAGGTATTGGAGAACACCATTCCAATGAGGGGACGCATGATCCACCCTGCAGAGGGGGAGGATTTTCTATCTCTTTATAGTGCAAGACCGTCAGATTATATCAATTCTGTATCACGGCCGGGCCTGAATATATTACTGCTCAATCAAGTGGAGGCGTATGATAATATTGAGCTCAAATTTGACGCCTCGGTAATTGACATGGATGTCAAGGCCGCAGAAATAGAATACGTTTATAAGGGGGAAAAGAAAAAAGACAAGGGCGTTGTCGTCATTGGAACAGATGGAGCGGGGTCAGTAGTCAGAAGAAACCTGATGAAGTACACAAATGAGTTGCTTTTTAATTATTCTCAGGATTTTCTACGGCACGGCTACAAGGAACTAAGTATCCATCCTGGGCCCAACGGAACCTGGAAGCTGGAAAAAGAAGCCCTCCACATTTGGCCAAGGGGTGAATTTATGATTATCGCCCTGCCTAACCCGGATGGTAGTTTTACCCTCACCATGTTCCACCCCTATGAAACAGAAATCGGGTTTAACCACCTGGATACGGAAGCGAAAGTGACCGCTTTCTTTGAGGAGTATTTTCCGACACTCCTGCCTTACATTCCGCATTACCTGGAAGAGTATTTTGCGAACCCCGTTGGAAACCTGGGAACGATTAAATGCTTCCCGTGGCAAGCCTTTGGCAAAGTGCTCGTGATGGGAGACGCCTCCCACGCCATCGTTCCTTTCTACGGCCAGGGCATGAATGCATCTCTTGAAGATGTCCGCGTTTTTGATGAGTTGCTCGACGAACTTGGTGACAACTGGGAAATACTTTTCAAAGCATTTGAGGAAAGTCGGAAAGAAAACGCTGATGCTATTGCAGCCCTGGCAATAGATAACTTCTACGAAATGCGCGATGCGGTTGACGATGTCGCCTTCAAAAGAAAACGAAAAATCGAAATGCAGTTGGAACAACAGTTTCCCGACTACTACTCGAAATACGCATTGGTGACCTTCCGGGGAGACATCTCTTACCAGGAAGCGAAATCGCGGGGGAGAAGGCAAGATGAAATCTTACTGAAGCTATGCAAGGAGGAGAACTTTGAGGACATGTCTCTGGACTTCTTTTATGAGCAGGTGCAATCTGCGTAATAGTGTCGCGTGAGGGAGAGCTGAAGCTTTCGTTTTAGGCCTGAAACACAACTTTTTAGCTTTCCCACAAAGCTTAAATTGTGACGAGAAGCCAGGTAGCTTTGAATGGAATTTTCGGCTTCGGCTTCCGGGGCTTCGTTAACCGAGAAGCCACCGGCACAGCCAAGCATTTTTGCTACTTTTGATGCGTCACCATGCAGTAGCCGCGAAGCGAAAAGTAGGCCCCCGGCAGGGCGGATATCGCTTCCGCTATGTTGAAACAAAGGCCATCGAAATGGACAGGATGCTACTGGCCTGTCGAAGCAAATGCCCCGATATTCTCGTTAAAATCTAAATTAGAAAACCGATATTTATGATTTCAAATAACATAATCGAGGCAGCGGCCAAAAGATTAAGAACCGCCGAAGCAAGTAAAAAAACCTGTGCGCCTATTCGCGACCTCATAGGAATCGAAGACCTCGCCAGCGCATACGCCATCCAGCAAATAAACACGCACCATAAAATTGCTTCGGGAGGACGAGTAATTGGCCATAAAATTGGATTGACCGCGCCCGTAGTGCAAAAGCAATTGGGGGTTGATCAACCCGATTACGGCTTGTTGTGGCACGACAAAGAGATACTGAACGGTGGTGAAATTTCCGTGTCAGAACTGATGCAACCAAAAGCGGAGGCCGAAATCGCCTTTGTTTTGGGGAAAGACCTGAACGCAGATTTTATCACCTCTGTTGATGTTTTAAACGCAGTAGACTATGCCCTGGCTTCGATTGAGGTCGTAGGTAGTAGAATCAGTAATTGGGACATAAAAATCACTGATACCATCGCGGACAATGCCTCTGCCAGTCATTGGGTCGTCGGTCATCAACCGGTTAAACTACAGCACCTGGACCTCGTCAATTGCAAAATGAGCATGGAGAACAACGGCAAGGTGGTTTCCGAAGGCATCGGCAGCGCCTGTTTGGGGTCACCCATAAACGCCCTGCTTTGGTTAGCGCGGAAAATGGTGCAAATGGGAGAGCCATTGAAAGCAGGTGACTTGATTCTGAGCGGTGCAGTAGGCCCGATGGTAAATGTGGAGGCCGGGGATAATTTCAATGTTACCATTGAAGGCCTGGGCTCCGTTAGTGCATCATTCGTAGCTTAATCTTGACTATCTGACTGCTTGACGAATAAGGGCGCGGCCGCAGGTGCAAAAGAAGGATAAAAGAGCAGGGGGCATTGCTAAGGGACGCGAAATAAATAAACCATGCTTCTTGACCGCCTTATTTTGCCCTCACCGCTCTTAAAAATTATTTCCGTAGCTACGGCTATGCAAAGAATTTTTCAAGAACGGCGAGAACAAAAGCGTCAGGTCAAGAAACACGTTTTATTTAATTCGCGTCCCTAAGGGACGCCGTAAGTTATTTATACGGCGTTCCTAAACATAGCCCCATCAACGACCGATCCTGTAGGGATCAATAGTTACCCGGGACGTAACGAAGTGGAGTCCCGGGTGTACAAACCACCACCCAGCATGGCCTGCAACGCGAAGCGGTGCCATGTAATAGTAGTAGCGTAACAAACTGAATAAACATGGAAGGAAAAACAATAGCCAACAAAGCACAACCACTAGGAAATTACCCACACGTGAGACGAGTGGGAGATTTCATTTATGTATCCGGAACCAGCAGCCGACGAAAAGACAATACTCACGTAGGCGCAGAACAGGATAAGGACGGCGTTTGGCACCTCGACATCCAGGCCCAAACCAGCGCGGTGATCGAAAATATTGGCGAACTACTGCAAAGCGTGGGGGCAGACTTGTCCAACCTAATCGATCTTGCAACCTACCTGGTAGACATGAAGGACTTTAAAGGCTATAACGAGGTTTACGGCACCTTCTTCAACAGCAAGACCGGCCCCACCAGGACAACCGTAGCCGTTCATCAATTGCCTCACCCTAACTTGTTGATCGAAATTAAAGCAATAGCTTATCTGCCGCTGAAATGATGATTGTTTTCTTGCCCTCCAGTTGGTGGTGCATATTTAGGCGTGAAACACAGATTTTTAACTTTCTACAAAGCTAAAATTTTGACGATAAGCCAAGTAGCGTTGGATGGAACCTCCGGCTTCGGCTTCCGGAGGATTGGCCTTGGCGGTGGCCGGATAACGAAGGAGCAAAAGCCGTTAAAAAAGAAAATTTGTTTGAGCACCGAAAGGTAGAGCGTTGGCTGCAAGTTTTGATAGCCGATAAGTTTAGAAGCGTAGCGCTAGGCTTTGGCGCAAGTTTTTTTCTTTTAGGCTTTTGGGGCTTCGTTAGCCGAGAAGCCACCGCCACAGCCGGGCATTTTTGCTACTTTTGATGCGTCAAAAGTAGGCCCCCGGCAGGGCGGAAATACGGGCTGCCACGCTTCGCACTGGAATTCCCAAATTGACCTGATAGACCACTAGTTTGAAAAACAAACCAAAATGACCAAAATAAAAGTAGCCATCATAGGCCCCGGAAATATTGGAACAGACCTGATGATAAAGGTCATCAGGAATTCTACCCATTTGGAAATGTCCGCCATGGTCGGGATTGACCCAAAGTCTGATGGATTAGCCAGGGCAAAAAGGATGGGCTACATTACCACAGCAGAAGGCCTGGCAGGCCTGGAGCAGATGCCAGAATGGAAAGACATAAAGATCATTTTCGACGCGACCTCCGCAAAAGCACACCACTATAACTGGGCGATTGTAGAGAAATATCCGGATAAGCGGATCATAGACCTGACGCCAGCCGCCATCGGGCCTTTCCTTGTTCCTCCGGTAAACTTCGACACCAGCCACCAGGTCCGTAACGTAAACATGGTGACCTGCGGAGGCCAGGCGACCATTCCGATCGTTGCCGCCGTAAACCGGGTCGCAAAGGTCCATTACGGAGAGATCGTCGCCTCCATCGCAAGTAAATCTGCAGGCCCCGGAACACGTGCTAACATCGACGAATTCACAGAAACAACGACCCGGGCCATCGAAGAAGTGGGCGGAGCTGATAAGGGTAAAGCCCTGATCATTCTGAACCCCGCAGAACCACCAGTAGTCATGCGAGACACCGTTTTTACCCTAAGCGAAAACGCAGACCGAGAGGCCATAAGAGCCAGCGTTCATAAAATGGTGGAAGAGGTACAGAAGTATGTCCCAGGATACAGTTTGCACCAGGAAGTCCAATTTGATGACATCCCGGAAGACAAACCCGTGTTTATTGAAGGGCTCGGTCTCCGGCACGGTCTAAAAACGACCGTACTACTACAAGTTACCGGTGCCGGGCACTACCTGCCCGAATATGCCGGAAACCTGGACATCATGACCGCCGCAGCTATGTCAACCGGGGATAAGATCGCTGCGATGATGTAAGGCGGAATCCCAATAGTCCCTTAGTGTAGGCTTTAACCCTACGAATTGGTAATGTCTATGAAATCCTCCTTCCAACAACGACCCCTCAGTGCTTCCTCTGTGCCTCCCTCCGTGCTACTCTCTGTGAGAACCATTAGCTGCTTTAGCAGCCTCTGACACGCCTGCCTTGGGGTATGTCATTTTCCTGAAATCTATAGTCTGTTAATACGAAAATTAAAAAGCAACCATGCCACACAAACTATACCTACAAGACGTAACCCTACGAGACGGGATGCACCCCATCCAGCACCAGTACTCAAAGCAACAGGTCAAAGACATTGCGATGGCACTGGACAAAGCCGGCGTCGATGCCATTGAAGTTTCGCACGGAGATGGACTCACCGGTGGCAGCTTCAACTATGGTTTTGGTGCCCACACGGATTGGGACTGGTTGGAAGGCATTGCCGAAAATTTACAACACGCTAAACTTACCACCCTCCTGATCCCGGGCATTGGCACCATTGAGGATTTGAAAAGAGCAAGAGACTTAGGCGTAGTTTCAGTAAGAGTAGCCACCCACTCAACGGAAGCAGACATCTCCGCGCAACACATTGAAGCTGCCAGAAATTTAGGGATGGATGTCTCTGGCTTCCTGATGATGGCCCACATGAATGATGCCATGGGCCTGGCCGAACAAGCCAAAAAAATGGAAGACTATGGCGCACTATGCGTTTATGTAACAGACTCGGCAGGTGCGCTATTGATGGACGGTGTCAGAGACCGAATCCGGGCATTCAAAGACGTGCTGAAACCTGAAACTGAAATAGGCATTCATTGCCATCATAACTTGTCCTTTGGCGTAGCCAATACCATCGTGGCGATGGAAGAAGGCGCTAATCGGCTAGATGCGTCTTTGGCTGGTATGGGAGCAGGTGCTGGAAATTGCCCGCTGGAAGTTTTGGTCGCAGTGCTGAACAAGATGGGGAAGGAACACAACGCTGACTTGTTCCCGCTGATGGATTTGGCCGACGATGTCATCAGACCACTGCAACAACGCCCCGTACAGGTCGACAGAGAGACCCTCTCCCTCGGCTACGCAGGCGTTTATTCCAGCTTTCTACTACACGCTGAAAGAGCCGCTGAAAAATATGGATTAGACACACGTTCCATCCTTAATGAACTCGGTAAACGCAAAATGGTCGGCGGACAAGAAGACATGATTATTGACGTTGCCCTCGACATGGTAAATAAGGGATAATGAAGTGCCAGCAGCCTGTCGGTTTTAATATTCTCAAAGATCCCGGAGGGATCGAATCGTATTTGCCCCGGGTAAGGCGGTACGCCGAAACCCGGGGCTTAGGAATGGGCTTGCAACATGGCGGCGCGCAGCGCCGCAACGGTCAAGGTGTTACAGAACCCCGGGTAAAAACCCGTTTCGTAGCTTTTTACCCGGAGCAAATACATTCAACTACTCCGAGGTTATTCTTTTACCGAGAATTTATGGAAATATTCTCCCCTAGCAGGCTGTCGGAGAGAACGCTCATCGTCCCAAAGCGGCCCTTTTTGCGGTAGATTTCCCAGCGAATTCAGTTGATTAACCCGTTAAACGCCCGAATCCACCGGTCATCTACCACAAAAATGACTCACTTTGGGCCAGATTCGGTTCTCCCCGACAGCCTGCTAGCGTCCCTAAATAAAAAAATAAAGCAATGATCAAGATCAGCAACTACATAAACGGCGAATTAATCCCACCAGCTAATGGGGAGTACCTCGACCTGTATGACCCCTCAGTAGGACAGCCCTACGCAAAGGTCCCCGATGCCAACGCAGCAGACGTCGAACTGGCCGTGCAAGCAGGCCTTCAGGCGTTCCCCGCCTGGGCAGCGACTTCCATAACTGAAAGAAGCCGCGTCCTGAACAGGATTGCCGACTTGATCGAAGAAAACCTGGAGTACCTGGCCAAAGCAGAATCAGTAGATAATGGAAAGCCCGTTTCGCTGGCCAGGGTGGTCGATATACCAAGATCCGCCGCTAATTTCAGGTTCTTCGCACAGGCCATTACTCAGTTTGCCACGCAAGCGCATGAAATGACCGATGCCATCAATTATACCTTGAGGCAGCCTATTGGTGTGGTCGGTACCATCTCCCCCTGGAACCTTCCATTATATCTCTTCACTTGGAAGATTGCCCCTGCATTAGCAGCAGGCAATGCCGTCATCGCCAAGCCTTCCGAAGTAACGCCAATGACCGCTTTCCTGCTGTCTGAAATATGTATTAAAGCCGGCTTGCCCAAAGGCGTGCTCAATATTATCCATGGCGATGGGATAAAAGTGGGGGCTGAAATAACCAAGCATCCAAAAATCAAGGCCATCTCCTTTACCGGAAGCACCAGAGTAGGCCAGGAAATAGCGAGAGTAGCCGCGCCGATGTTTAAAAAGATGTCATTGGAAATGGGCGGGAAAAACCCGAACCTCATCTTTGCGGACTGCAACTATGAAAAGATGCTGGATACGACCGTCCGTTCTTCTTTCGCCAACCAGGGACAAATTTGTCTCTGCGGCTCCAGGTTATACATCGAATCGTCCATCTATGAAAAATTTAAAACGGACTTTGTCGAGCGCGTAAAAGCACTAAAAGTTGGCCCACCTGCTGATCCTGCTACCAATATCGGTGCGCTCGTCTCTAAGCCGCACTACGAAAAGGTGCTGTCCTATATCCAGATAGCTAAAGAGGAGGGAGGCACCATCCTCGCTGGCGGCGAGGCGGTATTCCCCAAAGGGCACGAAAAAGGTTGGTACGTCAGCCCTACGATTATTGAAGGACTCCCCGCCGATTGCCGGACCAACCAGGAAGAAATTTTTGGCCCAGTAGTGACCATTATGCCTTTTGACACCGACGAGGAAGTCCTGGCCTATGCCAATGGCACAAATTATGGCCTGGCTTGTACCGTCTGGACGGAAAACATCACCAGAGCACACCGAATTGCCAAGACCATCGAGTCGGGCATCGTCTGGGTAAACACCTGGATGCTACGAGATTTGAGGACCCCTTTTGGCGGCGTGAAAAGCTCAGGCGTCGGGCGAGAGGGCGGCTTTGAGGCGCTTCGGTTTTTTACTGAGGCTAAGAACGTTTGTATCCAGTTTTAGCCTTGCTCCTTAAAACGGTTATTGCACCTGCGGCCGCGCCTGATTAGTAACATTTTTTGGCGGGGCCGCAGGTGCAAGGGAAGGTCATTAATGAGCATGCGGATTAACTAGTAAGGGGCGCAAAAAAATTGATGCTGGTACGGGCGGGGCTTGCCTCCGCCCATCTTCCCATTACGGCAAACGCCTCACCACCCGCCCAAACAATCCCTCCCGAACCTCACTTTCCGCAACAGCCACTTCCCCATTCAAAAAGACATACCGCATGCCCGAACTCAACTGCGCTGGTTCGGCATAGGAAGCGTTATCGCGCACCTCCTCCGGTTTGAAAACCAATACATCGGCATAGTTCCCAACTTGTAATTTACCACGTTTCGGTATCCCGAAAACCTCGGCGGTTAGGCCCGTACTTTTCCTGATCATGTCTGCCATAGAAAGTACTTCTTTATCCAGCACATAAGCTCTAATTTTCTTAGGGAAAGAGGCAAACTTACGCGGATGGGCAGAGGTGCCATCAGAGCTGGTCATTACCCAATCCTGTTGCATAAAACGGAATATATCCTCCTCGTTCATATTGAAGGACGCAATGGCAGCATCGCCATTGGCGATGATTTTTATGGCAGCATCTACAGCAGACAACTCCCATTCTTTGGCTACTTCTTCAAGTGTCTTACCTGCCAAATTGGGCACTTTTGACAAAACAAGGAGTAAGGAAGTGGCACCGCCCCGACGTCTTATGTTTTCGGCTACAGCCGCTTGTATCTGAGGCCGTAACTCGGGATCCACCAAACGAGGGGTATAATCATCTATGTCGGCAAAGACCCATTTGGGCAGTAAAGCAGCGCCCAGGTGCGTACCCGATGCCCGAAAGGGGTACTGATCAGCAGTGATGCGCAGCCCACGGGACCGTGCCGCCACTATGCTATCAACGATGATGTTGCTCATGCCCCATACGTCAACCCCCAAACATTTTATGTGTGAAATATTGGCAGCAGTATTCGCTTTTTCAGCAATTTCAATAGATTCCATTACGGCCGCTAATAAGCCAATATTATAGGTGCTCTCATCTCTAATATGGGCGTCATATAAGCCCCCAAGCTCTCCACTAACTTTAGCTAACTCAATCACTTCTTCCGTGCTTGCAAAGCTGGCTGGGGAGTAATACAAACCACTAGAAAAGCCCAACGCGCCTTCTTCCATTCCACGTCTGACCATCGTTTTCATGTTCGTCAGCTCTTCTGCTGTAGGCGCGCTTTCGCTCATGCCCATGCAAAGTCGGCGAATGTTTCGGTGGCCCACCATAATGGCCGCATTGGTGCCTATTCCATTGTTTTGCCAATGCGCTAAGCGTTCCCCAATAAAGTTGTCACTATTGCCATCGCTGCCCGTTACTACTGTCGTTACCCCCTGCATTAGGTAATTAAGGTTGCGGTTTTTGACGCTGTCCGACAAATCCTTCATGGCATGGGTATGTGGGTCAATAAAGCCGGGTGTTACGAGGTAACCTGCTGCTTCGACGGTTCGTGCGGCTACTAACCCGGCCTCACCGGCATCCCCCATAAACGCAATGGTATCTGCTTGAATGCCAATGTCCATTTTCTGCGCAGGCTGCCCCGTGCCGTCAACGACCATTCCACCGATGATGAGTACATCTAATGTTGGTTCAGGGCCGCAAGACAATAAGCCAAGCAGTAATAAGAGGGTGGTACAAGTTGCTATGGATACTTTCATGCTGATGAATTATTGATGATCAGGTCGGTCTTTGAAGTTCCTTGGCTTTAATATACCATCTTGTACGAAGTGGAGCATAGAATTACATACTTCCAGATTAAGCAAGTTCACGCAAATCACATTGCATAACGCCGCCTGCGACTTGGTCTGTCGAGGCGATTTCGTAAAGATGAAGCTGGTGCCCATCTCATCATATTGGCTCCTGGTGCCTAATCAACGCTAAAGCAGTAGTCGCCGGACAACCGAACAACTCGATAATCCGATAACTTGGACAACCCGACAACTAGGCCTTAACCAACCGCCGACTAGCAACAGCAACCCCCGCCTGCAACCGTACCAGATAAACCCCAGTCGGATAACGACTTAGATCAATATCAAACTGGTGCGTTCCACCAGAAAGTGTTCTACTGAAAACGGTTTGCAGCAACCGGCCAGACACATCACTCAACGTCAGTTCGGCACGTCCAGCCTCAATGTCAAAACTGATGCGGGCCAGATTTGCGGTAGGGTTTGGCCATAGCTTAACCTGCAAGTCCTTGATGGCCTCATCGTTGGTGCTGGTACTATTACAGCCCTCGATGATTGGAAGGTGCACGTAGTCGTGACCCAGCACCGTTCTTACTTGCTCGGGTTCCAGCTCGAACCATTCTTCGAAGACCGTGCCGTAGATGTCGCGGAAGTCATACTGTAGTGGAACGCCTTCGTTGACGTCCACATCTTCCCCGATCTCTGCGTTTTCACCCAGGACCCCAGCTTTGACACAACTGCCCATCAGGAACAGTGGCGCGGCCGTGCCGTGGTCGGATCCATAGCCCGCGTTGGAACGGATTCTCCGGCCAAACTCGGAGAACGTCATGGACAGGACGCGTTTGTCCAGCCCTTGAGCGGTCAAGTCCTGGTGGAAGGCTGCCAGGGCATCGCCCAGCGTTTGCATAAGCTCAGCGTAAACGCCGGTCGTGGCGTCTCCGGCAACGACCTGATTAGCGTGGGTGTCAAAACCGCCGAGGTTGACCACGTAGACGTTCGTCTGCAGCCCACCGCTGATCATGTAGGCAACGTTTTTCAGCTGCGCAGCAAAGCGGGTGGCCGGGTATTCGACCAGGCTCTGGCCCGCTTCGGCAAACTCCTGTACCACTTCGCCGTAGGCATTGGCCTGGACGATACTGGTGCGCAGGAAGCCGAGCTCGTCTCCGTAAGGATCGTCGGACAAAGGCGTATCATCACCGCCAGCAAGTGCCAGCAGGTTGAAAGGATCGCTGATGGCCATACTGTAGTTGGAACCTAAGCCCTGGCAAGTTTGCGTTACCTGGTTGCCAATGGTGACGGCAAAG
Source organism: Neolewinella sp. (assembly GCA_047626445.1). GTDB lineage: Bacteria > Bacteroidota > Bacteroidia > Chitinophagales > Saprospiraceae > Neolewinella. The sequence continues at coordinate 18,789 of JBLHRW010000001.1, forward strand.
GGGTGAGGACGGTCTTCGTTGGGGAAGCCGGTGGGAAATTCGGGGAATTCCGCCTCGTAGTTCCGACCCAACCACCCGCTGGTCACGACCTCCGTAGCCTCGGAGCCCGACGTCCAGATGTCGGTAGACCGGAAGTGAGACCGGTTCTGATCGGGGTAAGACACGCCCTGTATGGCGGTCATTTTTCCGTCTTGATACAGTTGGTGCATCCCCGCCGCAGAAGGGTGGAAGGCAAGGTTGTTATCGATCCCGAGCAGGTCGCTTTGCGGGACCATGATGTTTGGGCGAACCCGCATCAGGCTGTCGAACTGGTCGATGGGAACAAGCGTACTCAGCCCGTCGTTGCCGCCGTTGAGTTGAACGAGGACCAGGACCCGGTCGGAGTCCGGGTCGACCATCGTCCGCAGGGTCCGTGCCAGGTGAGCACTAAGTGGGGTAGTGGTAATTAGGGGGAGGCTTAAAGCACCACCCGTACGAAGGAAATTTCGGCGATTCATTTTTATGAATTGCACCTTCCCGGAATATGGAATTACCGGAAGGGTAGATGATTTAAACTAATTGGAATTCGGCGAGGCTGAAGATGGCGCGGAACAGGTCACGGAGTTTGGCCTCCACGCTGGCGGCCAGGTCTTCGTCGTTGGGGTTGGAAATATGGTCTCCGTACTCCACCGTCCATTCGAAATCCGGCAAACCGGGAATCAACGCCTCTTTCAGGTTGGCGAGCTGCCCGTCGGTAAGGGAGCGGGGCAATAGCCGTTCGATAATGCCGGCAATGAGCTCGTTCGGATCCGTAGCGTTGGGGAGCTGTTTGATCCAGCCCAGGTAGTCGTATTTGGCACGCACGCCATTCCCAACCCCAGTTCCGCTGGCACTGGTCATGGTTTGGGTGAAGCGGGTACGCTCCTGGAGTGTGCTGCTGTTGATCCAGATGCGGGAAAAACCCGGTGCCTGATAGTACGCCTCCCATCCGGCCACCGAGGGCGGGTCGAAGTAGTCCATATCCATGAGGCCCGCACGGGTGTAGTAGTAAACGAGCAGCCGCCGTTCTTGCTCCAGGGTAAAGTCGCCGATCTGGTAATCGTGGTTAAAGGAACGAAGGAGACCGCCGACCAACTGAAGCGGGTTCTTGATCATCGGCCCCTGGTTATCGACGTCGTAAAAGTGTTGACTCATGAAGAGGGCGCGGAGCACGGGCTTGATTTCAAAGTCATTATCCTCAAGAACCTGTGCCATCGCTTCCACGACCTCGTTTTCTTCTTGCGCCGATATTTTGTAGTAGACGAAGTGGCGATACAGCTTCTGACAAATGTACCGGGCTACGGCTGGTTGCTGGAAGATGCGGTCAATCACCTGCTGGTACTCGTTTTCGTCACCGTTGGTGATCACGTCGTTGTTAAAGTGGTAGCTGAGTTGCTTGTCGGTGGTGTCGTGCCGGTTGGCCTGAAAGTAGGCTTCGGGAAAGTCTCCCTGTGCGGTGCTGTAAAAATTCCTGGTACGCCAGCCAGTAAAGGCGCGGGCCAGGGCGCGGACGTCGTCTTCGGTGTAGTTGGTGTAATCTCCCTCGGCGATCTGCGGCCCTTTGCCAAGCGTGAAAAGTTCGAGTACCTCCCGGGCGTAGTTCTCATTCGGAGAGTTGGCCGAATTCTGATTGCCATTAAGGAAGACCAACATCGCTTTATCGATGGTGATTCGTTTCACCAGCTCCTTGACGTTGCCAAGGGCGAATTCTTCTATTAGCATATGATAATCGAGGCGAACCTGGGCCTGGCCACCACCCGCAATGGCAAAGTGGTTGGCCCAAAATTCTGCCATCCGCTCTCGTACCGAAAGACGCTCCTTACGAATGTTGTCAATGATCCAGGAACGAAGCGATTGACTACGGTACTGATTGAGGTTCACCCCGGCAACCAGAGGTTGGCCACTCCAGGGGGCACCAAGAGGGACGTTAGGGTCTAGGTCAGAATTATAATTGATCGGTGAATCTGGTAGTGGCTGGTCTGACAATAGCAGCTCAACAGCCTCCGCCATCTCTATCCCGGTAAGTTGTTCCAGCTCGTCAGGGACCAGCCCAAAGCCGGTGCGTCGGAGCAGGTGTGCAGCCTGCGTGGCCGTCCATTCGCCGGCGTAGGGGGCGAGGCCCGTCAGGACCGGAGCTAATAAAGATTTTCCCATTAGGCAATGATTGCGTTAGGTGAACAATGTACTAGGAGAGAAGTCCGATCGCAACTGATCGTTTGGATAAGCTTGTTTCGGCAGAATATCCACTAAACAGGCAGGTGAAATTAACTACTGACCGCTGCTTATGCAAGCCTTGTCTTATCAAGGAACGCTTTCTCTCTATATTTATAACCCCTAACCTCGGGTTTACCCTACCTTCGAACCTCGAGGCGTCCCGCAGGGCCTTTTGGAGAGAGAGGTGGGAGGCGAAGTTGCAGAGGTCCCACAAGCGAAGCAAGCATCCTCGTGCGGCAGCCTACCAGACTACTAAATTAACGGACTATAAGACTCATCAGGGCGCGGACGCAGGTGCAAGGGAAGGTTGATGAAGAGCAGGATGGTGCGATTAATTTTGTCCGAGTACTTAGGGACGCCGTACAAATAACTTACGCCTTTTTGCCCTTTGCCCCTTACTTGCCCAGGAACCCTGCACCCTGATCCGCCCCGCCCGCGTATTCGACGGCGAGAATTTTCAGGAAGGCAAGGTCGTCCTCCTTCTGAACGATCAAATCGCGGCCTTTGACGTCGAGAAGAACGTCGATGTCCCCGCAGGCTGCGCCACGCTCGACTTCCCCGACGGCACCCTCCTGCCCGGCATGATTGAAGGTCACAGCCACCTCCTGCTCCACCCTTACAACGAAACCGACTGGAACGACCAGATGCTCAAAAAATCTTACGCCGAGCGCGCCATTCGAGGGGGCGTCCATGCAGGAAAAACGGTTCGTGCCGGCTTCATCACCGTCCATGATCTTGGCTCGGAAGGCGCCGGCTACGTCGACGTCGGACTGAAGGAAACCATCGAAAAAGGCATCATCCAGGGGCCGCGCATGATCGTGGCCGGTAAGGCAATGGTGACCACCGGTAGCTACGGCCCGAAAGGCTTTGCCGACCACGTTACGGTACCCCTCGGCGCGGAAACTGCCGATGGACTCGATGAGCTCACCCGCGTCGTTCGCGACCAGATCGGGCGGGGAGCAGATGTCATCAACGTCTATGCCGACTATCGTTGGGGCGCCAACAAAATGGCCCAACCTACCTACACGCAGCGCGAACTGGAACTGGTGGTAGAAATCGCCAACAGCCGCCGCCGGCAGGTCGTTGCCCACGCCGCCTCCGCTGAAGGCATGCGCCGCGCCGTAATGGCCGGGGTCGCTACCATCGAACACGGAGACGGCGGCACCCGCGAGGTCTTCGAATTGATGAAAGAACACGGCGTCGCCCTTTGCCCGATCCTGGCTTTATCGAAGTCTTCATCACTTAGGGATGGGGATTAAATAAAGTGTCATTCTTGATCTGGTGAATTTTGGCTGCTGCTGAGGCAAAAAACGTAGGCAACACCGTAGTGTTAGCGAGGCTTTTTAACGAAGCCAGCGGAGTAACAGGGCTTTACCCCTTCCACGTGCGGCAGCCCTACCAGATTACCAGACCATAAGACTATCTTTGCTCCCATGGCCAAGCTATACCCCAAAGACACCCTAAATTTCCTAAGTAAACTGACGCCGCGCCGCGTCGTCAATGCCGTAAAGGTGATCGCGAGCTACTACGCCACCCGATGGCTGCAGCGACCAACGGTATGGGGTAAACCCTTTACCGTGTCCTTTGAGCCAACCACGGCCTGTAACCTCCGGTGCCCCGAGTGCCCCAGTGGCCTGCGCCAGTTTACCCGGCCTACCGGAAATCTGAAAGCTAATTTCTTCCACCGCACGATGGACGACATCGCCGATCAGCTGCTTTACCTCATCTTTTACTTCCAGGGCGAGCCGTACATCAACCCAGACTTCCTGGATATGGTTAAGGATGCTTCCGACCGGGGGGTGTACACCATCACTTCCACCAACGGCCACTTCCTCAACGATACCAATGCTAAACGGACGATCGAAAGTGGCCTCGACCGCCTCATCATCTCCGTTGACGGGACGACGCAGGAGGTATATGAGCAATACCGTAAAGCTGGTAAACTGGAGTCTGTCCTCCAGGGCGCCCGTAATTTGGTGAAGTGGAAGGAGGAACTCAACAGCCCCACGCCTCACCTCATTTTTCAGTTCCTGGTTGTCAAACCTAACGAACACCAGATGGAGGACGTCGTCCGCCTCGCCGACGAAATCGGGGTCGATGAAGTGAAATTCAAGACCGCCCAACTCTACGACTACGAAAACGGTAACCCCCTGATGCCGACCGACGAGAAGTACGCCCGCTACTACAAAAAAGAAGACGGTACCTACGGCCAGAAGAACAAAATGCAGAACCATTGCTGGAAACTCTGGCACAGTTGCGTCATCACTTGGGACGGTCTGGTGGCCCCGTGCTGCTTCGATAAAGACGTTACCCACCGACTCGGCGACGTTAAGGAGGAAAGCCTCAACCAGGTTTGGGAAGGCGCGGCCTACGATGACTTTCGGACCAAACTCCTCAAAGGACGTGCAGAGATTGACATTTGTCAAAATTGTACGGAGGGGTGTGAAGTTTGGATTGGGGCGGAGGTTTAGTCTGGGAGTCAAGGAGTCAGATAGCCAAGGAGTCAAGCATTGAACTATACTACTGTCGATCACTTGAGGTGAAAATGTGTTCGCGCTAGCGAATACGTCCCTTCTACGCAATGCCTGAAGGGGCGATCTCTTGCGGTCGCCCTCAGGCAATTCGTATTTTTACCTCATGTGCCTGCGTCTAGTATAGCGTGAAAAATAAAAGCGTTTGTTCTTGGAAAACCCCTTAAGTTTACGCAACTTTTATGAACCTATTCCTCCGACTATATTACTTGCTGCTTGTTGTCTTGCTTCCGATTGGGAGTCAGGCTGGGGTGGTTATCGTAGACCATGCACTTGGGGAGGATACTTTTCTGACAGTTAGTGATGCGACCAACCCTCAGGTAACGGTATTGCATATTATCCTGGTGCAGGATAACGACCTGCGGGAGCTGCGGGAAGAAACACTGGAAGAGGAAGAAGAACCTACCGACAAGGCCCGACCCACGGCCTTTCAGTACCCCGTAGTTGATTGTAGGCCGGAGTGGAATGCTTTTGTCTTCCACGCATGCGGTCCGCAATTATTTAAGCGGTACCTCCATTTTCATGCGCTTAAGTTGTTTTGCTAAACACATTTATTTTCTGGATTTATCCAGACTGAATAAATCGTTTCCCCCTCTATTATAGAGTTGCGGGAGCCGATAGGTGTTTCAATAAAGCAATAGATAAGTGAATCAACAAAATAATGTGCTCCCCACGCCCAAAGATTGGCTGGCGGGGCTAAAGGAGAATTTTGTCTCCGACCTAACTGCGGGCTTCGTGGTATTCCTCCTTGCCTTACCTCTTAGTCTTGGCATCGCCAAGGCATCCGATTTTCCACCCGTAATGGGACTCGTCTCCGCCATTATCGGCGGTTTATTGGCGACCTTTCTTACCGGTAGTAAACTGACGATTAAAGGCCCCGCTGCAGGCCTGATCGTGATCGTGGCTGGTGCCGTAGCCGAATTTGGCGGCGGTACTACCGGCTGGCAACTTACCCTGGGCGTAATGGTAGTGGCCGGCCTGCTGCAGATTGTCTTCGGGTTGTTAAAGTTCGGCAAGTTTGTCGACTTTTTCCCGCTTGCTGCCGTGCATGGTATGCTGGCGGCAATTGGCCTGATCATCATCGCCAAGCAGTTGCCAGTGATGTTGAACGTAGACCCTGGCCTAATGAAGGGGAAAGGTCCGCTGGAGCTTTTCGCTTCGATCCCGGAGTTCTTTGTGAACCTGGACCCCAAAGTTTCCATCATCGGTGGTGTCAGCTTGGCAATTATGCTAGGTTGGGGCTTTGTAAAGCACCGGATCCTGAAGCAAATCCCGGCCCCTCTACTGGTGCTACTTTTTGCCATCCCCGCCGGTCTTTACTACAACTTGGCAGCTTCCCCTTCCTACACACTCGTTAAGGTGGGAAACCTGGTGGAACAGGTCGGCTACCAGGCTGATTTTTCCGGCATCTCCATGCTGGGCGTTTTTATTAAATACGTCATTATGGTTGCCCTGGTGGGTAGCTTAGAAAGCTTACTGACGGTAAAAGCCATCGACCAGCTTGATCCCTGGAAAAGAAAGTCTGACCCGAATAAGGACATTATTGCCGTGGGTGTTGCTAATACTTTTGCGGCCTTTATTGGAGGTATTCCGATGATTTCTGAGGTAGCACGTAGCTCTGCCAACGTCGCTCAGGGTGGTCGGACCCGCTGGGCTAACTTCTTTCACGGTGTTTTCTTGTTGGGCTTTGCCTTACTGGCCTACCCCTTACTAGAAATGATTCCAAACGCGGCCCTGGCGGCTATGCTGATTACCGTTGGGATCAAGTTGGCTCACCCTAAGGCGTTTTTACACACTTACCAGATCGGGCCAGAACAACTCGCGGTCTTCGTAACGACAATCTTCTTTACACTCTTTGAAGACTTACTCGTCGGTATTGCCGCGGGTATTGCGCTGAAGATCGTGATCCACCTGTTCCGGGGGGCTTCCTTAAAGTCGCTTTTCCGCTCGAATACCCAACTGGACGATGACGGGGAGAACGTGACACTCACTATGGGAGAAGCTGCTTTATTCACCAATTACCTCGGACTTAAGAAAATTATAGACAAGATTCCAGAGGGTCGACAGGTGAAAATTCTGTTGGGTAATACCCGCCTGATTGACCACTCCGTAATGGAAAACCTCCACCACTTCGAAGAAGACTACGCTCGCTCCGGCGGTCATGTTATCCTCGTCGGTTTGGATGGTATGCGCTCCGTTTCCAGTCACCCACTAGCGGCGCGGGTGATGGCTGGTAAAGTGGGGCAAGTACCTCTTGCGGCCACTACGCCTACTTCTATCGGTCATTTTGATGAAGCACACGTACTGCACGAACTCGCGCACTACCTGCCCGGGCAGTTGGCGCTGAAAGACTTCGTTCACCACAACTCCCTGCACGCTTTTCAGGACGAGGAATTTTTTACGGGGATATTCAAAGCTTCCCGGATGTTTGGCATTCAAGCGACCTTCAGCCTCAACGAGTACCGTAAACTTTACGCTCAGGGGCGCATCCGTCCCGAAATACTAAAACGGGTTGTTGAAGAACAAAAAGGGGCTGAAAATGTAAATGCTTGGTTGATCAGACTGCTGGAAACCAAGTACAACCAGCCCCACAACCCTAAGGTGGGGCGCCTTCGTGCCGGCTGGAAAGAGAACTACGTTATTGACCTCGACAACCAGGTGCAACCGATTCTTTTCCGAATTCTGGGCAGCTACCTGGATCAGGGTATCGCCCTTTGGCATTTCCCTTTTGAAGACCAGGGATTAATCAGTGCTATCCGGAAGCTGGAAGAAAACAGTTTTACCAGCTTCTTCCGGTCAAAACGTGCCAAACAACTCTTGTCTGTAGAAGACCTTAGCCTGAAAAAGCTATTGGATTTGGTCGTCGGCCAACCGGCGTTTTATGAAAATTACCTTTTTGACCAACAATTCGCCCATAAGGGCTGGAGTGGCTTTGTCGCTGCAGTGGAGGGTACGCCCGATACCCTGCTCTACCAAAAAAAGGTGAGTCTGCATGACTTGCTGCTGCTGGAACTGTTGCTGGAAATAGATGCCCTAGATACGGTATTGGGCAGCAAATGGCAACCGCTGGCCGCCGGCCGTACAGACACCCCCGAGAACTACTTCGCTGACGCCCCCGCCAGTGAACGGGAAGAAGTCCTGAAGCTCTGGCAATGCGCCTTTGAAATGGACTATTACGATGATGTGCTCAGCGGGTTGGATCAACTGGCCAAAAAGCCTCAGTTGGAGCGTCCCATCGTTCCTTCATTTCAATCCATGTTTTGTATCGACGACCGGGAAGACTCTCTACGTCGGCACCTGGAAGAAGTAGACCCGAACTGCCAGACCCTCGGTGCTCCGGGGTATTATGGTGCCGCTATTTACTTTCAGCCTTTTGGGGGCAAATTTTACGAGAAGAATTGCCCCGCCCCGATAACGCCCCGTCACTTGATCAAAGAAGTGGCAGTTACAACAACCCGTGGTCGCGAGCATTTTCAGGATAACCGCTCCCATACCATTTTTCGGGGGTTCCTGGCAACATTGTCGCTAGGCCTTTGGGCCAGCGTGCGATTGATTCTGGACCAATTTCGGCCGCAGATGCGGCCAGACATCGCCGATGCCTTCAGCCACATGGACCCGGCGGGAGAATTACTGATTGAGAACGTTGACCTCAACCAAAAGGAAAACGGACTGCAGGTTGGCTACACGGTACCAGAAATGGCCGACGTCGTGGCGGGAATCTTGACAACCACTGGGTTTACGGATAACTTTGCGCCCCTCGTTTACGTCGTTGCCCACGGCAGTAGTAGTGCTAATAACCCACACCACGGCGCCCACGATTGCGGCGCTTGTAGCGGTCGCCCAGGAGCCATAAACGCGCGAGTGTTTGCCTTCATGGCCAACCATCCCGAGGTTCGTCTGCTGCTGCAAAAACAATCATTGCACCTGCCTGCGGGCCTCCAATTTGTTGGCGGAATGCACGATACGGCCAGTGATGAGATCATGTGGTACGACGAGCAAATTCTGATGGCGGAAAACGCAAGCCTGCACCGAAAGCACGTTGCGACTTTCGAAACAGCCCTGGACCTGAATGCCCGGGAACGGAGCCGCCGGTTCGCATCCATCGACCATACGCGCGACATCAAAAAGGTACGCCGCGATATTAAAAACCGTTCCGTCTCTTACTTCGAGCCGCGTCCGGAACTTGGCCACGGCACCAATGCGCTCTGCTACGTTGGTAACCGCGCACGCATGAAGAACCTATTTCTCGACCGCCGGGCATTCCTGCAATCTTATGATTACCTCCAGGATTCTGATGGCGCTGTATTGACCAAAGTGATGGCCCCGCTACCCATCGTCTGTGGCGGTATCAACCTGGAGTATTACTTCTCCCGGATGGACATCGAGAAGATGGGGGCTGGTACCAAACTCCCTCATAATGTGATGGGGCTCTTTGGTGTAGCTAACAGCTCCGATGGTGACCTGCGGACAGGGTTACCGTTGCAAATGATCGAAAACCACGACCCGGTCCGCCTGCTTATGATCGTTGAGCAACGCCCGAAAATTCTGATGAAAGTCATCAAAGCCGACCAGGCGATCTATGACTGGTTTGATAAAGGATGGATTCACCTGGTCGCGCTGTCGCCCGATGATTGGAATTGCTACCGATTCAATAATGGTCAGTTTGAGCGGTACAAGCCACTTAAGGAGGTGACCAATACTAAGGACATTCAAGGCGTCATTGTTAATTCGCCGGAGATGACTACGAACCACATTCTTGACGCGACCAAGGAGAACATCCCCGTTCACGTTTTCGATACCCTTTAAAAGCCCCTTAACCATGAGTAATTTAATTCCACTCCTCCTGGTGATCCCTCTTTTGGGGCTCATCATTGGGTTCGGCTTCTCCAATAAGGATGAACGCGCCATTTTCCTGGCTTCTGTAATCGGTATTGGCGCTAATTTCTTACTACTACTGGGCTTAGCCGTTGACTGGGTCAGCGGCGGATTTTCGCCACTGGATTATCGCGGCCCCGTCCTTTTTCGTGCCGAAGAAATGGAGTTCGACCTGAACCTCCTGCTTGACGGCTACTCCTTCACTTATGCGCTGGTCGCCACTTTCCTGACCGGTCTTATCCTTTTCTTTAGCCGTACTTACGTCCATCGCGAGAAAGGATATAAGCGCTTTTATAATAACCTAAAATTCTTCTACTTCGGTTTAATGCTGGTATTACTGGCGGGAAACCTGGAGGTGCTTTTCGTTGGCTGGGAGGTTTTGGGGGTAACGTCTTTCTTCCTGATTGGCTTTTACCGCGAGCGGTACTTACCCGTAAAGAACGCGCTGAAAGTAGTGTCGCTTTACCGTATTGCCGACATTGCCCTGCTGCTGGGCATCTGGATTACGCATCACTACTTTGGCCACAGCGTCAATTTCGTGGACGTTGAAGGACTGCACAATTCTCAGGACCACATTCTGAATGAGCACATTTACCAGTACGCCATTCCTGGTTTGTTCTTATTAGCGGCCCTGGTGAAATCTGCTCAATTCCCCTTCTCTTCCTGGCTCCCCCGGGCCATGGAAGGACCAACAACTTCCAGCGCAGTCTTCTATGGATCGCTGTCGGTACATATCGGCGTTTTCCTGCTTGTCCGCACGGCACCTTTCTGGGAAGAGAACCTGGTTTTTCATTTATTGATCGGGCTGTTTGGCGTCGTCACCTGTATAATGGCGACGATCACTGCGCGGGTCCAGTCTTCAATAAAAACGCAGATTGGGTACGCTTCTGTTGCTCAGATCGGGCTGATGTTCGTTTGGGTTGCACTGGGTCTTCACTGGCTGGCGCTTCTACATTTTGTAGGAAATGCCATGTTACGGTCTTATCAGTTACTGGTGTCTCCTTCGGTGCTTAGCTATAAAATCCACGAACAGTTTTTTCACTTCACGCCGCCGGGACAACCGGCAACGGCGACGACCTGGGATAAGTGGAAACTTACCTTCTATATGCTTGGCGTCAAGGAATTTAACCTGGACCGTTTTCAGTTTAACTACCTGTGGAATCCGTTAAAAAAGGCCGGGCGCTTATTTTCTTTCATGGACGATCGCTCTACTTACGTGCTGGCCTTACCGCCCTTCCTGATGGGCCTTTACGCCGTTTACCACCAGGAGCTCCTGCCCGACTGGCTGGTGAGCTACCTGCCGGAGACCTTTGCGGCCATCGGCCTGATCTTCATCCTGAAAGCCTTCGTAGAACGTGGTTCCGCGCTGACGAGTTGGGCGCTGATTGTCGTCAACCAGCTTTACCAATCGCTGGCCTTCGGTTTCAACGAGGAATTCGACTTTACGCAGGTACACATTTACCTGAGCGGTATTCTCATTTCCGGAATTGTCGGCATTTGGGCGCTCAATAAACTCGATCGGGGCGGAGAATCGACTTTGCTTAACCGGTTCCATGGACACGCTTACGAGCACCCCCGGTTGGCTTTCGTTTTCGTGGTGGCGGCGCTGGGGTTGGCGGGCTTCCCGATTACCCCGACTTTCATTGGCGAAGACCTCATGCTGGGCCACATTCATGAAAATCAGCTGCCCTTACTTTTGCTGATCGTGCTAAACCTGATTCTGGACGGCCTGGTGATCTTTCGAATATACTCTCGGGTTTTCCTTGGACCACACGATAAAGGGTACCACGAGGTTGCTTACCGGTCCTCCTAGTCCGACGGGCTGCTAGCCCGGGGACCCGGAACGCTATCATTCCGGGTCCCCGACTCGATTACTAGTCTCGTAGTGTGAGCGCGGGCTTCGTGACGATTACGAAGTCTTAGCCTGATTAGGGCGATGACGCGGGTGCAAGGGAAAGGACAAAAGAGCCATGGTCGCCAAGACCAGAATGGCGCTTTTTAAACCGATTCTTTGCATCCCGCGGCCGCGCCCCTGGCCTTCAAGAATTTACTAACCTTTCCCAAATTGCTCTTAAGAGCGACGGGATCTCCCCATCCTCAATATGAAACGTTTTATCCTCATTTACCTCATTTTACTGAGCGGGTTCTTTAGCCTTTCCGCCCAATCCGCCGACCAGTTTAATGCCTGGTGGATGTACTTCGGCAACCATAAACTATCGGAGAAACTAAGCCTGCATACCGAATATCAGTGGCGGCGCAGCGGCCTCGTTAGTGAATGGCAGCAATCGCTACTCCGGGTTGGTCTGGACGTGAAAGTGGCCGATAAGACGACCCTGACCGGTGGCTACGGCTGGATCGTTTCTTTCCCTTACGGCGAGCAACCCATCGCGATCAAATTCACCGAACACCGCCTGTTTCAGCAGTTGGTCCTCACCGGCGGTGCCGGTCGTTTCGGCTTTAACCACCGCTACCGGTTAGAACAACGCTGGCTGGAGAATGCGGGGGTCAACGACCTGGGAGAGCGGGTAACCGATGGTTTTCGGTTTAAGAATCGTGCGCGGTATCGGTTTTTAGTAACCTACCCGATCAGTAAGCCTAAGATGGAAGACGGCACCCTTTTTCTGGCGGCCTACGACGAGATTTTCTTAGGCTTCAGTAACGGTATTGTGAAGAACATTCTGGACCAAAACCGGCTGTATTTTGCCTTAGGTTACCGCGTCAATAAAAACTTCAACGTTCAGATTGGTTACCTGAATCACCGCGTCATCAAAAGCGATGGCCTGCGGCAGGAGAATAACCACACGCTGCAAACGGCCCTGACCTATAACCTTGACTTTAGTCCCCGGAAATAATCTTACAGGACACTTTTAGGTCCAATAATCTATCTGACAAGAAGGACTTATCTGTAGGGAATGAGGAGGTTGTTTTCCCTCATCTTCTCTCTTTAGCCAGCCTTTTAATCGGACCGTTTTGCCGCAGGAAGTGAAAAACATGAAGGCGTAGGAAATTTAGATTTAGCTGGTGCCACGTTCGCCCCAAAGATCAGCGCGTCTATTCCTGAGGGCTTCGTTAGAGCAGACAGGATCCAGGCGGGGGAGGGACCGGGAGACAAATACCAGAAAAAGCCTTAATTTCATCGTGGTCAATAGCTGGCGAGCACCGGCTCAGGCCCACATACCATGCTTGATGAAACCCTCCCCATAGTCAACGTATTCATCTCCTTCCGGGAGGTGGGTGATGCCGGCGGCATCAACCAGGTGGTTGATGTTTTGGCGGCGCTTAACGTGGAGCACACCCGGCGGAGGGCCTTTGAATTACATCATTTCTATGATCGGACGCTGGCGCATAACCGGTACGATCCGGACGTCACGATCGGGCTGCAAAAGGCAGATTTGATCATTGTGTTGGACACGCAGGCCTACGTGAGTAACCCTTATATCCTCAAGCACGAACGCTCCTGGGTGGAACTGGCCAGTAACGATTACAGGAAAGAGGTCCTGGTCCTACACCTGGAACCTCCACTGGTTTTTCCAAATTGGGTGACCAGCCTGAAGGCGACCTCTGTCCCTGAAGAACCGGGCAAGGTCTTCTACGGCCACGCCCGGAAGAAGGAGTTATGGCCAATTGTTGCGGAAGAGATAGAGGATGCAGCACGGCGGATCGCCGAAAGAAAAAAAGCAGCTGCCCTAACTGCCTTCCGCCCGCTGGTGCCGGCAGCGGCAGCGGCCGAAAGAAGTGATCCGCCGGAGGAAAGTATTTCAGACTTCACGTGGGTAGGGTTGTTCATTATATTAGTGGCCTTGACTTGGGGGCTCGGCCTGTACTTTGCCGGTCCGGACACCATCGCCCGGGTCAGTGACTCCGGCCGGATCACCTTCAACGAGGAAACAGATCGTCGGGGAGGAAGGTCCTACCTCGACCCCGAAAGAGGCCTGGCGGATGACCCGGTAGCACAGGCCCCTACCGTTTATGGTAATGGGCAATCTGCCAGTGGTGCCGGAGGCGGAAATTATTATCCCAACCCTGCTTTTCAGTCAACGGTAAGCCCCATCGGCATTTACCGCACAGAAACCTACGGCCGCTATGAATCCTGTCAGGGAAGGGACGCCCAGGGGAACAAGCCATGTAAACGTAACCGACGCTGGTACATCGTTAATGAGGCCCGTGATGTCCACCACCAGATCAACTTTACCGACCGCACGCATAAGGACATCTACGCCATCCGCCCTTTCAGTAACGGATTGGCCCAGGTTTATTTTTACGATGGCCGACAGATGTACCTGGAGTTTTGTTTGGGGTTGGACGATCGGGTGGTGGAGTGTGTGCTACGACCGTGATCGGCGCTTCGCGCCGATTACTAGACGGCCGCGCAGCGGCCTAGGTAGGCGTTCGCTCTGCTCACTCGGTAGACGGCCTTCGGCCTTGGTAGATTGATCGGCCGCCGCACGAGCGGAGCGAGCTCTCCCTCGCGGTAGCCAATCAAAAATCGAGAATCTAGAATCCTTACGAGCGGAGCGAGCTCTCCCTCGCGGTAGCGCTATCAATCTACCAAGCGCGAAGCGCGTCTACCGAGTGAGCGAAGCGAACGTCTACCAAGGTAGCGAAGCTACCGCCTACAAGTTGGGCCTCCGGCCCAACGCCTCATGTGCTTGTACAAAATGCCCCTCCGCCAACGCGGCCAAGATGGACAGTTCCCCCGCCAGGCAAACGCCGGCGGTGATCTCGGCCAGCTTGCGGGCTTTGCCCGCACCGTAGCAATCCATTATTTCGAGGCACTCGCGTTGGGTGCCAAGGTGGGTGCCTCCGCCGATGCTTCCGACGATGAGGTTGGGAAAGGTGCCCGCAGCGTAAAGATTCCCTTCCGGGGTCGTCTCTAGCCGAATGATGCCCACGGCCGCTTCGGCAATACAGGCCGCGTCTTGTCCGCAGGCAATGAATAGGGCAGCAAGGCCATTGGCGCAATGGGCCTGAACGCCCAGCGTGCCGGACTTTAGCGAGCCGTAGGCCGCTGCGCGGCCAAAACGCTCCATGGCCTCCGGAGTAGATTTTAAGACGGAAGCAACGACCTCACGGGGCAATACCACTTCAACACCTACCTTCCGTCCCCGTACGTGCTGGAAACTTTGAAAATTCGCTTTTTTGTCGCCCGAAGCATTGGATTCAATGTAGAAATCAATGACCTCCTCTTCGCACGTCTTGAGGATATGACGACAAATATGACTGGTGCAGATGGTGACCATGTTTTGCCCGGCAGCGTCTCCTGTGGTAAACTCGAAAATCAGCGTAACGCTGTTACCTTCAATGATGGGCTTCACTTGTTTGAAGGCCGCATATCGGCTTGCCTGCCCGGTAATCCGGCGAAAAACTTCTGTATCCGATAATACCCAAGCCACAAATCTACTGGTAGTGGCCAGGTCTTTAAATTTAAAATAGGGTGCTCGCTGAACGCCCTCGTCCAGTACTTCAGCTTTAGCACCGCCACTCAGGGTGATCGCCTTCATACCCCGTGAATACGAAGCAACTAGCGCGCCTTCAGTGGTGGCCAGCGGAATTCTGAATTCACCCTGGGCGTGAGTACCTTGCATCAGGAGTGGACCAGCTAAGCCTACCGGGACCTGCGCCATACCAATGAAATTCTCGATATTACCCCGGAGATCGTCGGGTTGGGGATGGGGGACTTTTCCCGCAAGATGCGGATGATCGGCCTCCAGGGCTGGAGAATAATCGGGAGGAGACGTCGGAGAGGTTGTCATTGGCGGGCTTGCGTTCAGGTGTGTGAACGACTGGAACAGGGCCCTAGTTCAGCGATGATCGATGATCCTGGCTCCTGAATTCCTCCCCCTGCACCTGCGTCCGCGCCTAAAAAATGTCAAGTTTCAAAACATCCCTATGCGCTGAATCCTTACTTTTCCCGCAGCATATCGTATTTTACCCGCGTTATCCCCTCAAATCGTGCACACCAGAATAGCCCAAATCACTGATCTTCACCTTCTTTCCCCCGGCAATATGCTGATGGGTTTAGACGTGACCACCCGCCTGCAAAGCGTGCTGGACCATGCTGCGGAAAATGATCCGGACGCCTATTTTCTTACGGGCGATTTCTGCGCGTGGGAGCCCGTTCAGGAAATTTACCACCAACTAAGGCCGCTACTCGACGCCCTGGGGAAACCATATTACATTACCCCGGGCAATCACGATAATCGAGGAATGTTACGCAACGCTTTTTACCTCGAAGGCCATAACGATACGCCCATAAAAGGACTGGTGCGCGTTAACGACCTCGATTTCCTGTTCCTCGACTCGTCCCAAGGAGTAGTCGATAAAGAACAACTTACCTGGTTGCGCAAGGCAATTGCGGCCTACCCACGAGCCGCGGTGGTCATGCACCACCCACCCATACCGATGGGAGTGCGGTTCATGGACGAGAAGTATCCGCTGCGGGAAACCGATGACCTGTTGCACATACTTACGTCCGACGGTCGTCGTCGCCGGATTTTCTGCGGCCACTTTCATACTTCCCGTACCGTCGAGCATAAAAACCTGCAGGTGCACCTTTGTCCGCCGACCAGCTTCTTCATCAAGCCGACGGCCTACGACTTCGAACAGGTGGCCCTACCTCCGGCCTATCTGATGCTGGAATGGACGGAAACCGGAGACTTCCGTGCCGTGCCGACTTACGTTCCTTCCTAAGAGGCCGGAAATGCCCACCGGTACATATGTAACAAGGCAGCATGTGCGACGCCTAACCGATGACCGGTGAAGATTAATACGAAAATCAGCTGCGTGAACACAATGCCGTAGGCAAAATAACGGCGGGAAGAGGTGGTCACGGCCTGATCCATTACGTTAAAGGTTCCCGTTTCCTTTCTCAGCCTGGTAACCATGTCGTACCCCTCCAATAACTGAAGGTGCTCCCGGAAGCCACTAACTGCGTTGAATTGTTGCCGATTGAGAAACAGCGATTGGTCTCCAAAGCGAAAAGCATCAATATTGAACCTGCTGAGGCGACTGAAAATACGCAGCCACCGGCTTTCTGATTGTCGGTCGAAGCGAACGAAAAAACAGGCAGGATGGCTTTTTTGGGCGGCGGCGCGCAGGTGCAGGGGAAGGTTGGACGGCGGGACGGTGTCAGCGTGAAGGAAATAGAACCAGCTGCCGGTGGCGATGGCTGCACCAGCGTTCATCTGCCGGGCTCTGCCCGGAGGAGAAGTAATCACGGTCGCACCCCATTTTCGGGCCAGTTCAGGCGTGCCATCGGTACTACCTCCATCGACTACGATAACCTGAGGTTTACCGCCGGGCCACTCGCCGTTCAATGCCTTCAGCGTAGTTGGAAGGGTGGTCATTTCGTTCAACGTCGGTAGGATCACGGAGCACCAGGGCATCGTTATCGATTGCCCGATTGGTGGAGTACGGTTCCTTTGGTGGCTGGCTGACGGCATTTTTTCGCTCGGGCAGGTAATGAATTATGGCTGCGGCGAGTCCGATAATCAGGAGCCACCAGTCAAGGAGGCCGGCTCCGCCGGCCAACAGTACTTCAACGATCTTAGCGCCAAGCAATAAGCCGAAGGCGCCATAAATGATAATTTGTTTAGTCGATGCGAGCATAGTAGAACGTTTAACGGCCAATAGTACTAAAGGACAAATAGTACCAAAAGACCAACCAATCCTTACTCAAACCGATACACAGTAGTTGTACGATAAGTATCGCCGGGTTTAAGCAAGGGAGTTGTAAAAGCTTCCTGGTTTGGCGAATCCGGGAAGTGTTGTGTCTCCAGACAGATGGCCCCTTGTACCGGTAATGGTGTGTGGTCGCGTCCAGAAAATAGTCCGGGCTTAAAATTTGCGGTAAAAATCTGTACGCCCGGCTCGGTCGTATAGCAGGTTAAGCTGCGGCCCGAAGCAGGGTCGGTAAGGGAGGCGAACTCCCGTAATTGACCGTTGTATCCATTAATCGCCCAGTTGTGGTCGTAGCCGTTGGCAAGGGCAATTTGGGGGTGATCCGCCGCGATGTCCTGTCCAATAGGCTTGGCTTTGGTAAAGTCGAAGGGCGTCCCGGCAACTGGCGCCAACGTTCCTAGTGGTATCAGGGTCTCATCAACCGGGGTGTATTGATCAGCCTCGAGTTGGAGCAATTGCTCTCTGATGGTGCCACCTCCGGAAATATTGAAGTAGGTGTGGTTGGTCAGGTTGACGACGGTCGTTTTATCAGTGGTGGCCGTGTAGGTAAGGCGTAGCTCGTTATCGTCGGTCCATTCGTACTTACAAGATACCTCCAAGCGGCCGGGGAAGCCCTCGTCGTCGTCGGGGCTGACGTGGCTCAGGGTCACACTGGCCTTGTCGTCTTCGGAATTCGTCTCTGCTTTCCATACGTATTTGTCGAATCCTTTGATCCCGCCATGGAGCGAATTAGGGCCGTTATTGGCAACCAGGGTGTAGGCCTCCTCACCAATGCTGAATTGACCGTTGGCAATGCGATTGCCGTAGCGGCCGATGAGGGCACCGTAGTATGGGTTTGGCGCGAGGTAGCCATCTAACTCGTCAAAACCGATCACCATTTCCACAGCGTCTATTTTTATGGAGGAGATGATGCCACCGTAATCGGATACGGACAGGCTGTTTCCCTTACTATTGATGAGGGTGTAAAGGGTAGCGGGGCCCTCAGGGCTTTGCCCCCAGGCTTTGCTGGATATTCGTTCCATGGAAGAGGTGGATGAAGTATTGATGGCCGGCTCCGGTCCGCAGTTGGTTAAGAATAAGGCTACTAGGAACAATAAGATTGGTGGGTAGAATTTTTGCATAAAGCTATAATTCAACGGCGTTAGCAAATCCCCCCTGGTCTTCAATGTGCTTATAGCTTAACCAGGCGGCTTTGACCAGGGCTACGGTGAGGTCTTCCAGATAGGCTTCGTCTATTTTTAAAGCGTTGGCGGGCGAATTGGCGTTACGTGCCTCCATCTGTACCTGGCGGGAGAGCAGGCGACCGGTGTCGGTAGCTGCTTGGTGCATCCCTTCTGCCGGAGCGAGAAAGAGCAGGTCTGCGCCACCGAGGTTCGCCGCCAGGGCCTGTAGTTGGAGGGTGGTTCGATTTTCTACTTCGTCCTGTTGCATCGTGGTGATGTCTGTATGGGCTGAAATGTTCGCCGGCGGCGGGTTTTCGATGCCCAATGACTCGAGCACCTTCGCCCACAGGATACGGAAGGCTCGCAGTTTGGCCACGTCTCCGTGGAAAGAAGTCCCTACGGTAAAAGCAAATTTGAGGTGGCCGTTGGCCAGGGCAATGGAGTAGCCCTTGTCTTGCACCTCTTTCAGGTATTCGGAACCCTTAGCGATGGCGAGTGCCAGTTCCGAATCGGCTTCACCGATGCCGTTATTGAAGCCTGCTGCATTTACTTGCAGTACCCGGAATTCGGGCATCCATCGGGAGACGAAATAAAGCAGACGAACCAGCGGAGGGAATGGTGGCTCCGACCAGTCAAGCAAGGGGTCAAAATCAACCGATCCTGAAATTGTCGCAAGGTCATGCCCTTCTTTGCGGAGGTAGCGGACCAGGTCGCGGAACAGCTCCGCGGGGTCCTGCCCGGGGTAGCGGAGAGAACAGTGCAGGGAGACATCGGCGAGGGGGATATCCTTAAGGATGGTAGCAATGTCTTCAACGTCCGGTTGTTGGTAAAGGCGAAAGAGCAATGCCTCCGCTCCGCCCGCAAGTTCCTCGAGGGCGTAGGCATTGATGTCCTTATTTTCTCCCGATTCGACGTAAGCTCCAGCTTCCCAGCTAGTGGTCTGGCGAAGGGCAATGCCGGTTGGCTCGCCTATTGCGGCCAAAGCTGCAGCGATGTCGGCATCTGGTTGATCGGTTTCCAGGCCGGCCAGCCAACTCTCATGTCCGGCAGGTAGTAAAGTCGTGGAAGTATCGGTGATGGGCATGGCGGGAGATATCGAAAGGACAAAGTGAATGGAAACAACCCGAAGGTCACTTCTTTTTGCTGGCTAAATGTAGGGAGAATCCCGGGAATTAATGGCCCACGAGGGTGAGGTAGTCTTTTATGACGGTCTGGGCATGCTTACGGCCCGCTTCGTCGGGGAAAGCAGGCATGATGCTGTCGATCATAAAAGAAAGACTTAAACCATCGTTACTTTGGAGTACCGTTGCCAATTGTAAGAGCTCTTCGTTGGTCGGTGGGGTAGACAGTGAAAGCCTTCGACTTTCCTTTGCCTCCTTACTCGTTACTAAGTACCAGTCCGGATAATCCGGGGAGAGTTCAAAACGAATGACGGCCTGGTCCTGCAACCAGTTGTCGATCAGGACGGGGCGCAGGTGAGCTTCCGATTTAAAAAGCCCATCGTGCCGGTAAATGGTGGCACGGTTGGTGATTTCTTCCGCGCGGTAATGTCTGGCGCGCATGTTTTTGAAAAACAAATGATTGGGGTCCGGGACGAAGTTGGGGCCACGGGCAGCTTTGCGGGCCGCGGTTTTGCCTTCACAGGCGCAGCACAATAGAAGGACGAGTAACGGAAAGTATTTAAGCATGACAAGTAAAGGTGTTATGTCTGAATTAGGTTTGTCACCTTGTTGGTTTTTAGGCGCGGCCCCGCCCTCTTCCGACGATAGCCGCGAAGCGCACCAGCGTAGCTATACGGCGTCCCTTAAATTGGCAACAAATTGCATAGGTATGTACTAATTTTGCCATATGATTAAAAAGCAATAATATATCTTGCGATAACAATTGTTTTCAATATAACTGTTGTAATCCTTTGTCTATTTGCGAAATTTCGCTAGCTTTGGCACGCTATCCAATCTTTAACACGTATTGCTCGGGGTCTAACCAACCGGAGCTGCTAATCAAACCAAATTTTTTTTAATCTTTTAAGATTTATTTACTGTCCTTCTCTGCACAGAAGGGAGCTGGAAGATTTGTGTTTAATTGAGCTCTTTGGCATTCCTGGATATACTTCTTAATCATATTTATAATGCAATTTTTTACTCGTCTCTCCTCTTTAATAATCCTACTACTAATAGGCTCTATTAGCCTCTCCGCCCAAAGAAACTGTGGTTCGATGGAACTCCTCGAACAACAAATTCTGGACGATCCCAGCCGGCTAGACCGGATGGATCAACTCGAGTCATTCACTCGGAATTTCCGCGCGGAAGCAGGGAACAAGGCCCTTACCACCATCCCCGTTGTTTTCCACATCGTGTACAATAATAGTACCGAAAATATTTCCTTGGCCCAAATCCAGAGCCAGCTCGATGTACTCAACGACGATTTTCGCCGCCTGAACAGCGATGCCGACAATGCCTGGCCCGGACTTGGTGCCGATACCGAGATCGAATTCTGCCTCGCTACGGTGGACCCTAGTGGTAACGCCACCGATGGTATCATCCGCCAGTCAACTTCCCAATCAAGCTTCGGTACTAATGGTGATCCGGTGAAGTTTAATTCAAGTGGCGGTTCTGACGCCTGGCCCGCAGCCGATTACATGAATTTTTGGGTCTGTGACTTGACAGGAGGCTTACTCGGCTACGCCCAGTTTCCCGGTGGCCCTGCTTCTACCGACGGTGTCGTATGTGACTATGCCTACGTCGGTACGGTTGGAGCAGCCACGGCACCCTTTGACCTCGGCCGGACGGCTACGCACGAAGTTGGTCACTACCTCAACCTGCGCCACATCTGGGGCGATGGTGGCTGTGGTGCCAGCGACTTTGTGAACGATACGCCGGACAGCGACGCCAGCAACGGCGGTTGCCAGATCGGCTCCGTCAGCTGTGGTACAACGGATATGGTACAGAATTACATGGATTACTCTGATGATGCCTGTATGAACCTCTTCACCAATGACCAGAAGACCCGTATGAAGGCAGCACTTGCTAGTTCGCGGGCCAGCCTGGGCAACAGTAACGGTTGTGGAACCGCTGCTGCACCAACCTGTACGGATGGCCTCCAGAACGGTAATGAGACCGGCGTAGATTGCGGCGGAAGCTGTACACCTTGTTCTTCCGGCTGTACCGACAACGAGGTTTCGTTTACCCTGGTTACTGACAATTACGGTAGCGAAACCACCTGGACGGTTGTCGGCTCCGGCGGTACCGTTGCCAGTGGCGGTCCTTATGCTAACAATACCACGATTACAGAGACTTTCTGTCTCCCTGATGGTTGCTACGATTTTACCATCAATGACAGCTACGGCGATGGTATCTGCTGCCAGTATGGCAACGGATCTTACAACCTCTCCGGCTCCGGTGTCTCCGTCTCTGGCGGCCAGTTCACCAGCGTTGAAACGACTAACTTCTGCGTTGGCGGTGGTCCAGCACCTACCTGTAACGACGGTATTCAGAATGGCGACGAAACGGGCATCGATTGTGGCGGCAGTAACTGTTCCCCTTGTGTCACACCACCTACCTGTAGCGACGGCATTCAGAATGGCGACGAAACGGGCATTGACTGTGGCGGCAGCAGCTGTGCTCCTTGTGGCGGTGGCGGTTGTACCGACATCACCTTCGATAGCGAGAACTTTGAAGGCGGTTACGGTAACTGGAACGACGGCGGCTCTGACTGTGTACGCAGCAGAACCCGTCCGATCGAAGGAGTCCGCTCTGTTTACCTGCGGGACAATACCAACAGCTCCGTACTTACTTCCGATGCTTACAACATGAGTAGCCTGGAAGAACTGACGGTTGACTTCAGCTACTTCCCCTACAGCATGGAGAACGGCGAAGACTTCTGGCTTCAGGTAGACAATGGCGACGGCAACGGCTTCCAGACGGTCCAAACCTGGGCCCGTGGTACCGACTTCAACAACAACACCCTCTACAACGAGAGTGTGACGATCACGGCTAGCGGAGGTTTCGGTACCAGTGTTCAGGTCCGTTTCCGTTGTGACGCCAGTGGCAACTCCGACTACGTTCACCTCGACAACATCGTCTTGGGCGGTTGCCAGAGCAACGGCGCTCGGGTAATAATCGGTAGCAACAACCGGGAAACGACGTCCTTCGAAGCAGATGAACTGGACGATGAAGGTATGGAAGTAGACTACCAGGTATTCCCGAACCCTGCTACCGGTCACTTCAACGTTCGCATCGACGAAGAAGGCTACACTGCTCGCCTCACCGGCATGACCGGGCGTGTGATCACTGAGCAGAAACTGACGGTAGGTATTAACCGCATCGCTGCTGATAAGCTGCCAGCTGGTATGTACCTCCTCGTCATCGAGGGGGCTGATGGTTTCCGCGAAGTGGAAAAGGTTATCCTTCGGTAGTCAGATGGTTAAGTAGTCAAACCGTCAGATAGTCTGGCCGCTACGTAGAAAAGCCCCTCACCAAGTATCTAGGTGAGGGGCTTTACTATTTGACTAGCTGACTATTTGACCAGTACAATCGGTACTTCCACCACCGTCTTATCCCAACCCATTCTCATATGGATGGTGCCGGGGCTGGCTTCGTAGAGGCTGATGGAGAAATTTTCAATGACTTCCTCTACGCTGCTGGTCGGGACGGTGATGGTAGCTACATTTCGTTCCGGCTTGTAAGCGTAAACGCCCCAGCCGTCAACGTCGAGGCTGAAGAATACCTCCCAGTTGTCGTCAGTCGGAATGGCACCGATGGTGTACCGGCCGGCGGGTACTACTTGGGTACCGATTTTGACGGGAGCGTAGAACTGAATTTCAGTCGCTTCGTTTGCGCCCAGGCGGTAAGGCTCGCCGTAAGGAGCTAGGTCTCCACCCCAAACGTCGCGGCCCTTTTTGTAGGGGCGACTGTAGAGTACCCGAATCTTGGGTTGCTGGGCCATGGCGGCACTATCAGTTTTGGCGAAGGCGCGGAAAGCGGCGCGGACGGGGAAGTAGACAGCGTCGAGTGGGCTCTTGTCCACGTCAACAAAGTCTTGTGCAGAGAGCGACAAGCCAAAGATCATGGAGAGCAGTAAAAGGGACATGCGAGGCATGGGGGGATTTTTTGATTGTTTAGTAGATAGGTATGACAAGAAACTGGTAGGGGCTCACCGCCACAATAAATTGTGGTGATATAGGAACTTCCTACGGGAGAAATACAACTGAAATGAGGGGGAGGTTGCCCGGTGGTGGTGGAAGGGTTTAATAAATCTTTACCCTATGCCAGAAGGAATCGTTGCCAGCGGTGTGAAAATTCAGGCCAATTCAGCGGTTTTTATGCTTCCAGTCATCGCCTTCCAGTAAGCAATGTTTTGACCTTATTTGCCTTGTACGGCTAAATACATGGCCAATTTTTAACCTGTAAACTACCTACACCCAACGCATGAAATCGATCACTACTTTCCCCCAAGTTTCGGGTTCGTGCCGCCCGCCCTTGACTTCAACGTAGGTGAAATCCTTCTCTTCTTCCTTCCCTTTGTCTTTCAGGATGGCCATCAGCTGCATCGTGTCATCAATGGCGTCGATGATGCCGTTATTGTTGCGGTCGGAGGTTTCGTCTTCCGTCCCCGCCATGAACCAAAAACGTACCGGCGGTACTTTTTTCGCCTTAGCAACGTAGTTGTGTACAATCAGGTTGGCGTCCGGCTTACTCTTGTGGAAGGCTTTACTCCGCCACCACAGGGAGCCGCTGAAGATGCCCACAACACCGAACTCTCCTGGGTTTCGCCAGGCGACGTCAAAGGCGTTGAGCCCACCGAGACTGAAGCCCGCGATGGCCCGCTTCGCGGGCAATTGATAAATATTATAAAATTTCTCGATCCAGGGAATAAGCTCCTCCAACAGGAACATTTCATAGGCCCCTGCCTGGTCACCACGCCCTTCATAGTCGAGTTGATTGGTAGTGCCGTATTCCCGCATCCGGTCCCCGGCGTGGACACCCACCACGACGGTAGGTGAAAGCTTATGCTCTGCGTAGGCAGTTTTTAGCTGCTCCTTCATATTCATTCGGGGAAGGTCCTGCCCATCGTTGAAAACGACCAGCGAAAGTAAGCGCCAGGGAGGAAGGGCTGGCCGGTACACGTCCACCATCACTTCCCGGTCCAGGTGCTGACTGGGCATCAGGTAGGAGCGGACCAGTAGCCGCTTCCGGTTGGAAACAACGCTGCCGAGCAATTGACGGAAGTAACGAACGAGGTACATAGTGGTAAAGATAGACAGGATCAAAGGATAGTAAAGAGAAACCTGAACCACAGGGAGGCGGGGGAAATTGCGGCTGGAGATAAAAAGAACAATACCTTTAAAAAAATAGCAGCCTAGCCCCTACTTCCTCCGGCAAAGACCTACCTTCCAGTTTACCCAAAAGTTACCCAGCTATGCATGAAGAATTAACTAACTTTTACAGCCACCACCTGGGCCATAACGTGAAGATTTTGACGTTCGGAACTAAAGGATACCCACTGGTTATCTTCCCCACTACGCTCGGCAGCTACGCCGAAGCAAAAGATCGGGGGATGGTGGAATCCATCCGTTGGTTCGTGGATCGTGGATTCGTGCAGGTATTTTGCCCCGACAGCATCAATAACGACAGCTGGTACGGAGATGTCCACCCCAAGCACCGCGTAGAGCGCCACATCCAGTACGATAAGTTCCTTGCGGAAGAATTTATCCCTCAAATTCGTAACAACGCCGGAACCAACAAGATCGCCTGCTGTGGCATCAGCTTCGGTGGCTTCAGCGCCAGTAACTTTGCCTTCCGTCATCCGGATATGGTCAGCCACCTGTTCAACCTCAGTGGTGCGTTCGACATCAAATCGTTCATGCACGGGTATTATGACGACAACGTCTACTTCAATAACCCCATCGACTTCATGCCAAGTGCCGATAACCCGGAGCTGTGGAACATGAAGATAGTATTAGGTACCAGCAACTGGGACATCTGTCTCGATGGCAATCTGGCCTTCAGCGAAATCCTCCGCAAGAAAAATATCCCACACTGGCTCGACGTGCGCGGAGATGTGGAGCACGACTGGCCGCTGTGGCTGGAGATGCTGCCGCATTATGTTAGCCTTATTTAATAATTTGGTCTTTTGGGGAAGGGGAGCGTCTTCCTCGACGGGCTTTGTTAGTCGCGTAGCGACCTAACTATAGTTGCCGGGGACAAGGAGCTACGATGCAGTCTCCAGTAATGAATGCGTTGCGTGGTCTTACG
Organism: Neolewinella sp.; assembly: GCA_047626445.1. Taxonomy (GTDB): domain Bacteria; phylum Bacteroidota; class Bacteroidia; order Chitinophagales; family Saprospiraceae; genus Neolewinella. The sequence goes on from JBLHRW010000001.1 coordinate 44,523, forward strand.
ACGCTCCGCGTCGTCAGGAAAGGTATTGAACATATGAAAATTACCCTCCTAGCCTCCTACCAAAAACAGTTCGCCTACTATCGCCACCTCGGCGAAAAGGCCATGGCGCAGCTGTCCGACGAAGAACTATTCCGCGACGATGCCGCCGGCTCCAACTCCGTAGCCGTCATCGTTAAGCACCTGTCCGGAAATATGAAGAGTAGGTGGACGGATTTCCTGACCACCGACGGTGAAAAACCCTGGCGCAACCGCGACCAGGAATTTATCGCCGGCTTTAGCAACCGCGCCGAACTGGAAACCGCCTGGGCCGAAGGTTGGGCGGTGCTGGAGGTGGCCGTTAACGGCCTGCAACCGGAGCAATTATCTACCATCGTTTATATCCGTAACGAAGGGCACATGGTCGCCGAAGCGCTGAACCGCCAACTGGCGCACTACGCCCACCATGTGGGGCAAATCGTACTGCTGGGTAAACAGCATCGGGGTACGGACTGGCAGCCGCTGTCGATTCCCAAAGGGGACTCCGCTAAATACAATGCCGGCAAATTCGCGGAGGAAAAGGGCGTCCGAAATTTCATCGATGGCTTGATGAAATAACGTGGCTGTTTCACCTTGAGAGAATAATAGAATGGGTGAATGAAGGCTGGTCCCTCATTCACCCATTCTATTGTTTTATTATTCTCTCATTCAATTAACGATGACCTTCCTAGTAACTTCCTTTCCGCCGCCACTAATCCGCACGAAATACATGCCCCGGTAAAGGGTCTGCGTATCGAAGTAAGCGATCGTCTGCCCGGTACGGATGATCTTTTGCTTTACCAGTCTACCGCTGGCATCAAGCAGCTCCACATTGAAGTCTTGCCCGGTAAGCCCCGGTAGTTGTACGGCGATCAGGTCAGCCGTCGGGTTTGGGAAGATGGTGATGGACGCATCGTCGGCAAAGCCTCCTACCGGCGTAGTACCGTTATATACCGTCGTTGGTTCGGTCACGGCATCCACGTTCCGCTGCTCGAATTCGCCGTAGAAGGTTGGGCCGATAGCGTAGGGGTAAGCAGAAGTCCAGTCTTCGTCCACCGTGGCAAAGTAGGCGTAAGTGCCGTCCGGATACGCTGGCGTGACGCAAAAACGGCCGTTGTGTACATCGAGTACATCTTCCTCTGCAGAGGCCACATGGCCGTAATCTTCGCGAAAATACCCTAGGAAATAGGTTTCGTCTACCGATGGGCCGTCGTCTACGTCGGTGCCGTCGGCGTGGGTCGTACGCTCGGTGATGTTGCGCAGGCTGTAGCCGGATTTAATGCGGGAGATGCCACCGGTACCGTCGACGTTTTTAAAGCCGTAAGCGCCGTAAATAGGGAAGCCGTCGTAGGCGAAGCCGATCAACGGGGAATGGTGCATGCTGTCCATTCCATATAGGCCTTCGGCGTCGTAGAGGTTACAAATGTCAGAGGTAACCTCCAGGTCCAGTTTGAAAGCGGAGGGGTTCTGGTGATGGTGATAGTTGCCCATGGCAGGGTGGCCTTTGGCACAATCGAAACCTTCGCGTTCGGCTGGGATGGCGTCACGGTTCCAGGCTTGGGTGGTTCCTGGAGGGCCGGGGCAGCGATCGTTACCGGGGCCACCGCAGGGGGCATTGGTCTGGGGGTTCCACGCTACGCCGTCGCGGTAGTCGAACAGGGCGACACCGTTGATGAAAATGCCGATGTTGCCACCGACCGTATTGTCCAGCGTACCGGTATTCATGACCGGGCTGAGGGGGATTTTATAAATGCCGTTCTGGTTCTCTGCCAGGGAAGGATTACCGTCCTGAAACGGACCGGTAGGGTAGGCGGGGATCCCGGTCGCAGTCACGTACACGAAGTCGTCGGTGTACGCCACTTCCTGGCAATTTACCAGAACATTATTCCCGAGCAGCGTCGAATTCCCGGCCATATAATAGGTGCCAGTTTCCGTATTGTTCTGTAGCCAACTGGTGATGGCGGGGCTCAGTTGGGCGCGGACGCTGGTGCAAAGGAAGGTTAGTAAGAGCAGGGTAAAGAGCTTTCTCATGTAGCTGTTTTTTGGGGTTAGACTGTAGCCGCTGGATAATCCTTCGCGCTGCAGCGATTTAAGTTGGCGGCCGACTGGAGCTTACGCGCTAATGCGGAAATCCATGCCGTCGATCAAACACAAACGCCCGGTCATCCAACGTAAGCAGGAAGGCGATCAGGTCGGCTTGGTCGTTGGGCGCCAGCGGCAGCGGATCGTTTAGTCGGTTGGCGTAATGATTAAGTACTTGGCGGAGTTTCCGGAACCGGCCGTCGTGCATATACGGATGGGTGAAGCTGAGATTGCGCAGGGGCGGTACCTTAAACAACAGGCTGTCGGCCGCTAGGGTCGTGATCATCATCCTGCCAAAATCGTTGAGCGAAGTATCAATCTCCAGACCATTTGCCGCGAAGCCTTGGTTGGTAAACAGCGGCTCAGTATGGCAACTGTTGCAGTGGGCCTTGAAGAGCGCGTAGCCTTTAGCCTCCTGCACCGAAAAAGTATCTCGTTGTTCCCTAACCCGGTCATACTTCGCGCCAGCGGACACCAGGGTGAGCTGAAATTGGGCCAGGGATTTAAGTACGCGTTCCCCGGTGATCGCCGTGTTGCCCCAGGCGCGGGCGAAGCCCGCAGCGTACAAACTATCCGCCTGTAGCCGAGCTACCACGTCATTAATGTTACTCCCCATCTCCGCCGGATGGCTGATGGGACCCAGGGCCTGCAGGTCAAGATGATGGTGTGCCCCGTCGCGATGAAAACTGGTGCCCCAGGCCAGGTTGAAGAGCGCTGGCGCATTGCGCGTGCCGATCTGGTCGCCAATGCCGTGGCTCAGGTCATGGTCGGTGTGTGCAAAGGCGCTGTAAGGGGAGTGGCAGCTGGCACAGGACACCGTTCCGTCGGCCGAAAGAATTTCGTCGTAGAACAGGCGGCGCCCAAGTTGGATCGTCTCATTGGTCAGCGGATTAGCGTTGAAATCGTAGTTGGGCACCGGGAAGTAGGCTGGGTAAACGAAGTCGCTTATCCGCTCAGCGGCCATGGCAAGGCTAACCAAAACGGTGAAAATGATTAGGGGGGTGTTAGTGCGCATTAGACTGTCGGCTTTTTGGGCTGCTGTTTATACGAAACAACGCCACCAACAAATCAGCCAAGGCCGCCGACTGGGCGCTCGGGCTCATGATCTGGTAGTCCGTGCTCAGGTCGGTCGCTGCAAAAAAGTGATCCAGGTCGATTTGAACAGAAATAATGGTGTCGGGGCTAACCCGCAGACTCACCTCCCGCTCGGAGTTGAAAGGACCTTGAAATCCACCAACATGAAATTGAAACCGGTTCTTCCGCGCCGGGCAATCGGGGGAAGTGCCTTCGAGTTTGAAGTTGATGTAGCCGCTGCGCCAGGTCCAGTACATGCCGTTGGTGGGGTCGAGATCGGCGCCGAAGGCGCCGGAGGCGGCGGTCAGGCTGTCGACACCAAAGGTAAAGCGGAGCTCGTCGTAGTCCGCTACCGTTTGGAGCGGAAGACGGAGTGTTTTCGGCCGTTCAGCGTCAATCAAATGGTGTTTTTTAGCCGCACGGTGAACGACGGCACCGGCTTTCAGCAAAACGACATCGCTCAGGTAGAAACGGAGGGTTTCGACGTTCAGGGCATGGCTTTTTTTAACCTCCTCTGCACCGGCGGCCCCGCCTTCTTCTGCTACTTCTAATGCGACTCCTCCGAGAACAGGCTGGAAAACTACCGTCACCTCCTGCGCAGAAAGTGTGGGCAATAACAGGAGCAACGAGAGGTAGAAGAGGTGTTTCATACGCTATTTTTGCTGCTTTTTTGGGCCGCGTAGCCCCGGACTTTAGTCCAAGTATTCTATCCAGAAGGGTGGACTAAAGTCCATCGCTACGCGCAGCGCATATTCTTCCAATAAGGTCCGAATATCCGCCGCCAACTGATCAATGGAGGCCTTTGGACTGCCGCTTATTGCCTCTCCTTCGGTGAGGGAGGACGATTTCTTCCCTGACCCAGGATATGTTTTAAGGAACGGTCAACAAAGCTTGGAAATTTTTGCTGCTGCTCGGGCCTTAGCAATGCCTTCACGTTAAGGAAATGATCGTAGGTGCTGCTGATTTTTTCTTCCTCCAGCTTGGTGTAGTGCTGTGGTACCATTGAAGAACTGTCCGGTTCATTCTGAGCAAGGCTACTGAAGTATTCGGCGAGTAACCCCTTCTGCTCCTGGTTGATGCGCTGCATCATTGCTTGGTGTGTTCCCACTAAGCCGAAGAAGGCGTCCTGCTGCGCTTCATCAAATTCCAGTTCGAGGTGCGTAGGTCGTGGCCGCTGATTCGATCCACCGATCAGGGGCCGGTGCAGGAAAAAGAACGCGAGTATGGCCAGGTTGAGTACCAGTAGGCCGATGGCCGCGGAGCGATAAGATTTGAGCTTGTCCATCATTCGTAGAGTTGAAAGTCAGAAATCAGTACGTTATCGCTGGTGTCGTACTGGGCCGTAGGCCCGGAGGATTCGTCCATGTAATTGGCCAGCGCCGTTACGTTAAGGGCCACCAGTACGCAGGCAGCGGCGGCAAGCATCCGCCATTGTTTGATGGGGATGATCTTAGCTTCCGCTTTGCCAATGCGGGCTTCGATCCGGCCCAGCAGGCCGGGAGGGGGCGTGGCCCTGGGCAGCTTGCGCAGCTGTTCCATGGCCTCATCCAATTCAAACTGTCCGTCTGGTTTCATATCATTTTGCGTTTGCTTTACCCCGGTGCGGGTAATCTATTGTTAATCCGGTTCTTAATCTTTTTTTTGCCCGCATCAGCAGGCTTTCCACTGCTTTCAGCGACAGGTCCATGACCTCGGCCACCTGCTGCCGGGGCAGTTCTTCGACGAAGCTGAGCACGAAGGCCGTTTTCTGTCGGGCGGGCAGCCGGTAAATGGCAGCAAAAAGCGCCTGATTGGCTTCCCGATCCTCCAATACCGCATTCGGATGGTGGAAATCGGGCACTTCTTTTTCCCGGACGGAGAGTGCGCTGAACAGTCCGCGGCGTCCCCGCTTTTTAATGGCCGTCAGCGAGGTGTTCGCCGTGATCCGGTACACCCAGGTCGTTACCTGGCTTTCGGCCTTAAAACTCCCGGCGCTTCGCCATATTTTGGTGAAAACATCCTGGGTGATTTCTTCCGCATCCGCCTCGTTTTGCACGTAACTGAGCGCGGTATTGTACACCCGGTCACTGATGCGGCCGTAGAGCGCGCGCAGGGCCGGGGCATTGCCATCGGCAATGTCCTTTAGTAGCTCACGATCGGTTGGCTCGGGCATTCGTAGAAATTATTCGATGGTTGGACTACGGGAAGTTACTAATCCTTCGGAGGGGGGAGGTTTTTTATTTGTGGGGCTTTTTGGCGCGGTCGCAGGTGCCGGGGAAAGGATTAAAGGAGCAAGGAGAAAGGACGGTGCTGCTCCCTTACTACCTTAAAACTGGAGCACCTAACTACTGCTGTCAGTAGCGTTTTCTTACTCCCATACCAGCCCTCTGTGCCTCCCTCCATGCTACCCTCTGTGAGAAATATCCGCTGCGTATGGAGCCCTCATTCTCGCGCATAAATCCGGGAGAAACAACCCGTACCTTCGTTCTTTCTCTCCCTTCTAACCTTTTTCCATTTCTATTTTCATGGACTTCTCCATCCTCTCTACCGCACTCCTCCTCTTCTTCATCCTCGACCCCCTGGGCAACATCCCACTGGTCCTGGCCCTCTTGAAGGACATGGACAAAGCCCGCCGCCAACGCATCGTCATCCGGGAAAGCCTCATCGGCCTCGTTATCCTGGTGCTTTTCCTGTTTGGCGGGGAAACTTTCCTCAACGTCTTTCACCTCGAGACGGCGGCGGTCCGGATTGCAGGAGGCCTCATCTTCCTGCTCATCGGCCTCAAAATGGTGTTCCCTTCAGCGGATGCACCCCTTTTCCCGGCGGACCAGGAGCCGCTTGTCGTCCCCATCGCCCTACCTATGATTGCTGGCCCTTCGGCATTGGCGACCTTATTGGTCCTCTCCCACAACAACCCCGATGATCAGTTGGGCTTACTGTACGCCCTATTGCTGGCCTGGGGTGTTTCTACCCTCCTCCTCTTCTCTGCACCATTGCTCTACCGTGTTCTGCGCAAAAAAGGCCTCATTGCCCTGGAACGGCTGATGGGCATGTTGCTGCTGATCCTTTCGGTGCAGATGTTTATTGATGGTATTCGGGGGGTATTGGGGTAATTTTCAAGTTGGTTGACTTGATAAATAGGGAATTTTCAAGTCAACCAACTTGATTTTGACCCATTACGTATTCGAGATTGGTGGTGCCAATAAAGCCAGCAAGCAGATTGGCACAGATCCCAATAGCTTTGTTGTGTAAGATGTAGAACGGACGGCGGGAGAACAGAAGATTCCTTTATGGCTCTTTGGATTGCTTTATTAGACCGTATTTTGCCCCTAAGCTTACCTTTTTTTCATAAACCTTGTCTGTCAGAATATGCGCTTATTCACGCTCGCTCTTTTTCCGTGTTTGTTATTACTTAGCTCTTGTCACGTAGGCCGTTTTTTCGCCTACAACTTCGCCGACATAACGGATCATAAAATTTTTCCCTATACCGAAGTCGGTACGGGGGATGACGTCTACAGCTTTCCGGTCAGTGACCGGGACCCGCTGAGCAGTATGACCATAACGGTGAAGGGGGGGGAGATGCCCCTCACGCAGTGGCTCGACGAGGAGACGTCCACCACTTCTTTCCTTGTCGTCAAAAACGACAGCATCGTCTACGAGCAATACTTTGAGGGCTACGGCCCGGACGATATTTCGACGATCTTCTCCGTCTCTAAATCAGTTACCTCTTTGCTGACCGGCATCGCCGTAGACGAAGGCCTGATTACCGACGTCAATGACCCGGTTACGAAGTATATCCCCGAGTTGCTCGAAGGGGACCCCCGTTTCCAGCGGCTCACCATCCGTCACCTGCTCGACATGCGCTCCGGGCTGGATTACAAAGAATCGTACAGTAATCCTTTTGCCGACATGGCCAAGCTTTACTACGGCACCAACCAGCTTAAACAATTAAGTAAGCTCGGCTTCAATCACGAGCCCGGTACCTATCACCAATACCAGTCGGGCACCACCGCCCTGCTCGGCATTGCGGTGGAGCGTGCTACCGGCATGGACCTCGGCCAGTACCTCGAAGCCAAAGTCTGGAAACCCATGGGCATGGAGTTTCCCGCCACCTGGAGCCTCGACGATAAGCGCCATCGCTCCGCCAAGGGCTACTCCGGCCTCAACACCACGGCGCGCGACCTGGCCAAAATCGGACAACTGTATACAAAGGGCGGCCGCTGGCGCGGCCAGCAGATCGTCTCCGAAGCTTGGGTAAACAGTTCCATCATGCCGGACTTGACCAATGATGGCTACCAGTACCAATGGTACAGCATCACAGAAACGCTAGAGGATGAGGACGGAAAAACGCGTTACTTCCCCGATTCTCTCGCCGCCATCACTGTAGGTAAGGATTTGGCGCTTGCGCAGCCGACCCCCTTGCCCTCCCGCAAAAATCCCGGCCAATGGTACCTCGATTACAGCAGCGGCGGCAGCGTCTTTTACGCCCAGGGTATCCTCAACCAGTTCATCTACGTCGACCCGGCAAAGGACCTGGTGATCGTACGACAGGGGAAGAAATGGGATGAGGGGTATTTGTGGTTGTTTGATAAGATAGGGGGGAAGTGATAGCTGCCGAATGAAAATGATGTTTGCTGTTCTCCCTTCTCTATTTGCTGTGCCTTCTGCTTTAGGACGGAGTATTAATGAATAGCTTTCTAGTACAGTGTAAACTAAGTTTTTGAATGTCTCTGTTTGTCGCGTAGCGACTGCACTTGAGTTGCCTGGGACAAGGAGGAACGACGCAGCCGCAGGTAACGGAAAGGACCCTTATTTTTTTAACGACGCGGAGCGTCGTCAAGTTAATCCTTGGGTTCGTTACCCCGGACTTTGTCCGGGGTAACTAATGTGTATTCGCTACGCGAAATCAAGGCAACCTGAATGCATGTAAACTTAGTTTACAGTGTACTAGTATTATTTGACCCTTTTCTAAAGACTCTTCAATAGTCTCAATTATATCGGTGTAAGTCTTGTGAAATCCATCCATATTTATTGGTTAATAAAGTTGTGGGAAATGTAATAGTCAAAAGGCGTAAGTTATTTATACGGCGTCTCTGAGGAAATATTTTAAAGATCAAGACTGTTCGGGTGGGGACACCCTCAACCGAGTATCTGACAATAAAAATGAAATCACACTGCCCTTTTAAGTACTTGTGGGTAGAATTAAGTTCAAGTCGTAATAGTTGCAAACGCCTTAATAATCGATCATGCTACGAAGACGTCGAATTCGCCAGTTCGACCATCACCAGCCCATCCTCCCCAACATCCCCCAACGTCATCTCCACCAAATGATTAACCCAACTATCCTCAGCAGCAAAAGCCACCTTCACGTAGTTATCAGTGAAGCCATGCAGCATCCCGTCAGTCCTGGACTTCTCCAGTAGTACGGGACGAACCTCGCCCAAATACCGTTCCTGGTGCGCCCGCTTCTTCTTTTCTGAGAGGATGCCGAGCATCTTATTCCGCCGCTTACGCTCGGACATGGGAACTACGCCGTCCATCTCTGCAGCTGGAGTGTTGGCGCGTTCGGAGTAGGTGAAGACGTGGAAGTAATCCACGGGTAGTTCTTGTACAAACTTATAGGCCTCCAGAAAGTCCTCCTCCGTCTCGCCGGGGAAACCGACGATGAGGTCAACGCCGATGCAGGCGTGAGGCATCACCTGGCGGATGTGGGCCACGCGCTCGGCGTAGAGCTCCCGCTTGTAGCGGCGGCGCATCTGGGCCAGTTGTTTGTTGTTGCCGGATTGTAGCGGCATGTGGAAGTGTGGCGCAAAGCGTTGGCTGTTGGCCACGAAGTCGATCAGCTCATTGGTGCAAAGGTTCGGCTCGATGCTGGAGATGCGGAAACGGGTGATGCCTTCGACTTCGTCGAGCGCAGCGGCGAGGTCGGAGAACAGGGCTTCCTTGCGGGGGCGTTCGCCCTCGATGACGGAGGTGCCGTTGCCAAAATCACCGATGTTTACGCCGGTGAGGACGATTTCCTTCACGCCTTTGGTGGCGATGGCTTTCGCGTCGGCAACTACTTGTTCCACGGTGGAGCTACGGCTTTTACCCCGCGCCAGCGGGATGGTGCAGAAGGTACATTTGTAGTTACAGCCGTCCTGGACTTTCAGGAAGGAACGCGTCCGGTCCCCAAAGCTGAAACTGCTGATGAAGGTGTCCGCTTCCTTCACTTCGCCGGCACGGACCATCCCTTTACTCGCACCGGTACTGATGCCGTCGATGTAATCCAGGATCCTGAATTTCTCTGCTGCCCCAAGGACGAGGTCGACGCCTTCAATGTTAGCGATCTCCTCTGGTTTCAACTGCGCATAACAGCCTACGACAACAATTTTTGCACCTGCGTTCGCGCCTAATGCACGTCGTACTATGTTGCGGCACTTGCGGTCGGCAAAATCCGTCACCGAACAGGTATTGATCACCACCACATCCGAGCCGTCACCAAACTCCACGGCCTGGTAGCCTGCCTCGGTAAACTGGCGGCCGATGGCGGAAGTCTCGCTGTAGTTGAGCTTGCAGCCGAGGGTGTAGAAGGAAACGGTTCCGAAGTTGGACATAACTAGTAGGTAGTAAGTAGTGGATAGTAGGTAGTGCGGCAGGGTAGGTAAAGCGATTAGTACTATCGACTATTGACTACCTACTATCTACGAATATGGGCGCGGACGCGGGTGCAAAGGTCGGAATTAAAGCAAGGCTAAGCAAGCCCGCCAAAGGACCCCGCTAAATCTGGCGGATAAGCGGCCAACTACTCTTCCTCCTCCAAAAGCATTCCCAGGTCAGCACGGTTCCGATCCCGCTCCTGCAGGTCTTTGAAAGTGAACCACGCTTGCCGGTGGGGGGAGTTGTCTGCCTGGTCTTTGAAGTTGCGGAATGGCTTACGGTCTTCCAGCGCAGCTTCCATTTTGTATTTGTATTTATCTTCGGGCAACTGATGTACGAAGCGCTCCATCACCCGGTAAGACTGGTTACTGTCCGGCCCATGGATGCGTAGATAGCGTTTCTCGGTCCCCTGAAACTCTTCAGACCGCTTCGTAAGTTTGGCGAGGTTCTCCTCTTCGAAGGCATCCCAATCCATTTCAAAGTTGGTGTGGTTTATTTATTTCGCGTCCCTAAGGGACGCGAATTAAATAAAACGTGTTTCTTGACCTGACGCTTTTGTTCTCACCGTTCTTGAAAAATTCTTTGCATAGCCGTAGCTACGGAAATAATTTTTAAGTGCGGTGAGGGCAAAATAAGGCGGTCAAGAAGCATGGTTTATTTATTTCCCATCCCTTAGTGTGCTTTCGGCGAAAAATCCGGGGATGTTGCCAGGTAATGTTGATCCTTTTGGGTTTGACCGGGAGAGCAAATCCCAGCCAGCTACCTTCGAGCTCAACTTCGTGGTTGGTGACCAACGGTACCGCTACGATTTTTCTGTTACGCAACAAGCTTTCGAGAAAGAATGGCTGTACGACGAGACGGTACGGAAGGCCAAAGTTTTTGTGCGGAACGGGCAGGAGGTAAGCATCGGTAAAAAGTATTTTGACTATCCGGACAGCGTTGCCCTATTGGAGCGTGGCGATAATGAGTTGTTCCGCAAAGACGCCTCTTTCCTTTCTGCGCTTGCGCTTTTTAATGTTGGAGAGGTTATTTCTGGGGGGCAAACCAGATTCTGGTTGTCGCGGATATTGGACTTGGAGATGCGGCAAAGGTCGGTAAAAGTGGGGTGAAGTCAGCATTTCGCTTTCTGACCTTTTGTCATCAAGGACCATTTTTGCCGCTAAAGTCGAGTTGGAAGACAAAATTTAGCGGTCAGCTAATTTTATAGCGCAAGCCTCAGGACGACTTTGCTTTTTCAACCTCCATCGCACCTGCGTTCCCGCCCTTTTAAAATTCCCGGATAGCTTTACCTTTGCACCGATGTACAAAGACAAAAAAGTAGTAGTAGTAATGCCGGCCTACAACGCTGCCCTTACCCTAGAGATGACTTACGCCGAGGTTCCCCGCGACCTCGTTGACGAAGTCATCCTCTGCGATGATGCGAGTAAAGACGATACTTCCGCCCTGGCCAAACAGCTGGGCGTAGACCACGTCATCACCCACCCACGCAACCGTGGCTATGGTGGAAACCAGAAATCCTTGTACAATAAAGCCCTGGAAATTGGTGCCGACATCGTCATCATGGTCCACCCCGATTATCAGTATACTCCACTGCTGATTCCGACGATGTGCAACATCATCGGCGAAGGGCTGTACCCCGTTGTGCTGGCCAGCCGGATACTCGGTAAAGGTGCCCTCAAAGGCGGGATGCCTTTATACAAATACGTCGCTAACCGGTTCCTGACGGCTACCCAGAACTTCCTGGTCAGCTACAAACTCAGCGAATACCACACCGGCTACCGCGCCTTCAGCCGGGAAGTGCTGGAGAACATCAACTTCAATGCCAACGACGACGACTTCGTCTTCGATAACGAAATGCTCTCTCAGATCATCTACCACGGTTTCGACATCGCTGAGGTGACTTGCCCAACCAAGTACTTCGAAGAAGCCAGCTCCATCAACTTCGCCCGTAGCTCTAAGTATGGACTTGGGGTGCTCCGCGTTAGCATGATGCACCGGTTGAATAAATGGGGACTGGCAAAGTCTAAAATTTACCAGAAGTAAATTTTAGACAAAAACTCGCTGCGCTCTTTTTTTTGGTAGGCAGCCCCCGGCTTTGGTCGATTAGCTTCGCTGCTACTATCGTGGTGATAGAAGGTGTACCCGCAACAATGCTCGCTGCGCTCGTTTGGACTTGTCGTTACGTGAACGGTCAGT
>JBLHRW010000002.1:0-44832 GCA_047626445.1 Neolewinella sp.
CATAGGTAAAAGTTACGTTGACGAGGTAAAAGTAGGGAAAACCCCGCCCGCAAAACCAACCTGAGTACCAACCTAACTTTTGCTTAACACCACAACCATTAATTACGCTTCGACAGGTGATTGCCCCATAAATTTTCGATAAATTTTCGCCATCGAGGAGACGGCAACTAAGGCTTAAACGTAAATTTATAAGCCAGGGATAATACCGGGCCCCAAAAAATACTCCGCCGGTAAGCCGCAAAGGGGCTGTCGCCAAAGATGCCCAGCGCCGGGGTGTTTGCATCACGCGGCGGGAAGAAAATGTTATAGGTATTGTCCCGTCCATAAAAATTGTAAACCGTGAATACCCAGTCTCCCGTACAGGCTCTTTTCTCCCGGCGGAAGTTGTGGATGGTCCAGCTAAAATCCAGGCGATGGTACACCGGCAGCCGATCGATATTACGCTCAAGGAAGAGCGGTACGCCGGTGCCGTTGACCACCAAGAATCCGTTGAGCACGGTGTAAGGGAGATTGGATTGTATAACAAGGCTGAAGCACATAGTTGCCCGAAGGCGCTACGTGGCTGTACCCCAGAGAAACCAGACCAGCCGTTTGTGGGCCGACGTTGACATCTGCGACCTTCCACATAGGCAAAGGCGTGGTGGGTACAGCCTGGTAGTGCTGCCGAACGAAGATGCTCGCTGCGCTCGTTTGGGCAGGTAGAACCACCACACAGAGCTTGCTTTTTGATAAAACGCTTCCTACTCCTGCTTTTCTTTTACCACCGCTGCGGTATTGCCTGCAAGCTTGATCAGAAATACAATTTCCAGGGTCGTATAGACGAGATAACTCAGAAAAAAGGGTACGACAAAGAGTTTATTTTCCGGTTCCCCCAGAAAAAAGTACGCTGCTATCAGTCCTCCACAAAGGAATAATTTGAGCATGGTCACCCCCATGAAGACGTTGGAAAAAAGGTACTTATTCTCAGCATTGGCGGTCCGACTACCTACCCAAAACAAGCCGATACAAAATGCGCAAAAAAGCAAAATGGTACCGACGGTAAGGGGAATGGCATAGCCGAGTGGTAGTAAGGCATGGCAAATCAGGGAGATCACCACCGCGACGGCGGTAAAAATCCCCAGCAGGGTAAAAAACCGGGAGTACGTCATGCTAGCGCTTGTTTGGGGCGTTCCTTCAGGCCATTGTCCGGCGCTCAAATGAAGTCTTTAAGGGATACATAGAGTGCCGATCCGATACCAAGTAAGCTCATTACAAGGGTCAACCAGGGATCAGTACCCAGCCACTGATCGAGGTATTGGCCGGCGAAAACGAACGCCAGCAGGATTCCTATCATCTGCACGGCCATACCGCTGTATTTCATCCAGCTACGAGTAGTTTTACGGCCTTCCTCCTTTTCTGGTTGTTTAAGAGGTGGCACCTTGCTTTTGCTTTAAAGGGTTCCCCTGCTGCTGCTTGTTGGCGCTTTTTTCATCTCCTGAATAAGGAACGGTACAAGTACCGGAGATCTGGCAGCCACCAAGGACGGCCATTTTCTTGGCCTTCACATCACCGCTGACCTTGGCCGTAGCCTGTAGGGTGAGCATTTCCTTCACCACCAAAGTACCCTTGAAAGTGCCTTCGATGGTTGCATTGAGGCAGGTTACATCGCCTTCGATGTGGCCCTGGGGGCCAATGATCAACTTAGCTTCACAAACCAAGTTGCCATTAAGGCTGCCATCGATACGAATATCACCACCAGCTTTGAGGTCACCGGTAATAGACGTGTGCGCGTCAATTGTATTTACGCCACCCATGCCACCTGAAGTAGGCGCTGAAGTACCGTTGCTTGACTTATTGTCTTTACTATTATTGTTGCCGAACATGCTTAATGTTTAAATCGAGTGTGTTGTTTGGTGAAGTGTCTGGCAATGTGGATAGACGGGGTAAACCCAAAACTCAAATTTGATCATCCTTTACCCTAGAACTGTGGGCAGTAGACACCTTTACGCTGTCCGCCACAGATTTTATACTGCAGGGAAAGTTCGAAGCCTCCATTACCGTCAGTAGCGGTATTTAGGGAGCTGGTGTTGAGGTCATAGGAGAACCCGAGCGCAAATTGCTCGTAGTCAAAACGAGTACTCAGGATGAGGGCATCCGTAAGTACGCTGGAGTCGAAGCGGTTAGAAACACGGGTCCACAGGCCTACCTGGAAGGACTGGGTGCTGCGGTTACTCCCGCCATCGAGCAAAAATTTGATGTTAGTACCAGCATTCACCTGGAAACTGGGGCCCTGCTTCATCACGATTACTCCGGGTACGAGGCCGAAGCGCTTACCGAGCAGGAACTCACCACCGGCGTGGGCAGTGTAGCGGCTGTAAAGTAATTCCGTAAAGTTGCTATCGAAGCTTTGGTTGGCCCGGTTGAGGTGATGGAAGGCACCGCCGATGTACAAGCTGTTGTGCTCATCGAAAACCATGAACCACAAAAGGCCGGCGGCCATATCGGCAAACAGGAACTGGTCGCGGTCAAAACCGGTCTCCCCCGAGGCAGCACTCGGGTCAAAGCCACCGCCACCATCGTGTTGGGTTCCCCAACGGAGGGCAAGGAAGTTGAGACTGCGCTGAGCGGCGCCGCCTTCTACTCCGGCAACGAGATAGTTGCCGAACTTACGGCTTCCGCCCAATTTCTTACTGTAGCTCAGAGATATCTTACCGGTAGTGGTAGCAAAATCAGCCTGGCCGGCCTTGTCTCCCCAAAAAGTACCACCGATGCCAAAGAAGTCGTTACGGCCTACTGCCACACGCTGGTCGTAGCTGACGCTGTAGGTCTGGAAGGCAGAACTGCCCAGGATCGACGCCCACTGACTGCGATAGTTGATCGCGATGCGACTATTACAGTTCATCACCCCCGTCATCGCCGGATTAAGGTTGAGTGGGGACATGTAAAACTGGGAAAAGTGGATGTCTTGCGCCTGAAGACCAAGAACGCAAAAGATAACAAAGCAGAAAGTCTGGATTAACCGCATAATGAGGGGCGCTAATTATTTTGGGATGCTTGTATTCGGACCCTGATGTCCGGCTACTCAGCGGACAAATGTACATAATTCAAATCGCGAATTGGTAGCCGAACACCGTTAAAGTTGGTCTCTGGTCCTTTATGTCGCCGATTGTCAGAAACGTAACGGAATTAGAGCAGGTTTTAGTTTATATTTTTCTTTTCTTGATAATCAAAGCTCTTCGCGCGCGCTCCCTAAATATTAGGCATCATCGACAATTGAACGTGGCAATGATCCCTCAACGCGAGAAATTCAAGCGAAGTGGCCGCCACATGATCTTTTTCAACACCTTATAGCTATAGTGAATGAGGCCTTACCCCCTCTCACGCATACTCGATGCCGGCCGCTCAAAGGACTCAAAAAAAGTGCGCTAAACGCATTTTTCGAGACGCTTTGAGAACCTCAGTTACTGTTCAAGGTCCTCAAAGCGTTCTCAGCTGTGGAGCCGGAGGTGGAATTGCTGAGATCCTTTGAGCGTCCCCTCAGTATGCGCTACCCCTACCCTACCGCCAATGGCTACTTGAGATCAGCGGCGCAGGATAATCTATCCCAAGTTTCATACCATATTTTAATTGGTCTGGCTCCTCTACGGTATCCGGACGATGCACCAGTTCACAGGGCAGGTTTTTCAGTTCGGGGCACCAAAGTTTCACGAAATCTCCGTCTTCATCATAGCGCCTGGCCTGGCTCATAATATTGAAGTAACGATTTTCTCGAGGGTCTGCCCCCACCCCGGCTACGTAGTTCCAGTTACACCAGTTGCTGGTGACGTCGTAGTCTAACAAGATGTGTTCAAAGTATTCCGCTCCCATTCTCCAATCGACTTTCAGGTCTTTAACCAGGTAACTTGCTACGTTCTGCCGGCCGCGATTGCTCATGAAGCCAGTCTTGGCTACCTCTCGCATATTAGCATCGATGAAGGGTGTACCGGTTTGCCCGTCCATCCACTTACGGAAGGCCGAAGGGTCGTTTCGCCACTGGCGACGCTCTCCCTTAGTACCACCTTCTTGAAAAATAGCCGCTCCGTATTTTTTACCCGTTAGCCGGAAGAAGTCCCGCCATAACAATTCGAAGATTACCCAGTAGGTGGAATCATTGCTACCATTTTTCTCCTCATAAGCCTTGACTTCCCAATAGATCCTTTTCGGAGAAAGACAGCCGTAAGCCAGCCAAGGGCTGAATTTAGTACTGTAATCTGCTCCAATCAACCCATTCCTGGTTTCTTTATACGTGGATATAGCTTGAGAATCAAAAAGATAATAGGCCAGGCGGTCTAGCGCTGCGGTTTCCCCGCCCTGCCACTGGAAGGCAGCACGGTCGTCGGGGACGGGTGGCGTGATGCCAAAGTCTTCCAGCTCCGGTAAGTCCCCGGGGTCCGGCAGGTCCTTAGTAGGGTAAGGTATTTTTCCAGGCGTTGGTAATGGGTCCCTCACCTTAGTAATCCGTTCCGTTTCCTTACGAAACTGGGTAAATACATCGGGTGTTTGGGTAATCGGAAAGGGAAGATCTGCCGTATAATAAAGGAGTTTGCCCCGGGAGTAATGGACCTCCCGTCCTACCGCCCAAAGCGCCGCTTCCACCGCATTTTGCACCTGCAGTTCCTCATCGGTTCGTTCCCGGTTACAAAACACCCAACTGGCTCGGGTTTGTTGCGTTAGCTCGGGCAATACTTCCTCCGGTTTCCCGATCCGGATCAGTAAGTCCGCTCCATGTGCTCGCAGGTTATTCCTCAGGTCTGCGACACATTCAAGTAAGAACTTCGCCCGGTGCCCTCCAATTTTAGGAAGACCGGTCAGGGATAAGACCCCCCCCAAAACCCTGGGGTCGAAGATGAAAACGGGCAGTACTTCATCTGCGTGTTTCAACGCATCGGTAAGCGCTTCATTGTCATGCAGGCGAAGGTCCCGGCGGAACCATACTATGGCCAATCTTTTACTCATAAGGTCGGTAGCTTATATTAAGACTTTAACGAAGGGTAGTTCCTATGGTTGCAAATTCAGAAGTTATTCACCGTCGGTATGACACCCTGCTGATAATTAATGACGGCGAAAAGAGATAAAGGGAAATGGAAGCAGGGCCTGCCGCACGTGCCTTTCACAACGCCGTACGAGTTCACCCGGGCGAGGAGTTGAACGGTTGCTTCCATTCACTCATTCCGTCGTTCCCTTTTAGGGCGCGAACGCAGGGGCAAATAGACGGACAGAAGAAGCAGGGATTTGGGAACAGGTAAAACGGCTAGGTTTTTTTTTAAAATAGAGTTGTGTTCAACGACATAAATGCTAATAGCCTTTCCACTCCAAGGAGCGTGCCACATAACAACAAAACCAAGTAAATGCATGGTCAATATTACATTTGTGTCAAGACTTACATTTCCCCAACACGAACTATATGTTTACACAAGCAAAAACACCCTTAGATTATGCTTTCTAAAATCAACTGGCTGGCCGTATTGGTCAGCGCAATCGCCGGTATATTCATCGGCTTTCTGTGGTACGGCTTATTTTTCATGGACCAGTGAGCTGAGGCCGTAGGCCTCGCCGGCCCTGGAATGACCGACGGAATAAGTGAGGTCTTCAAGCACGGTAAAACCGTGACCATCGACTCCACAACCCCAATGGTCATCAACACCGTAAGCATGTTCATCTATGCCCTCATCATGAACTGGCTCGTCACCCAGACCAACCGGACCAGTTTCGCAGGCGGAGCCAGCCTGGGAGCACTTATTGGCACCGTAGCCATGCTTACCACCTACGTTAGCAACCGCTTCGCGATGAACCCTACCATGTTGAGTATTATTGACGGCAGCTACTACATCGTGCTGTTTGCCGTTATTGGTGCCATTATGGGCGGATGGCGGAAGAAGTAACTACTACAGGGCGCCAACCAAATTTCCACAAAGTCGGTTTCTATCGTAAATGGTTGTAGCCCTAAAAGCTGCCGCAGCCGCATTTCAGGATCTTTCTCTTGCTGAAAATACACCTTACATTTCTGCTGAATGAATGGGGCAACCGTTACCCATACGGCGTATTTCAGGCCAACGTTGGCAAAAGTGTCCTTCTTCCAGTAAGAAGGCTTGTTCTTCCACGACACCACCTTAACGTACCGCTCTCCCCTTATCACCGTGTCGGTTAAGGCCGTATTCCCTACGATTGAGGTTAGGAACGCCGTATAAATAAAGCAAACAGGATTACCCCCAACTTAATCGCTGGCGCGGAGGAAAATGACATAGCTGACTTCTATATATGGGTTAAAAACGCTTTTCCTGGAGGGAACTTGAACCCAATGTATCCCCAATGGAACCTTCATCTATGTTTTCCTCAGCAATCCAGGTAGTTCTGCGGAGAAGAACAGGTAGATATACCTACTCGTCAAATTTTAGCCCATCGCTGGCGAATACTAGTACAGTTTGAAATTAGCACATTGGTGTAATACATCGCAATACGTTACACCTGCCTGCCGGGATGCTCCTGGTCTACACCCTTTATTTGGGCCAACCAAGTGGCTCCGATACTCCAGTCGTTCCCCTAGCCTTGTTTTTCCAATACGTAGGTTGCTAACGCCTATTTATTCTTCTTCACGTACTCCGTAAGAATAACGATTTGCTGTGTTTCCACGCGCCCTTCGATGTGCCCCGCATTATCGTGCACCAACCGAATGTTACGCACGGCAGTGCCGCGCTTCGCCGTAAAATTGGCTCCTTTTACTTTCAGGTCTTTGATCAAAACGACGGTATCCCCTGCCTCCAGAACATTGCCGTTGCTGTCTTTATGAACCAGGGCGTTCTCGTCCGGTAAGCCGATTTTAGCCCACTTCAACGTTTCCTCTTCGAGGTAAATCATATCCAATAGGTCCTGGGGCCAGCCTTCTGCGCGCAGCTGGTGCAACATCCGGTAGGCGACCACTTTCACGGCAGCTGTTTCACTCCACATACTATCGTTGAGGCAGCGCCAGTCATTTGGCTCGACCTCCTGCTTGCCTTCCAACTGGTCACTGAGGCTTTGCGCTACCACAATGGTCGTTGCCGGACTCCCATCAGCATCGGGCCCAACCGCGTAGGTGGTAAGGTGATCATTGGTTCCGCTGAGTTCGCAGACGTCGTTGGCCCGGCTTAGGAGGGCTTTATCTATTTTCATAGAGTAAAGGTAAGTTTTCAGGAATCAGCAGTCAGGGACCATGCTTTAGGGATGGGAAAGTGCGCAGCACGTCGTACTCCGTAACGACGTTGAAGAGGTTATCATCCAGCCGCATGAACCCTGAATTCAGGACATACAAATCGGCACCAGGGATGGCGGAAGCAATGGCGTCCGTCGTCAATTGACCATAGTTGATTTGAGAGGTACGAATCAGGTCTTCCTTACAAACTAGCGGCTCGGTGAGCTTCATTACTTCTTTATTGGCGTCGTAGCCCATATCGCTCATCAGGGTGAAGACCTGGTCCAGCCATTTACCGACGACTTTCTTAGTGGCCAGTTCATCGGCGATGGTATCATCAATAACTTTGATGGTAGAGCTGATTTGGGTCATACCGCTTCCGGGGCCATAGGAGACCCGGTGGATGTAGACCGATTTGGCATTTGCATCGGCTTTGGCGATGACCGTTTGGTCCACGTATCGGTTAAGTTTTACGTGTTTATGGCCACCGATGAAGAGGGGAACCCCGGGAACGGCCGCGGCCAGTGCCTCGTCCTCATCCAGGTTCTGATGGGTGATAGCGATGGTTAGATCACTAACGGCATTGACCTTGCGCAGCGTTTCTTTGAAGGAGCTGGTCACGTCGGCATATTCTACGTAACTGGCCTTATTGAAGGGCAACACCACGCCCAGAATGCCTACCTTAATTGGGGCGCCACCGGGATTAGGGACCTCGTGAACGAGGTATTCGGGCACCGGAGCGCCGTTTTGCTAAAAAGCCCGGGTCCGGCCGTCAATAACTGCCTTGGCATTGCAAACCGTGTATTTGAAAGAACTCTGATCCATTCGTTTTTCCAGCAGGTCCAGGGTTTTCAGGTCAAATTCGTGGTTTCCGAACGTGGCGTAACCGAGGCCCATGATGTTGAGGGTTTCGACCATTTGCAGCCCGGCGATTTTTTCCTTTTCACCATCGTCGGTAGTGAAGCGGATCGTTCCCAAAAAAGAGGGGCTTAGGAAATCTCCCGCCATCATCTTGATAACATTGGGGTTCTCCCGCAGCAACGCTTGCCGTACGGTGGCCACGCGGGCCAGGCCGCCTGCTTTACCTCCTTCCATTGGGGCAATTTCGTAAACATCGTTCAGTTGAAGTACGATGAATTCTACCAGTGCACTTTTTTGGGGCGCGGCCTCTTTAGTCTGGTAGTTCAGTAGTCTGGTAGTGCTACCGCATGTAAAAGCTCGCTACGCTCGTTTAGTCTGGTAAGTAGTGCGGTTATTTATTTCCACAAAACTGTTACGTCAAGCCTCCGTTTGGCGTGAGCTCCACCAACGACAAAGCCGCGATCCACCCAGAGGCAGATCGCGGCTTCGCGTAAAATCAGTCGTATAAAGACTACCGTACCACCACGCGGGTGATGCGGCGCTCTTTGCCATCGGTGGCAACCAACTGGTAAACTCCGGCACGAAGCATGGGCAGTACGGTATTGATACTACCGTTACTCAGGCCGCTCCAATCGGCCACTTTGCGGCCGGTAGCGTCTAACAATTGAATGTCTGCACCTCCGTTGGTCCATGGGCCGTTCAGCCGAACGGTAAGCCGGCTGCCTGAAGCAATAGGGTTGGGAAAGACAGCAACTTCAAGTTCAGTAGAGACTTCCAGCTCGACCACTACGATCGGGCTAAAAGCAGAGGTTCCGTCAGCATCCACCTGGAGCAGGCGGTAGTAAACCATACCTTCTCCTGGATTCTCGTCCGTAAACTCATACGTACTCGTACTGGTCGTCGTCTCGTTACCAGTAACGGTACCGATCTTTTGAAAGCCAGCGGCAGGATCAATCGAACGCTGCACCTCGAAGTAGCTATTGTTCGTCTCCGAAGCAGTAGACCAATCGAGTTGCACCGCGCCTTCGTTAGTCGTGGCCGTTAAATCGGCCAGGGTAACAGGGAGGGAGGCGGCTAGGAAATCGAAGAGGTCCGGAGTCGCACCACTACCATCGGGTCCTGCAATTTCGCCACCGTCAATGGATGCCTGAAAAAAGGAGTTAATGGCAATAAGAACAACGTCCTCACTTGCATCGTACAATTTCACCGTGAGGCTGGGAGCGTCATTATAAGTGGGGCAATTGTTTATTCCTCCGCTAGCGCGGAGTACCAGGGTCGCTACCGACGCCTCCACACCGTTAAAGAATCCGTCAGATAATGCGGAAAGACCTACCAGGTCTCCGTTTCCATTAAAAACGGCTATAAAATCGCCGCCACCTTGTTCCGCGTCAACGCCGTCTACCTGAGCGGCTACACCAAACTCAGTGCCTTCACCATTTAGCGTTGCGGGCTGTACGCAACCTGCAAGAAAAGAAAATTCAGCGGGTTGTGCCGTCAAGGCAAGCCCTGGCAGGAAACATAGTAGGGTGAAAAATTTTGATAAAATCTTTATCATTTTTTGGGATTTAAAGTTGGGGAAGACCGAAAGATTCGACCTTCCCCAATGTTTAGGATTTAAATTAAATTATCCTATTTACGGATAATCTGTGTGTGCCCTTTGATCCCATCATTGGTCAACACCCGTACCACGTAAGTACCGGCGGGCAACTGATGGAGTTGTAAGTCAACAGAAAGTTGTCCTTTCAGTTGGTTGGTAAGCTCACGCTCTGCAACCACCTGACCGAGCATGCCGTAAACTTCTACCCGGACCATGTCGTAATCCTGGTCCAGTGAGAGGTTAACTTTCGTCAGACCATCCGTCGGGTTCGGGAATACGTTCAGCGTAAATTTATCAGCGACGGGTATTTCTGTAACTGGCGTAACAGCATTGAAATTCAGGTCTAGCTGGCGAAGGTTCCAAGAGCCCGCAAAAGTAACACCAGTGGCGATTACTTCACTACGGAATTCCGCGAATATTTCTTCATCCTCAGCGAATCCTTCTACAAGGTCTGATGTTTCCGCCAGATCACCGTACACTACTACGTTATCGTAAGTGCCGTCAGCTGCCACTGTAAATTTGGCGTAGACATTTCCGTCAACATCCTGCAGGCGGATGTACTGCCCTGCAAACTCATTGTCAATGTTAGTGTAACCAAACAGACGGTCAAAGTTCGAGGTCGGCATCTGCTCATCTTCGCGCCAGCTACCAGGTGCGTAGTCAGCGGTCATATCCAGCAGGTAACCCTGGCTTGAGAACATACGGATGTTGTTACCATTCAACGGGTTGAAGCGCAGGCGCTGGAATACCCCAGCAGAAGTTACCGTCCGAATTTGGTTCAAATCACCATTGACAATTATGCTACTGAAGTAGTTACGTGCCGTGATCACTTCAGGCTTAGTATAGCCAACGATGTTCAAGCCGCTGATGAGTTCAACCCTAAGGCTGGTATCCGCAGCAATTCCACAGCTGATGATCGTGGTAGCCTCATCGACTTCCACAATGTAACCAAAGCCATCACGGATGGCACCGATGGTATTATTGGTGGTACCAAAAACAGGATTATAGCTATACAGCTCAGAACTACGGGTATCCGGGTTAACCGCAAAGATGGACAGCAGGTTATTCGCCGCAATATCATCTGCGAAGATATTCTCAACGGAAGCATCTTCAGGCAATGCCGTGAAGCTGATCACGTTAAAGCCAGCAAGCAGCTGTATTGTATCACAAGGAACGGCTACAGAACAATCCTGGAGGGACAGTACCTCAACGATGACCGTTTCGTCATCACCAGGGCAGCCATTCCGGCCAGCGACCATGTAGTTGTAAACATAAGTACCTGGCGTCACGCCCGTTTGGTTGAAGATGCCATCGGCACCGTCAACGAAGACATTTTCCGTACCGCTCAACTGAACGAAAGACCCATCGGCTTCTTCACCGTTAAGACCGTCGAAAAGGTTGACGGAAACGGCACCTTGACAAGCCTCGACAGCGGTACCGACGTAGGTACCTGCACTGATCTCAGTCTGTACCTGAACCGTGATGGTAGAAGTATCAGGATCACAACCGGACCCAACTTCACCAACGATGTAGCGGAAAGAGTAATCGTAAACACCACCATCAGAAACAGCGAGGCCTTGTGCGACAAAAGTACCGGCAGGACCATTGAACACACCATCGGTAGCAGCATCAGCCCGTTCCCAGGCACCGCCTGGCGTTTCGTCGATCAGGTAATCGTCAAGGATGATCACATCGGGACCTTCACACTGAACTGGGATCGTTGGATCAATGAAGCCAGCAGAAATTTCAGACCCAATGGTCAGCGTCAGGGTCTCCGTGATGGTACAACCGAAGTCGTTCATGTAGGAGAGTTCGAAGATCGCAGTTCCGGCACCCGTCAGTATATCCGTAGACACTTTGAGGAATTGGCGGTTATTGTACGTGATTCCACCAGTTCCCTGACCAGCAGGATCGAAGATGAAGACATCAACTGCACCATCCTGGCGAGAAAGCGTATAGTTACGGGCGGTTCCACCAAGGTAGGTCCAGTCGTAATCGAAGCGATCCATACTTATAGCCTGGTTCTGATCTTCAGCGGAGAAGATGTAGTCACCAGGTGTACAAACAGCAGAAGGCGTCATGCGAAGATCGATTTCCGGACGGAAGCTGATCGTTGTCGTGTCAGGGATACCAGCACAGCCTGCCGTGAATGGCGTAGCGATGTAGGTAACTTGCTTGATACCAGCAGTGCTGTTAGTGTAAGACAGATCATCGAGGCGGGTGAAGAATACAGATGCAGTCTCCCATGGCGCCGTCAGTATGAAGTCAGTATCTGGAGAACCAGCGAGCGCCATCATACCTGCAGGTAGATCAACTTCAACTAAGAAGCTATCAACCATTGGCGTTGCGTTAGCCTTAACCGCTAGGTCAAACAGATCACCACTACAGAGCGTATCCAATCCAGATGGGATCGGCGTAGTAATTGCGTCGTTCGTAACGCGAACTTCTACGATTGCTTGGTTAGTTGGGTTAACAACCACATCGAATTCGACTGCACCATTAGATGGGCAATCAACCCCGTCGTTCTGGTTACCTGCAGTTCCGTTTGCTTCGAAGAAGGTTGTGTAACGTACAGTAAAGAACTGTGCACCTGCACTGAGGTTCATGAGTTCACCAGCGGCGTAACTCAGGCTATCGCCGAGTTGACTTGCAGGGAAGACCATGGTAGAACCAACAGTGTAGCCGGAAAGGCCGTCGGCATCAACCGTAATACTCATTGCCGCCATCAGAGTACCGTTTGCAGCAGTAGCTGCGGCAGGGACGGTCGTCATAAGGGCCTGACCAGAACACATGCCGAAGGCAGGGTTAGGGTTCAGGAACGCACGGCTATTTTCAAGGCTGAAGGTAGCGGTGCTGTCCAAAGAGGTCAGCTGTACGGTGGCATCAGGGTTAGGGTTAACCGTTACCGTATAGGTTACTGGGTCACCAGCACAACCGTTATTGAACGGAGAAACAGTGTACACTACGTCAAGCGGGCCAGCAGTAGTATTCTCCAGAACGTCATTAGACATCAGGGTACGGCTACCCGTGGCAGGGTAAGAACCGCCGGTCAGGATCACACCCATTGGGATAACAGCCTCATACTCGAGAACAACGTTTGCATTGAAAACAGCCAGCGTGCTACTCCAGGCACTGTTCGGTGCAGGGTTAACGACCAGACCAGTATTATCCAGGTTACAGATTACGGTATCAAGTTGGTAGCTATTTGTTTCTACCAAAGAGATTACCGGCTCTGCCGTGTAGCGGAAGTTGTAAGTAATCGTTTCGCTGTAACAGCCGGGGCCGGAGACGAGACGAACTTCGTAGGTTACAATTGCCGGGCCACCAGTGCGGTTGCGGTAAGTATCCATACCGAAGAAGCCTTCGGAGCGGCGTACCGTTAACGGCATACCACTGTATACAGAAGAGATCGTTTCGAAATTCGCAGCATTAACAAGCGCAACGTCGTTGTAAACGGTATCGATGATGATCGAATCGTAGGCGATCATGTTCGTGATCGCTTGAGTAGCATCGATGTCGAAGCCACTGTCATCAAGGGAAACATTGGAACAGAGGTTGACCTGTGCGGGAGCAATGTCCACACCGACGAATTCCGGGTAAACCGTTACCGTCAGGCGAATGGTATCACCGAAGCAGTTAGGCACTCCAGTGCGCGTGATGCGAGGAACAACGGTGTAGACAACTTCCTGAGCGGAAGTACCGACGTTAGTGATCGCTTCTTCAAAGAAGGGCACATCAGCGTTAGACGGGCGGTTGGTACCCCCGAAGTTTCCATTAGGTCCGCTTGCGCGGTCACCGTTGGAGGTATTGAAGCTGATGTCGGCTCCTATTTCCACCTCCACTACGTTGGCGCGCAGATTATTCACGCCCGTAGAAGGAATGGTCAGGGAAGAGAGGATGGCAGAAAGGCTGTCACCGCTGCAAATTTCAGCGCTGTAGTTGCCGTTACCGTCTTCAGAGATCATCGTGCCACTGCTAGCAAGCAGGAGCGTTGGATTAGGCTCTACCGTAACATTAACGACTACTGTTCCACCAGGGCATTCAGCCTCGGTACTAGTAGTAAGTGTGTAGGAAACGACGATGGCCGTATCGCTGTTGTTAACGAAAGTTTCTCCGTTCAACAGGGTATCAAGGCCAAAGTCTCCCACACCCAGTTGAGCGCCGGAGGCGTCAAGCGGAGCGGGTACGTCCTTACCGGTTACGGTGAAGCGTACGTCATCGAAGCCGATGAGGAAGGTAATGGAAGCGGAGCCGCCGGCTGCATCCATTCCGTCTTTAAGGCCACCGCCAAAGATTCTGTTGTTGGGATCGTAAGAGACCCCAGTCTGACCGGCAGAACCACTTTGGCTGTTGCCGCCGTCACCGCCGATCCAGCCGCCGCCGCCGCCGCCGCCGTTGTTTACACCGCTGCCACCTGCGAAGGTTGGCGCACCGCTTCCACCGTTACCGCCGGGGCCTGCACCGTCCGCACCGTCATCAGACATAGGATTGTTAGTGAACGAGAAGCCACTCACTGCATTATCAAGTGAGCCGGCACCGCCGCCGCCGCCAATAACAACTTGGGTAATAATTATGCCTTCGCTCATACTACGGTTAGGGCCTCCGATTACGGCAATACGGGTAGCTCCGCCACCAGCACCGGCCATTACGCCGTCAGCACCAGGCTGACCAAGGATGGCCCGCAGGGTATCTCCAGGGATAACGGCACCGCCACCAAAGAGATTAAAGGCACCGTTTACAAACAGACCTTCAGCACCTGAGTTTTCATTGCCCGAAGCGTCTCCACCATCGGCAGAACTGGCATCAAACAAGAGGAGAGGAATGCTGCCGGCATTGTCAGGGAAGACGAAGTCTAAACCGTCGGAAAAGTCATGGCTGCCTCTCACGAAGGAAAGAATTGGATCTACGCCACTGTCAATGGTGAAGTCGATAGGCTCCTCACTACAAACGGTAAGTGCTTGCGGCGTAGGTACGCCGGTAACTTCCGGATTCAGGATAACGATGATCTGAATAGGATCACCCACACATTCGTCAGTAATGTCAGGATTGTTAACATCACTTTCGAGGTAAGGGGTTAGCGTAATGAAAGCAAAATACGTTTGAGTAGAAGTGTTACGTACGTTTTGCTGACCGATCAGGAAGCCGGAGGCATCGAGCAACTGGCCAGGGTTATCCTGAATATTGAGGAACTCTGCTGCATCTCCTCCGAAGATGGAGAAGTCTACGTATTCGGCCAGGTTGGGGGCGCCTACGGAAGAAAAGTTAAGGTTACCCAGGCTGAAGTCATCCCCACTACAGAGTTCGTAGATATAGATGTCGTCTTGTCCGGTGATGGACTCAGAAATTGAACCCGCTACAATATCAGCGTTCAGTTCAGGATCAGGTAGCACCGTTACTGTGTAGGTTACCGGATCGCCGACACAACCGTGACGTGTGGTGGCAAATACCGTGTAAGTCGCAGTTTGTGGCACACTGGTCGGGTTAGAAAATTCGTCGTTCAGGAAGCGGAAAGCACCAACACCTGCGCCGCCTACTGGGTAGTTGACGTTACCGAGGTAGATCAGGTTGCCTGGATCAAGGTCATAGGTAAAGGTTACGTTGGCGGTATCCGTCCAGGTAGAATTGAAGGCAGAGTTTGCTGCGGGGAAGGTTCTGAAGCCGGTGGCCTCGCCTTCACAAACGGTTACCTCAGTATTCATCGTGGAGATAACCGGCTCCGCACGAATCAAGAATTCGTAGGTAATTACCGGGCTTTCGCAGCCGGTATCGGAAATCAGTTGGATGTCATATTCGACAGTTACTCCGGAGCCAGTAAGGTTCCGGTAAGTGTCGTCCTCGAAGTAGTTGCCGGCCTGCGTAAGGATAACGCCGCCGTTGGCAACACCATTCGTATCCACCACTGAA
Source organism: Neolewinella sp. (assembly GCA_047626445.1). Lineage (GTDB taxonomy): Bacteria > Bacteroidota > Bacteroidia > Chitinophagales > Saprospiraceae > Neolewinella. The sequence goes on from JBLHRW010000002.1 coordinate 15,549, forward strand.
ACAGCCGTGAAGTTCGGGCCCATTGAATTGACCCGGTAGCCTACCAAGCGGATGGAGCTAAAGGCCACGTTGACGTCATCAGCCTGATCGGCTTCAAGGTCAAACGGAGCGGCACTAAGGGTTTCCCGCGAACAAACGACGAACTGTGCCGGGGTCAGGTCAGGCGTGAAGCCGGGTTCTACCGTTACCGTGAAGGTGAAAGGCTCGCCGAAACAGTAGTTTATATTTGGCTGGCTCAAGTTCGTTGCCATAATGGCGCCATAGTCCTCAATAACCGGAGTTATGTTATAGGTGATGGTTCCATCAACACCATTGTTATTGCGTACCCGGTTTTCGAAGAACGGAATATCGAGGTCAATACCAGAGTAGAAGCTGACAAAATTGCCGCTACTGGCTCTACCGCTGTTATTTCCCTGGATGCTAGCACCGGAAGTACTGAAATCCACCATAAACCTTAGGTCTCCGACGCCATTAGAAGGAATCGTCATCGACTGCAGCAGGGCGTCAATTTCATCTCCACTACAAACCGTAGCTTCAAAACCGTTGATGGCATCACCGGTTACCATGGTTCCACCACTTACGATGCTGGCCGTTGGTACAGGCTCTACCGTAATGATCACCTCTACCTGGCCACCGTTACAGTTGGCTTCGGTAGTGGTGTTAAAGAGGTAGGTAACATTGATCGCTGTATCCGTCATATTCACGAATTGCTGGCCGTAGAGAATCGTGTCCACTTCACCGTCAACGATTGTTTCGCCTACGGGAATAAGTCCATCAGGAATATCTACGGGTTCAGCCAGCGAGAAGCGTATATCGTCGTACACCACGGTGTAGAAGATGCTCACTTCGCCGTCGGCAGTATTGTCACTGGTTTTCAGTGAGAAGCCAGCAAGGTCATTAGCAGGGCTGCGGAAGGATTCTCCACCATCGCCAGATTGACCTGATTGGCTATCACCACCATCGCCACCAACGTGGCCACCGCCGCCGCCGCCGCCGTTTACGTTGCCGGCTCCGCCGCGAGCGTCAAAACCGCCCGTACCACCAAAGCCTCCAGGGCCCTGGCCCTGAGCGCCGTCTCCAGGTCCGGCCATCGTAAAGCCATTGGCATTACGACCATCTTCACCGTTACCTGCACCGCCGCCGCCTGCGGCGACAAAGGTGTAAACCAGACCAGTGCCCGGACGAGTAACGGTCAGCCAAGTGCCGTCGCCACCATCGCCATTGGTGTTATTTGCTCCACCGGCGAGTCCTTTACGGATACGGATGGTATCTCCAGTTTCCAATTCAGTCTCATCGAGTCCACCGCTTACGATACCGCCCAGCCCTCCGGCACGTCCGGTAGTAGCAGTTGGCGTTGTCCCACCGCCATTGGCGCCAGAAATGGTGAAGCTAAAGTTCTCAATACGATTGGCGCCTTCAGGAACCACGTAGAAATCTTCGGTTACGCCTGAGAACACGTTCGTTTGTGTGATCCTGGTTTCCAGGTCCATTCCGGAACCGGAAGCACCGTTGATCGTGTATTCGATCCGCTCATCGCTACAAACAATGTCCGTTTGAGGCGAGATCAGTGCCGGGGCTGTAGGGTTCAGCGTTAGGAACAAGCGAATGGCCTCCCCGCGACAAAGCGGGAAGTCAGGGCCGTTTACTTCATCTTCGAAGTATGGGGTCAGGACGATCTGAGCAACCTGCGCATTATTTGCAGGATGGTTGTTCTGAATGTTCTGCTGCCCGATAGCGAAGTTGTCGATCGGCAGGAACTGGGTAGACTGCACATCACCAAGGTCGAAGTTACTGCCGCCAGTATTAATCTGAAGGAAGCGTGCATCACCAAATACCCGGTAGCGAACGTACTTGGCTTTGTTGCCAGCGTGGTCTTCCGGGATCATGAGGTTATTCAACTGGAAGTCATCTCCGTTACAAATCTCGTAAGCTTCTACATCGCCACCTGTCAGCGTAGTAGAAAGGGCATCAATGTTGAGATCGTAGGAAAGCGTTGGGCGGGGAGATACCGTGACAGTGATCGTGCGCGACGCACCTTCACAGGTGTTGTCCAACTGACCGCCACCAACGGCGCCAGTAGTTTGTGGGAAGGTCGGCGTGATCGTCAGGGTGGCCACTTGAGCCATACCACTAGTGTTCGTGAACGTTGCCGTTACTGAATCGTCAGTTTCATTATCCGTTCCTGCAATAGGTCCGGAGATGGTCAGTTCGGGGCCGAACGTCCAATTGAAATCGTAACGCACGTTAGCGTTACCGCCATCATCGTTCAGGGTAATGTCGTCAGATTCGAATTCTTCATTAGAACAAACGATGACTTCATCATTAAAGATAGGATCAACCACCGGTAGTGGGCGGATCATGAGTGAGAAGGTCTCTACTACAGATACACAACCGGTAGCGTTACTCTCTTTGGTTACCGTAAAGTCGATTGTTCTGGCACCATTAGTGAGGTTATCAAAACTACCCACTACGCTACCCATACCAGTGTAGTTAAGCATCGTAGTTGCGAAAGCATTATTTCCAGTTACATCTACACTAGTATAAGCGATGTCGTAGGTAAAGTCAGCATCGTAATCAGCGATTTCAAGAGTGATATCCTGACCGGAACAGTAGAATCCGCCAGTGATGTCACCACCGGGAACCATCGCAGAATGGCTGGTTTCCGTAGTATCAGGCTGTGCATCAATTTGCAGGGTGAAGGGGAACAACTCTAAACAGCCGGTAAAACCATTTTGCACCTCCAGGAAGATGGCAACGGTGGTATCCTGGTCGATAGCACGACAGAGGCCGATGCCGGAAGTACCTAGGGTGAAGGTGTAGGAACCATTACCATTTGCACCAGAAGATAGAGGATTATAGCCTGAGGCTGGGCGAGTCCAACAGCTATTGTTGTTAACGTTGTTATCAAAATTAGATCCGTCAATCAGACGGTAGTTAGAGCCAACGCTGATGCCAGTGATGGAGGCGATGTTGAGATCGAAGAGCATCGCATCTGCACAGATGGTCGGCGCATCGATGCCAGAAGCAACGATTTCGGCAGGCGATTCAATGAATACGTCCTGGTCATCCATACATCCGCCGTTCTGAGCGGTAAGGATGATCCGGTAAGGACCGGAGGTAAGGTTGAATTCGGTTTCAGGCTGGTAGCCCATGTTATTTGCCGTGAGGGTGCCACTACGAACGAACTGGCCGTTGCGGGTAATGGTGTAGTTCAAAACGCCGTTAATGTTCGGGTCAGCGTCTTCAACGTCAACGGTAATGGAGCCGTTGGAGTTACCAAAACAAGTAACGGGAAAGGCACTGCCGTCCACCATGAATTCGGCGGCGGGATCACCAACTACGACATCATAAGCAACCTCACATCCTGCCTGGTTGTCAAAGATAAGAAAGGTGTAAGTACCAGAAACCAGCGACTGGTTAGACTCAATAAGGTAATAACCGCTGTTTGCAGGGTTCGGGTTGGGGAAAGTTCCTGGAGGGATCACTGAAACAAAGGCCGTAGGGCTATATGGCTCCAGGCGCACGTCAAAGCGATTATTAGCGTAAGTGCCACTGTTGATGGCAACGCGGATACTGGCCTTACCGGTAGGGACATTCATACAGGGCGGGTCAAGCGTCCGGGTATTGTCCGTAGTAATGCTCAATTGAGACAGCGTGGTCAGGTCGTAAAGCCCACTTTCTACTTCTCCAAGACTAAAGGTCTGTTCACATCCATTAGGTGACAACTCCGTAACCCCTAATAACTTAACGAAGTTTCCTCCGGAAGGCAATACGAACCCTGGAAGTTGGAAAGTCACAATACCGAAGTTTGCTACCGCATCAATGGTTAGCATACCCAGAGAGATGTTACCAAAAAACACTGATTCCAGAGATAAATTGACGGGACCATTGATGGAGCCGACATTAAAATCTACGGTTACGTAGGGGTTCTGCGGAACACCTGCATCAGAACAGGTATTTTCAATGGTGACAGTAATGATGTTGGGATCAAGGCCGCAGAGTGTTTGGGCCTTGGAGCCAAAAGATAATAGTAAGAAGACCGCCAGGAATAGCGACCTCCACACAGGAGTAAAATTCTTCATAGGGAAAACGATTTGTTCGGGATGAACGCCAATTAATGAGGACGATTTTTGGATTATGTAAACAGAATAAAGTATGTGTCGCGGCCGGAGCCGTGGTTTTGCTAAGTTCGGTATTTGGTACTTCTAAAGTAATCCAAAATACACGGTGCGTACCCGGGCAAGCCCGTGAACGCTATTATCTTTAGTTTTTTCTGTTATTACTTAGGTGTGTAGAAGGCTAATCAAAATCGGGAAATATCCGATGAAAACAATGCTCTTTATCAAAAATTCTCCCCGCAAACATAAGCAATAACTATCCTTACCACCAAGAATCCTAGAGGGTACTATCCCACTTTAGTTGAAGAACTGATGATTTATGGTCACTACCAATGCTTTACCCATTGCTTCTTCAACATATATGTGCACCTACGGCCGCGCCTGTTTAGATTGATAGATGTGATAATGGATAGATCTATAGGCTGTCGCAAGGGAATGTTCACTACGTTCGTACTTAGAGACGCCGTATAAAGATTGAGTACCAGCATGGTGCCGAAATGGATCAGATCCATGCCTAGTGGGCCAGCTACTAGTTCTGTCACGACGGGTAAAAATATTGGGGTAAAATGCTATTCTGTATCAAAAGAAAACAATATAATTCAAAGGAGGAGTACCTCTTTGAGAATTAACGTCGTGCCAAATTACGCTGAGCCATTCACCTACCTGCCTCGTAAAGGCAGAACCAAGGCCTTCTTACAGGTTTATGGTAGAAAAAGAACCGATCGGCGTATAAAAAAGAGAGCGTGCTCGGTCGTTCCTCCGGGAAGTCCTAATTTGGGCCTGCCAATTACCAATCCAGTATCTCTGGCTCATCAAGCACCAAACTGATCCCATGCCCCATCCTACCTTTCATTTTGCCATTCTTGGACTTGGCAACATCGCCCGCAAGTTTGCCCACGACCTTGCCCTGATTGATGACGCTAAATTGATTGCGGTAGGCTCCCGGTCTCTCGAACGGGCACAGGCTTTTGCGCGCGACTTCGACGCTCCGTATGCAGCGGGCAGCTATGCGGCTACCTTTGACGGGCCACGCGTCGACGCCGTTTACATTGCCACGCCGCACGTCACGCATCTGGAGTTGGCTATTATGTGTCTAAAAAAAGGTATCCCCGTCATTTGTGAGAAGCCGATGGGATTGAACCTTGCGGAGGTGGAACAGGTCGTTCGCGTCGCCCGGGAACGCAAAGTTTACCTAATGGAGGCCTTGTGGACACGGTTTCTACCTTCTACCCTAAAGCTGAAGGAGATGATTGATGCGGGGGTGATTGGTACCATTGAAAGTGTTCGCTCCGACTTTGGCTTCCGGGCAAAAGATCTGGAGCTGGCACTGGAACCTTCCCCTGCACCTGCGGCCGCGCCTGATGATGCTTCTAATAGCCGCCCAACGGCGGACCTGGGAAGGAACCGTATCCTGAACCCCGAACTCGGTGGTGGTGCACTCTTAGACATTGGTATCTATCCGCAATTCCTGGCGCAGTTCCTACTTGGTGAGCCGGAAGAAATTCACGCCCAAGCCCGCCTTTCGCCCCAGGGCGTCGACCTGGACACCTCGGTGACCTGCGTACACGCTGGCGGCCGGATGAGCCACAACTACAGTACTGTGCTTGGTCTTACCAAAACCGAGGCCCTCATCATTGGTAGTAAGGCGAGCCTGCACTGGCACCCCCGCTGGCATGAACCCAGCAGTTTCAGTCTATTAACCGGAAAAGATACCCCGCCAGAAAACTTCTACTTCGATTCCGGCGAAGCGAACGGTTACCGGTACGAAGCGGAAGCGGTGATGGCTGACGTGCGTGCTGGACTAACGGAAAATGCGCTGTGGTCGCTTGATGACAGCCTCGCGCTGCACCGGACGCTGACGCGGGTGCGGGAGATGATTGGGGTTCGGTATCCGGGGGAGTTAAGAGATAAGAGTCAAAAATAAGAGTAAAGCAACTTTTCCTAATTTAGGCCCCTTTAGTGTATTACATTCTCTATTTTTTTTAATTACTCCCTTACTCATGATCGACTACATCTCCCTAAACCAAGACCAGTGGAACCAACGCACCCTGGCCCACCTGACCAGCGATTTTTATGATGTCCCCGGCTGGCTGGCCGGCGCAGAAAGCCTGAAACAACCTGAATTAGACTTGCTACCGGAGGACCTATCCGGGCTGAAAATTTTGCATTTGCAGTGTCATTTTGGCCAGGACACCCTGAGCCTGGCCCGACGTGGTGCCATCGTAACCGGTGTTGACCTCAGCACCGAAGCCATCAAAGCGGCGAAAGACCTTGCCGTAAAAGCGGGACTGGAAGACCAGTCCCGCTTCCTCAGTTGCGACCTATACAGCCTGCCTGATCACCTGGACGCGACCGCCTCTTTTGACATCATTTTCACCTCCTACGGCACCATCACCTGGCTTCCGGACCTTGAAAAATGGGCAAGCATTGTCCATCGCTACCTGAAACCCGGGGGCCAATTCGTCTTCGCCGAATTCCACAACATGGCCTATCTTTGGAATGAGGGCCGAACGGCCATCAAGTACCCCTACTTCAACCCCGAACCCATTGTGGAACCCATTACGAACAGCTACACTGACAACAGCGACGAGGTAGTAGGAACGGAGGTAAATTGGGATCATACCATCAGCTCCGTCATCAACGCCCTGATCGGTGCCGGCTTCACACTCCGCAGTTTTAATGAATTTGATTACTCTCCTTACAATTGCTTCGACGATATGGTCCCAACCGGAGAACCCGGCCGCTGGTATTTGAAACGAATGGCGGGTTTGATCCCGTTGGTGTATTCGCTGGATTGTGTGAAGTAGGTTGCAGGTAAGCGGATAGAAGGAGCCAGCGTAGCCCCTCGTTTTCGTTTCGTCTATTAATTCCCCACTTTGGTCTATTTGCTTCCCGAGGGTATTCTGTCCGACAATCCATTGCCCCCCAGCTCCGTACTTTTATTGCTTATGTTATTCTAACAGACAAGCTCTTAACCAAATTCAAGGGACCAAAATGAAACTATTCAACTTATCCGTTGTGGCCATCCTAGCCATTGCCATCACTGCCTGTGGCAGTGACCCCACTGCAAACACTACCGCCGTTGACGACGGCCCCCACGGCCTCATCCTGGCCAACATGGACACCACCCAAAACCCTAAAGACGACTTCTACAACTTCGTCAATGGGACTTGGATGCGGGACACGAAAATCCCCGATGACCGGACCAGCTGGGGTGGCTTCGGCGTATTGTCCAAGGCAACCTCTGACGATGTGCTGGCGATCCTCAACAAAGCCAAGGAAAGCGGCAAATATTCCGCTGGCACCGACCAGGCTAAGGCACTGGCCATCTTCGACACGAAACTGGCCACCGACGACCGTAACAAACTTGGAGTATCTCCGTTGCAATCCGCCCTGGCCGATATTGACGGCATTGCCTCCATTGCTGACCTGCAGAAAGTACTGGCGACCAACCCTGCCGTTGGCTCTCCGTTCCTAAGTCTTTCCGCCTTCCCTGACCTCAACAATAGCAGCGTAAATGCTGCTTACGTTGGGCCAAACGGCCTGGGTCTACCCGACCGTGACTTTTACCTCGAGCAAGACACCAAGTCGAAGGAGATTCGGGAGGAATATATCAACCATATTTCGCGGATGCTGCAGTTCCTTGGTGATGAGGAGCCAGTAGCCATGGAATCTGCGCAGAAGATTCTCGACTATGAGACCCAATTAGCGGAGCCACGCCTGGACAAGGTTCAGAGCCGGGATGCGCGTAATTTCAACAACCCACGCTCCATCGCTGAGTTGCAGAAAATGATTCCGGCAATGGACGTGCAGCAATTCCTCAAAGACCTTGGGGTGAGTGAAGACGTGGATACCGTCATCGTCACCCAACCCAAGTACGTGGCCGCTATGCAGGAATTCCTGACCGCCACGCCACTGGAAGATGTAAAAACCATGCTCCGCTGGCACACCGTGGCTGATGCCGCTGGTCGCCTCACCACAGAGATCGAAGACGCCAATTGGGGATTCTACGCAAAGTACCTGAACGGCGCTAAAGAACAACGCCCGGCAGATGAGCGCGCGCTCAATACCGTAAATGGTTCGGTTGGCGAAGCGCTCGGCCAGCTGTACGTCGACGAAAAATTCCCGCCGGAAGCCAAGGCTAAGGCGGAGGAAATGATCGCTGACGTAATCGCTGCCTACCAGAGCCGGATCAAGCAACTGGACTGGATGAGCGAAGAAACCAAGGTAAAAGCCGTGGAGAAGCTGGACAAGTTTACCGTGAAGATCGGTTACCCGAATGAGTGGGAAGACTTTTCCAAGATGGAAGTCGCCGCCGACAAGTCCTACTTCGACAATATGCAGGCCGTCAGCAAATGGGCCCGGGATAAGAACCTTTCTGAGATCGGGCAGCCGGTAGACAAGTCGGAATGGGGTATGTCTCCGCAGACCGTGAATGCTTACTTCAACCCGCTGAACAATGAGATTGTCTTCCCTGCGGCCATCCTTCAGCCTCCTTTCTATGACTACCTGGCCGATGATGCCGTGAACTACGGCGGTATTGGTGCGGTGATTGGTCACGAAATCTCCCACGCATTTGACGACTCCGGCGCCCGCTTCGACGGCGACGGCAACCTGGCGAACTGGTGGACCGAAGCCGACCTCGTAGAATTCACCAAGCGGGGCGACGCCCTGGCCGCACAGTACAGCGCTATCGAAGTGCTGGACAGCGTTTACATCAACGGTAAGTTTACCCTTGGGGAGAACATCGGCGACCTGGGTGGTGTCCTCGGTGCCTACGACGGCTTGCAGTTAAACTACGCTAAGAACGGCCGCCCCGACGACGTTGACGGTTTCACGGCGGAGCAACGCTTCTTCATGAGCTGGGCCACCGTTTGGCGGACCCTCAGCCGGGACGACGCACTGCGTAACCAGGTAAAGACGGACCCCCACTCTCCCGGTCGGAGCCGTGCGACCCAGCCCTTGGTCAACATCGATGAGTTCTACGAAGCTTTCGACATCAAGGAAGGCGACGGTATGTGGCTTGCACCGGAAAAGCGGGTACGGATCTGGTAAATGTAGGATTGGGCGCGGCCGCAGGTGCAAGGAGAAGTTGTAAGAAGCCGTGCCCTTTGACCCCGTTTGAAACGAATTAATCATCCCTTCCCCGGGCAATCGGGGAGGGGATGATTATTGGAACTACCGCAGTTTTACTCGCCTGCCTACCGACCTTTCCTGGCATCCTGCGTTCTCGCCCAAACAATGGCTTTGGGCGAGCGTTCTGATTACCACAACAGCAATGCGGTTTAACCGGGATATTCCCTACCTTCCGCAGAGGATTTTTCTTATGCTTCGTACGATCATTAAAATATGGTGTCTTCTTTTAGGCAGCAGCCTGCTAAGTGCTCAGGAATTACCCCCGGTGGTCTCCTTTGAGCCGGAGGCGTACCTTGGCGGAAGCCAGAATTGGGGACTGGACCAAGACAAAGACCGGTTTATCTATGTAGCCAATAACCAGGGGCTACTTGAGTTCGACGGCCGGCAATGGTCCATGTACCCCTCCCCGAACGAGACGATATTAAGGTCGGTTAAAGCCCACGAAGGCCGTATTTACACTGGGTTATACATGGATTTCGGGTACTGGGAACGGACGCCTTCCGGCCAGCTGGAATACCAGACGCTTTGTGATGACTTAAGGGAAAAGATACTTCCCGACGAACACTTCTGGAACATCATTTTCCACGAAGGGTACTTGGTTTTTCAATCGTTAGATCAGTTGTTTCTTTACCAGCCAGAGAATGGGCAGGTCAGTGTGATTTCGCCGAAAGAGGGGATCGCCAAAGTATTTCCGACTACAGATGGTCTTTACTTTATCGATCAACAGCAACAATTGCATCGACTTGAGGCTGGCGAAACCCAGCCCGTTTTATCGCAGGAAAACGCCAGGCGATCCATCACCCATCTTTGGAAAGAGGCTGGCCAACTGATGGTACAGACCGCAACGGAAGGTTGCTTCCTACTGGGCGATGGAATATTAAAGCCCACCGATCTGCATCCCTTTTTAGAAGGAAGACGAATCTACAGCGCAATAAATTTGCGCCGGGGCGGGCGGGCTTTCGGCACTATTTCCAATGGTGTATACATCGTTGATGAAACAGGGGCGCTTATTTATCACCTGCACCAGCTCAACGGTCTATCTAACAACACCGTTCTGTCCCTTTTTGAAGACGCCCAGAACAACCTTTGGGCCGGTACCGACAACGGCATCAGTTGCATTAACCTGTCTTCTCCCTTCCGGAAATTCACGGACAACTCGGGGCAACTCGGGACGGTTCATGCATCGACGATCCACGATGGTAATTTATACCTGGGCAGTAACCAAGGTTTGTTCGTAAAATCTGCTAAGAGTCCGGATCTCCCCCGAATCATCCCAGGCACCCGTGGCCAGGTCTGGTCACTATTCGAATACCGGGGCAGTTTATTCTGCGGTCATGACCTAGGGACCTTTCTGATCGACGATTTCAAAGCCATTCCTTTATCATCAGAGAATGGTGGTACCTGGCAGTTTGAACCGATACCGGGAAAGCCAGACCTCTTATTGCAGGGCAATTACTCTGGGCTGTCGGTGCTGGAACTTGATGCCGGGCGCTGGACGTACCGAAACAAAGTAGAAGGCTTTGAATATTCCGCACGATTCCTCGCGCTGTATTCGGGGGCAGAAGCCTACATCAGCCATGAATACCGTGGTGTTTACGGTCTGATGCTGGACGATGACTACCGTAAAGTCACCGACCTCAAGCTCTATAATACTCCGCTGAAAGGTAAGAATGCCGGATTGGCACGGTTCCAGGACAGCTTGGTCTATTTCTCCCGGGACGGAGTATTCACTTTGGTAGATTTCGACCACGGATTCCAGCGTTCGGATGCGCTGAGCGAAACGACCACCAAGTCAGAATACACTTCTGGCAGGATGACTGCAGATAACAACAGGTTATGGTTTTTTACCGACCAGAGTTTAAGTTATTTCCATCGCGCATCGCTAAGCGGCGGGCTACAACGGCAGACCATCCCCATCCCCGCCCGATTGATCGATGCTAAGTCAGGCTACGAAAACATATCACCGGTCGGTGGAGACACGCTATTGATCGGTACGGCCGACGGGTACCTGCTGCTGGCACTTTCTGCGGTCCCACTGCACCAACACCGGCTTCACCTGACGGCAGCGACGGCACTGCCGGCTGCGGGTAAGCCGATCCAGCTTTCGCTGGAGGAGGAAGGAAAAATCCCCTTCCAGGACCATAGTGTCCTGATCGAATTGACCATCCCCACTTTTGAAAAATATTTCACCCCTCTTTTCCAATACCGATTGCTTGGCCTTTCAGACAAGTGGAGTGAGTGGTCAACCACCTCAACGCTTAGCTTTCCAAGTCTACTCTATGGAGAATATACCCTTGAAGCAAGGTCTCTCCTTGGCCAGAGAAGTTCTGAGAATACCGTTGTTTACGCCTTTGAAGTCTTAAGGCCCTGGTATGCGTCTAACTGGGCGCTGGCACTTTACCTACTTGCAGCTGCCCTGGTGATCTACCTTTTACACCGGACCTATACCCGCTATTACCGTCGAAAGCAATCGATATTGAAAGCCAAAACTGATCGACGGCTTGCCACCCGGGAACGAGAAACGGAATTAGAGATGATCCGCATCAATAACCAAAGGTTGAAGCAGGACATCGACAGCAAGAACAGGGAAATGGCCACTTCCACCATGAGCCTCGTCCGCAAGAATGAATTACTACAACAAATCAAAGACAACCTACTGACGAACCAAGATCCACAGCAAAGCATCCAGGAAGTAATCAAGACCATCGATCGGAACATCGATGAGGCAGAGACCTGGAACCTTTTCAAGGAAGCTTTTGAAAATGCCGACCGGAATTTCTTCAAGAAAGTCAAAGACCACCACCCCGGCCTTTCTCCCAATGACCTAAAACTTTGCGCTTACCTCCGGTTGAACCTCTCATCGAAGGAAATTGCCCCAATGCTTAATATTTCGCCCCGCAGCGTCGAGGTGAAGCGCTATCGCCTGCGAAAAAAGATGAATCTTGACGCAAAAGCCGGACTAGTAGGCTACATTATGGAGATATAAGTCATCGCAAGAAAAACTAACCGCCACAATAAGCTACAACATTACCCATACAAAGTTATTTTAATCGTTTTTTGTCCTATACAAGAAAATGCAGTTGAGTGCGGCTCTATGGGGTATTTCCCTGAATGTGATGCTCTTATACTTACTGTAGCGTTTTTGTAGTGGTATCAAATGCTGAATTATGAACTTATGCAGGGTAAATTTGCTTTGCAACTTACATGATTAAGCATCATGCTTATTTGCTGTCTGTAATTAGGTCAGTTTAGGATTAGAACATAAAGTCACATGCGTCAGTATATATTTCTACTTACCCTCCTTTTGGGATGGGGAGGTCTTACCGCCCAAGTCATAACAGTACAGGGCACCGTCACCGATGCTAGCTCCGGAGAGGGCCTAATTGGTGCCAGTGTCATTATTGTTCAACCCGACAACACGGATGGCTCCATCCTAGGTACGGTTACCGACTTTGACGGTTACTACACCATCCCAAATGTTCCTGTTGGCAGCCTTGTCCGGTTTTCCTACACCGGTTATGAACCTACGGAACGTACGGTTTCGACTTCTGGGAATATTGACGTGGCTATGGCTGGAGACGTCCAGGCGCTCGAAGAGATCGTCGTCATCGGTTACGGTACGCAACAAAAACGTAATGTCACCGGAGCAATTGCCACGGTGGATGCCGAAACCATTGACCAACTCCGGCCGCAAAAGATTGAGCAGGCACTTCAGGGTACCGTTGCGGGGGTAAACGTTACCACCCAATCCGGCGCTCCCGGTGCCGGGCTGAACATCCGGATCCGCGGTGTGTCCACCAACGGCCAGAATGCTCCGCTTGTCATTATTGATGGCTACCAGGGCGACCTGAGTACGATCAACCCGACCGATATTGCATCAATCACCGTATTGAAAGATGCACAGGCGGCCGTTTACGGTACTGTTGGCGCCAACGGTGTAATCCTGATCACCACCAAAATGGGAGACAAGGACAAGCCAACGCAACTTAGCTACAATACTTACTACGGTACCCAGGAGACTTCCCGGTCCCTGGACATGCTGAACGCCACGGAATACGCCTTACTACTCAACGAAAGTTATGCTGCCGGCGGCCAGGAACTCCCCTTCCCCAACGCTACGGGCCTGGGCTTTGGCACCAACTGGCAAGACCAGGTATTCGAAACGGCACCGATTCTGAGCCATGACATGACGGTCTCAGGAGGAAGCGAGAACATGACCTATTCCATTAGCGGATCTCACCTCAATCAGGAAGGTATTGTTGGCCGGGAAAAGTCAAACTTTACCCGTAACACAGCACGTATTTCCCTGGGCGTTGACTTGAGCGATCGCCTAAAGTTGACGACGAACCTCATCTATACTAATATCGACCGGGATGCGCTCAGTGAAAACGGCCTCGGTGCCGTTCTTTTCAATGCGCTCAATGCTCCTCCGACTTTATCCCTGCTAGACGACACTGGTGCCCTTTCCCTGGTACCTAACACCCCGGGCCTCGGTATTGAGGTAATCAATCCTGTTGCGCAGATTCAGAACACCTTTAACGATTACGACCTGAACAAGCTCAACGGTCAGTTCAGCCTGGCCTACAACGCTTTCGAAGGTTTCACCCTCACTGGCCGCGTTGGTTTCAACACCTCCAATAGTGAAGGGCGCAACTTCAACCAGGAGATCAGCTACGGCGGCAAAGTATTTGACGTTGCCCGCAGCAGTGTATCGCAAAATTCGATCAACGATAATAACTATTCGTTCGACTTGTTCGGAACCTACCAGAAGACCATTGGTAGCAATCATAACCTGACGGCTACCGCCGGTACCACGATCTTCCGTGAATTAGGCAACGGCCTCTTCGCCACTGGCTTTGATGTACCGAACAACGACTGGGAATTTGCCGATATCTCCCTGGCACTGGGTACCAGCCCAGAAGGCGCCCGCGACGTAGGGTCCTATGCCTACGATGAGCGTCGGCTTTCTTACTTCGGCCGGGTGCAGTACGACTTTATGGAGCGTTACTTCCTGACCGCCATGCTGCGTCGGGATGCTTCCACGAAGTTTGGTCCTGAAAACCGCTCCGCCCTCTTCCCTTCCTTCACCGCTGGCTGGATCGCTTCAGACGAATCCTTCTTCGGAGAAGATGGGCTTATTGATTTACTGAAATTCAGGGTGAGCTACGGTATCCTGGGCAATGACCAGATTATTAACAATGGCTACATCGGTACCCTAAGTGGAGAAGCCACTTACGCTTTCGATGGTATCCTGGTAAATGGCACCGCCATTGGTGCGCTTCCCAACCCCTCTCTGCAGTGGGAGGAAGCCAAGAAGTTTAACGTCGGGCTTGACTTGGCCATCCTGGATTACAAGTTAAACATAACAGCTGACTACTTCATCAACACCCGCGATAACCTGCTGATCTCCAACATTCCGGTTTCCGGAATTGTGGGCACCTCTGCACCGGGTAGTGCTGCGCCTACCGTCAACGCCGGAGCTGTCCGAAATCAAGGACTCGAACTGGCCATTAACTACCAACAACGCTTCAACAAGAACGTAAAACTCAACCTGAGTTACAACATCACCACCCTTGATAACGAGGTACTGGAAGTGAATAACGGAACCGGCTTTATTGAAGGCGGAGCCTTCGGTGTCGGCCAGTTAGCGCCTTCCCGCATGGAGGTAGGCCAGCCCATCGGTTACTTCTTCGGTTACCAGACGGACGGGCTCTTCCAAAGTGCCGCTGACGTCGAGGCCCATCCTTCCCAGCTTGCGCTGGGCGCGGTGGCGCAGCCCGGAGACATCCGTTATGTCGATGTGAACAATGATGGTGTGATTGATCCGAATGATCGGACTAATATCGGCGATCCCATCGCCAACCTCAACATGGGCTTCAACTTTCAGCTTGAAGTTAAGCGCTTTGATTTTCTGGCCTTTGCCTTTGCCTCGCTGGGTGGAGATATTGTTCGAAATTACGAGCGTGCGCTCTCCGATGTAAACCGGTTGGACTATTACCTCTCCCGATGGACGGGAGCTGGCACCAGCAATGAAGTACCAAGAGGAACAACGGCGGCTACTTCGAATGGCGTTTTCTCTGACTTCTTCGTCGAAGATGCCTCCTTCCTGCGCCTGCAGAACATCCAGTTGGGCTACACCTTGCCTTTCAAAGCAGGGCCTGCGCGAAAGTCTAGTCTACGTCTTTACGTCACCGTAAACAACCTGCTAACTTTTTCTGATTATCGGGGTTTTGATCCCGGTGCTTCCAGTGGTGCGCCCATTGGCGGCGGAATCGATTACGGCTTCTACCCAATTGCCCGAACCTTTCTCTTCGGCGCTAACCTCAGTCTCTAAAATAAGATCGGGCCAGGTGGCCCTCACCAAGGAATTTTCTCGATCATGAATACAAGAAATCTTTTTTTTACCCTCGTCCTGCTTCTAGTTGGCACTACCGCCTGTGAAGACGACTTTATCGGTCGTACTCCCGTTTATTCCATTGACTCCGAGAATTACTTCAATGCGGAGGCGGACTATGAGAATGCGCTGATTGCGGCGTATGACATGTTACAAGCGAGCTACCTCAACGTAATGCTCGGAGAGATCGCCTCGGATAACACGTTGGCTGGTGGCGAAAGTGCTGTCGACGTCATTGGTATCCAGCAGGTGGACGATATGATTCACACACCGGTAAATGCACAGCTCCAGAGTATCTGGAACTGGATGTTTGCGGGCATAAACCGCGCGACTTACATCCTGGAATTCAAGGATAAAACGGCCTTTTCCGGTAAGGCCCAAATCATTGCGGAGGCGCGCTTTCTGCGGGCTTATTATCAATTTGAACTCGTTAAATGGTTCGGTCCGATTCCGTTGAAAGGCGATGAACGCTTTGCTTTAGGTGACGAGACGAGCTTGCCCCGAGCTTCTGTAGCGGAAGTCTTCGCGGCGATCCAAGCCAATCTCGAGCTGGCCGTCCCTGATCTGGCTGCGACTGCACCACGAGTTGGGCGCGTTAGTAAGGGCGCGGCACAGGCACTGTTGGGCAAAGCGTACCTCTACCAGGGACAAACTAACGAAGCTGCGACGGTTTTGCGCGAGGTCATTGAAAGTGGGAATTATGAATTACCTGACAGCTTCGCGGATATTTTCGAAATGCCGGGCGAGAACGGTCCCGGTTCCTTATTTGAAGTACAGTACACGGATGCAGAAGGTGCCGGTTTTGGCTGCCTTCAGTGTAGCGAAGGTAATATTGCGGTAGGTTTTAACGGCATCCGTAACCATACGGGACCGGTATACGACAGCGGTTTCAGCTTTAACGTGCCAACCCAAAATGCTTTTGAGGCCTACGAAGCAGGTGATAGCCGGAGAGATGTAGCCATCCTTGACATCGACGCTTGGGCCGCCGAAACTGGCGCCAGCTTCGGCATAGGAAATGAACATACTGGTTACTACAACCGTAAATATATCGCCCGCAAGGGAGATGCCAACCTAGGTGATCAGAACCTGACCAACCCAAATAATTACCGGGCCATCCGCTACGCTGATGTCCTATTGATGGCCGCAGAAGCCTTCAATGCCGCAGGTAATGATGAGCTCGCCCGTGATTACCTCAATCAGGTTCGTCGCCGGGCTTTTGGCGATCTGGACCATGACATCAGTTCGAGCGGAGACGCGCTGCGGGACTTTATCCTACAGGAGCGTCGTCTGGAATTGATGGGAGAAGGGCATCGCTTTTTCGACCTCGTTCGTACGGGCGCGGCCGCAGGTGCAATAGAAGGTTTTTCAGCAGGCAAGCATGAGCTCTTTCCTGTGCCCTTCGAAGAAATCCAATTCTCGAACGGAAACTGGGTCCAAAACCCAGGTTATTAATTGAATAGTGCAGCCGTAAAAAAATAGACATGAAACTATCAAAATACCTCTTCCTGCTTCTTTCAGTTTTTATTTTCGCAGCCTGTGAAGATGAAGACCTTCTTCCTGCCCTGGAAAATATTGAGGCACCAACTGATTTATCTTTAGCTTTTACTGTTGCCGGAGACAACTCCGGTACCGTAGCTATTCAGCCTAATGGCCGTGGAGCGACAGCTTACAGTATTGGTTTTGGTGATGGCTCCGCAGAAGGAGCCGAAGTTGCACCTGGCGAATCTGTTGACCATGTGTACGCCCAGGGAGCTTATACCGTAAGCCTGGAGGCCAGAGGAATTAATGGCAAAATAACGACCTATAGCCAGGAGCTTACGGTTGATTTTGCCGCTCCGGAAAACCTGGTCGTAACCATCGTTGGTACGACTGGGAACCCACTATCGATTGATGTAAGTGCTACAGCGGACCTGGAAACGGGCTTTGAGGTGTACTTTGGTGATGTAACCGACGAAATGCCGACCTCTTTTCAGGAGGGTGACGTGGTACAGCACCTTTATGAGGACGTTGGTGATTATGATGTACGTGTTGTTGCAGTCAGCGGGGGTAATGCCACCATTGAGGAAACTAGCACTATTACTATTGCCAACCCTTTATTACTTCCCGTAGATTTTGAGTCACCCTTCCAGAATTATGAAATCATTGCCTTTGGCAATGCAGGTGCTGGCGTTGTGGCTAACCCAGCGACGGATGAGGTCAACAACTCTGCCAATGTCGGAGAATTCAGCAAGCCTAGTACTTCAGAAGTATGGGCCGGTGCTTTCCTCACCCTTGGCCAACCGATAGATCTCTCGGTATTGAATAAGGTAAGGGTTAAAGTATGGTCTCCAAGAGCAGGGGTCCCCGTCACACTAAAGATTGAGAACCTGACGGATCAGGCTGTTTTTATCGAAAATGTTCAATCTACTACCTCGGCCAATGGCTGGGAGGAATTGACCTTCGATTTTAGTAACGCAGACCTGAGCCCAACCTATCAGAAGGTCGTTATCTTTTTCGACTTCGGTAATGCTGGTCAGGACGAAAGCTTTTACTTCGATGACCTGGAACAAACGGATGGAAACGCAGCCATCCAACTGCCCCTTAACTTTGAAGCTTCGGACATTGTGTACACTTTCCAAGGCTTCGGTGGAGCAGGTGCTGAAGTTATCGACAACCCAGACGCTAGCGGTCTGAACACCAGTGCTAAGGTAGTTAGCTCTACTAAAGAATTTGGTTCCGAGACCTGGGGCGGCGTGTTTATCGATACCGCGCAACCAATTGACTTTAGCGGCAGCCAGGAGATAAAGCTTAAAATTTGGTCTCCGCAAGCAGGTGCCTCCATCCTGCTCAAATTCGAGAACCCCGACAACCCCGACGATAACCTGGAGGTCCCAGCCATCACCACGGTGGCCAACCAGTGGGAAGAGCTCACCTATGATTTCAGTGGGATAGAGAACTTTACCAACATCAGCCGGGTCGTTATATTCTGCGATTTCGGGAATGCAGGCGATGAATCAACCTATTACTTTGACGATATCCGGATAGGGAACTAGACAGCAGCCGTTACCCGGCTCCTTTCTACTTCTGTTTGCACCTGCGGCCGCGCCCAATATCTGTCGTGCCGCGTCTTCTACCAGATTAGTAGCTATCAAAAAAAGAACCATGAAAATTTTACGATTTGCCCTTCCGCTGTTTACGTTGCTTGCCCTGTTTACGGCCTGCGAACAGGAAGACTATACTTTTGGCGATATCGCTGCTCCGGAAAACCTGGAGGTAGGCGTTGAGATTGTAGGCCAATCAACGGACCAACCTAACGGAGACGGTAGTGGACAGGTCAACTTTGTCGCTACGGCGGACAAGGCGATTACCTACAAATACGTCTTCAGTGACGGCACGACAGAATTAGCCCCGAGTGGCCGGCTGGCTAAGCGCTTTACCCAGGTTGGGGTGGTTACTTATGATGTGACCGTCGTGGCCTCAGGAACCGCTGGTGTCCCCACGAGCCGGACCTTGCAGGTAACGGTAGAGAGTAATTTTAGTGATGCAGAAGCACTTCAATTACTCACTGGAGACGGTACTAAAACCTGGTACTGGGCGGCTGACGAACCCGGGCACCTGGGCGTAGGGCAAAATGATGATGTTGCTGAGTTAAACTACTACCCTAATTATTACCAGGCAGCGCCTTTCGAGAAGGATGGCGGACCAGAAAGCACCTGCCTTTACCAGGACGAGCTCGTTTTTTCCCGGAACGGTGATCAACTAGGCTTCCAGCTTAACAACTTCGGACAAACCTACTTTAATGTCGGTTACGAAAGTGTTGCCAGTGGTGGTAATGGTTTTGATTACTGCTACGAATATAGCGTCGAAGAAACGCCTCAAGTCGTTAATTTCGGCCCGTCGGAGTCCGTCGTTGTCGCCAACGGCCTTCCCGGTCAGACCCGGGGCACGGTCCTTAGCTTTACGGATGGCGGCTTCATGAGTTACTACATCGGGCAAACGAACTACGAAATTCTCTCCTTGACGGCCAACCGATTAGTCGTACGTGGACTACAAGGAAATAACGGGGATCTTGCTTGGTACCATACTTTCAGCTCCACTAAGCCAACCTTGAACGATGACACCGATTACGACAACCTGATCTGGTCTGATGAGTTTGATACTCCGGGAGCACCAGATGCGACCAAATGGGATTATAACATCGGTCGTGGTGATAACGGCTGGGGCAATGGAGAGGCACAGTTCTACACCAACCGCTCGGAAAACGTTCGGGTAGAAGATGGTTTGCTAAAAATTACGTTGAAAAAAGAAACCTTTAGCGGCGCAGAATACACGTCTTCCCGCCTGGTGACGGAGAATAAATTTGAATTCACCTACGGACGGATCGACATCAGTGCCAAGCTCCCTACCGGTGGCGGCACCTGGCCCGCACTCTGGATGCTGGGCGAAGACTATGCCGTTAACACCTGGCCGGGCTGTGGCGAAATTGACATCATGGAGCACGTAGGAAACCAGCAAGACAAGCTGTTTTCTACTCTTCACTTTCCGGGAAACTCGGGAGGAAACGGTGTGAGCCGTGAGACAGACGTACCGGGGATTTCCACAGAATTTCATACGTTCTCGGCCATCTGGTCTCCAGAGACGATCCGATTTTTTGTGGACGACACGCTCTACCACACGTTCGCCAACGATGGTACCCTACCCTTCAACAGCGACTTCTTCCTGATCTTCAACGTCGCTATGGGGGGGAATTTCGGTGGTAACATTGCGTCTGGCTTTGTGGAGTCAACCATGGAGATAGACTTCGTTCGGGTGTACCAGTAAACGCGCCCTATTTTCAGTATTGACAATCACTATTTTTTCGCTCTATCAATCAAAAAAACACTTTTTCATGCGATTACTATCTACATTCCTATGTCTGCTGTTACTGTCCGTAACGGCCATGGCACAGAGCACCATCTTCGACTTCGAGGGGGCTGCGCCCACCTTTGAGGACTTCAACGGCTCAGTATCGACTATTATCACTAATCCCGATATGTCTGAACCCAACACTAGCGATAGCGTAATACAGAACGTAATCCCGATTGCACAGGGCTTTGCGGGCATCAAAATCACCCAACCCATTGATCTGGCTGCCGGTAAGACCTTTACCCTACAGGTTTGGTCTCCCATCGAAAATGCACCGGTCCTCCTCAAGTTTGAGGGTTCTGCCACCAGTGGAGACATTGAGCGTGCGGTCAACTTTACCGGTGCTGCCAACAGCTGGCAGGAGCTAACTTTTGGTTTCGAATCCGAAGGTGACAACGCCTTTGATTTTGTTGTTGTATTCATGAATTTCAACATCAATACCAACGCAGCTCCCATTACCTTTTACTGGGACAACTTGGTGCAGATCGATGTGCCTGCACCAGACGGAGACCAAATGGATCTTCCCGTCACCTTTGATGACGCAGACGTAAACTACGGGATCGTAGGTTTCGAAGGTGCTGAGGCTGCAATCGTAGCCGGGCCTGTTGATGCCGCCAACCAGGTTGGCCAGGTTACCAAAGGAACGGAATCCGGGACTTCTGCCGGCGCAACAGTTACCTCCCTGCCCGGAGGGCCAGCTGGTTTCGCCAGCCCGATTCCCTTCACGGCTACGGCTACGACAATGTCCGTCCGTGTTTGGTCACCAACGGCCAACATTCCCGTCCGCTTAAAAGTAGAAAAATCGGATGACGTTACTGTAACCGTCGAAACCGAAGCGATGGTTACCGTGGCGGCAGCGTGGGATACCCTGGTCTTTGATTTCGCCCAAGAAATTACGGGTACCGCGGCGCTGAACCTCAGCTCCGTTTACAATAAGGCTTCTCTTTTCTTCGACTTCGGCAGCGTTCCTGCTGAAACGACTAATTATTTTTTCGATGATATGACATTCGGCGGCGGCGGCGGCGTGCTCCCAGTAGCCCTGCCCGTTGACTTTGAAAGCACGGAACTCACTTACGATTTTGGAGGTTTCGAAGGCGCAGATTCCGCCATCGAAACCAACCCCGACCAGACTGGTGAGAACACCAGTGCCACGGTAATGCGGACCATCAAAACCGACGGAGCCCAGTTCTTTGCCGGTACTTTCCTGAACCTCGACGAACCAATCGATTTCTCCGTCAACAAGGGCATTTCTATTCAGTCCTGGTCTCCTAAAGTTGGGATTCCGGTCAGGATCCGTCTGGAAGACGCCGGCAACACTGCAGGTATTGAAGTCGACGTAACTACGACCGCTGCCAGTGGTTGGGAAACCCTGACCTTTGATTTCACCAACCAGATCAACCCGGCCGTTAATTACGTCCGCGTAGTCGTCTTCTTCGAGTTTGTGGCGGACCTGCCAGGTGATGGCACAACCTACTACTATGACAATATTGAAGTAGTAGAAGCAGGCGACGGAACGCCCGGCGTTGCCCTGCCAGTTGACTTCGAAAGCACGGAACTCACCTATGTATTCGAAGGCTTTGAAGGCGCAGATTCCGCCATCGAAACCAACCCCGACCAGACTGGTGAGAACACCAGTGCCACAGTAATGCGGACCATCAAAACCGACGGTGCCCAGTTCTTTGCCGGTACTTTCCTGAACCTTGATGAACCAATCGATTTCTCCGTCAACAAAGGCATTTCTATTCAGTCCTGGTCTCCTAAAGCTGGCATTCCGGTCAGGATCCGCCTGGAAGACGCCGGCAATACTGCGGGTATCGAAGTCGACGTGACTACGACCGCTGCCAGTGGTTGGGAAACCCTGACCGCTGATTTCACGAATTTAGTCAATCCGTCCATCAATTATGTCCGGGTCATTATCTTCTATGAGTTTGTAGTGGACCTGCCTGGCGATGGCACAACCTATTACTACGACAACATCGAAGTAGCCGAAATCACGGATGACTCGCCGCCCGTAGTGCTACCCGTCGGGTTTGAGAACACGACCTCAACCTATGATTTCGCAGGCTTTGAGGGTGCAGATTCTGCCATTGAAACTAACCCTGACCAGACTGGTGACAATACCAGTTCCACCGTGATGCGGACCACCAAAACCGACGGGGCTCAGTTCTTTGCCGGGACATTCCTCAATCTTGATGCGCCGATAGATCTTTCCAATACCGGGAAGATTGTCTTCAGTTCCTGGTCGCCGAAGGCGAACATCCCGGTTCGGATCCGCCTGGAAGATGCCGGTAACACGGATGGCACCGGTATCGAGGTGGACGTTAACACTGTGACATCAAGTACTTGGGAAACCCTGGAAGCAGACTTCTCTGCCCTGCAGAACCCCAACGTTGATTACGTCCGGATTGTCATCTTCTACGAATTCATCGTCGATCTTCCTGGCGATAACACCACCTACTACTTCGACAATCTTTCCGTTGACGCACTTACGTCTACGCGGAGGCTTACTGCGGAAGAAGTACAGGTATCTCCTAACCCGACGGCTGATCTCTGGCAAATCACCTCCCCCGAGGCCCGCATTGAGGCCCTGGAATTGTTCGACCTCTCCGGAAGGTTGGTTTTCAACACCAAGCCCAATACCAACACTTATGAGATTGATGCACGCCAGCTTCCAACTGGTACTTACATCGTTCGAATTACCACGGCTGAAGGCCGGCGTGTTGCCCGTCTGATGAAGCAGTAAAATCGGTTCTTGACTTCAGTTCTTTTCAGGACTGTGTGTCGGTATGGCATTTTTGCTTGTGAAGCGGTATCAGGGAAACCTGGTACCGTTTCACTTTTTCAGGGGGGTCTGTCAAACCTGTAGGGTTGTTCCATGCTGAATTTTGGGGGCTACTATATTTCACCCCCTACCTACCACTCACTAATAATACTTCCCTCCCCACCATTTCTTCAACCGGTCCAATATCCCTTTCTCGGTAGGATTGTTCGGTTTCGGGACGAAGAAGGCCGTCCCGCTCAGCTCATCAGGCAGGTATTCCTGGGCTTTAAAGTTGCCCGGATTATCGTGGCTGTAGTTGTAGTTCTTGCCGTAGTCCAATTGCTTCATGAGCTTGGTGGGCGCATTGCGCAGGTGCAGGGGAACGGGCAGGGTACCCGTTTTACGAACTGCGGCCTGTGCGTTGTTGATGGCCATGTAGCTGGAGTTGCTCTTCGGGCAGGTAGCTAGGTAGGTCACCGCCTGGCTGAGGATGATCCGTGCCTCCGGGTAGCCGACCATCTGGGCGGCCTG
This sequence comes from Neolewinella sp., assembly GCA_047626445.1. Lineage (GTDB taxonomy): Bacteria > Bacteroidota > Bacteroidia > Chitinophagales > Saprospiraceae > Neolewinella. The sequence goes on from JBLHRW010000002.1 coordinate 39,373, forward strand.
GGCGGCGGTGGTGGCCATCAAAAGGGCGTTCGGAGCGCCGAGACCGATGTCTTCCGAGGCGGAGATGATTAGCCTACGCGATATAAATTTCACGTCTTCCCCACCGTCGATCATACGGGCGAGCCAGTAGACCGCGCCGTTGGGATCGGAGCCGCGGATGGACTTGATCATGGCCGAGGCAATGTCATAGTGCTGTTCGCCGGTTTTATCGTAGCGGGTCATGTTCTCCTGCACGCGGGCGGAGACCCATTCGGCGGTGAGGGTTACTTCGGCACCGTCCTGGGCTTCGTTGGTGACCAGTTCCAGGAGGTTGTACAGCCGGCGTCCGTCTCCACCTGAATACCGTAGGAGGGTGTCATAATCTTCAACCTTCACTGCTCTTTTACTTAGCACTGCATCCTGCGTCAGCGCCCTATCTACCATGCCCTTCAGCTCTTCTTTGCCCAAGGATTCCAGGATATACACTTGGCAACGGCTGAGCAAGGCGGGGATTACCTCGAAGCTGGGATTCTCCGTCGTAGCGCCGATAAGCGTAATTGTGCCAGATTCCACGGCGCCCAGCAAACTATCCTGCTGGCTCTTACTGAAACGGTGGATCTCGTCGATAAACATGATGGGGGAGGCCCGGTCGAAGAAAGTACCGCGCTTCGCCTTATCAATGGTATCGCGCACGTCTTTCACCCCGGAATTGATGGCCGAGAGCATATAGAATGGTACCTCTACTTGGTTGGCAATGATCTTGGCGAGCGTCGTTTTGCCCACTCCGGGCGGCCCCCAGAGGATAAAACTTGGCAGGCGCTTGGTCTCCACCGCGCGCCGTAGCACCGCACCTGGGCCGACGAGGTGGGTCTGACCAACGTAGTCGTCGAGGGTCTTGGGGCGCATGCGTTCGGCAAGGGGCTGCATAGTGGGTTGGTGAGTTGGTGAGTTGCTCCGCACATTGGAGGCGAGGCAGGTACGGCAAAGCTAACCAGTATAGGCATTATATGGTTGGGGGAACATTTTTTTTGGGCGCGGCCGCAGGTGCAGAGGGAAGGTATAAAGGCAGGCGCCCCCTCCGGTTCCCATGACTGGTCAGTATTTTTTATCTTGTCCCACCTTATTAACAATACTTCACCAATGCGATACGTCCTTTCTCTTCTCCTCCTACCTTTTCTCTTTACGCTTTCGGCCCAGGATACCCTCCTGATGAGTCAGGTGGATACTAAGCCACAATTAAAAACCGAAGATATTTCTACGGCTGATGGTGAATCCGATCAAGAACAACGCTTTCTGATTAGTATTTATAATACCATAAACTATCCCCGCTACGCTCGGGAAAACGGGGTACGGGCAATGGTTGAGGTCACTTACCTTGTGGACGTTAATGGAGCAGTCTCCATTGATAAAACAAGGACATTAACGCCAGAAGAGACCACGAACATTGACGTGTCGAAAAAAGAGGTGATCTCGATCGTCGCTTATGGGATGAGACCTCCCAATGGTAGCCTGGGTACTTCGGTCTCCCCTCCCCGGCAGACTAAAAACAAAAAACGGTTAGCTAAAGCGTATAAATCACTGGAAGAGGCTGCTGCTGCATCAATACGCACACTACCAGGTTTTATTCCTGGAAGTCATGAAGAAAAATCAGTGGTTGTTCGTGCTGTGCAGCTATTTACTTTTCAACTGGAGTGATGGCCTTTATAACGACGCTCTTTTTCAACCCTTGAGTTAACGAAACTCCTTCCTTTTGCAAAGAATCTACCTCCTATTTCTTCTTACCACCTTACCTATCCTCCTGATGTCCCAGTCCCGCCCCCGCGCCCTAGGCGTCCCCTTCGGTGTTATGCCCACTGGCGCCAATAATGCCATTACTGACGTAGCCGGAGTGAAGGTCGGTCACCTGACTCTGACCAAGGGAAAAGACATTCGCACGGGTGTCACCGCCATTTTGCCGACGGGGGAGGATATGTATCAGCGTAAGGTTCCGGCCGCCATTTACCTGGGCAACGGCTACGGTAAGCTGGCGGGGTACAGCCAGGTCAAAGAATTGGGGGAGCTGGAAACCCCCATCATCCTGACCAATACCCTCAGCGTGGCGACCGCCACGGATGCCCTGATCACTCACTGCCTGGAAGCACCGGGGAATGAAGGGGTCGGTTCCGTGAACGCAGTCGTGGGAGAAACAAACGATGGCTTCCTGAACGACATCCGCGGCCGGCACATAAAGGAAAAACACGTACTGGATGCTATCCGACAAGCTACCGACGGCCCCGTTGCAGAAGGTAACGTAGGCGCTGGCACCGGCACCAGTTGTTTCGGCTGGAAAGGCGGCATCGGGACAAGCAGCCGCAAGCTACCGGAATCGCTGGGCGGGTATTCCGTCGGGGTGCTGGTTCAGACCAATTTTGGCGGGGTGCTGCAGATTGCCGGCGTACAGGTTGGCCAGGCATTGGGCAGCTATTATTTCAAGGATGCGCTGGAAAGCCACGCGGACGGCTCCTGCATGATCATCGTAGCCACCGACGCTCCGCTTGGCCCGCGCAACCTCGAGCGCATCGCCAAACGGGCGATGCTGGGTCTGGCCCGCACCGGCGGCATTGCCAGTAATGGGAGTGGAGACTACGTCGTTGCCTTTTCAACGGCTCCAGAAAACCGGATTGTGCCGGGAGACGACCGGGCAAGGGAGATTCGGGAACTTCGCAACGGCGCGATGTCACCGCTTTTTCTGGCGACCATTGAAACGACGGAAGAAGCGATCATTAATTCCTTATTTGCTGCGGAGACTATGACTGGGCGGGACGGTCATACCCGGGAGGCGTTGCCGGTGGATCGGGTGATGGGGTTGTTGCGGGAGCGGGGGGTAGATATAAAGGAGTAAGGGAAGAAAGGGGTAAAGGGTAAAAAAGAAAGAAAGGTAGCGGTCTATTTTGATATTCCCGTGATATTCCGGCACGGGTTGAATAGGTTTGAGTAGCTTTAACACAGGTAGATTATCTTTCTCCCATGCCGCAAGCCAATACCATCGACGAAGTACTTCAGCAGCTGGATGTCATCATCGACACCGCAAGAGCGGAGAACAATGCCGTCGGCTACTTCGCCTACGTGTACCGGCGGACGACCGCTGCCGTAAAGGAGGCGATCCGGGCCGGGCGCTTTGCCGATAATGACCGGATGGAGGCCTTCGACGTCTCCTTTGCCAACCTCTACCTCGAGGCCTACGAACAATACCATTGCGGAGACCCTTGCGCTGCTTCCTGGCAACTCGCTTTCGATGCGGCCAAAGAACGGAAGGCCTTACTACAGCACGTCTTGCTGGGGATGAACGCCCACATCAACCTCGACCTCGGGATGGCCGCCGGCCGCATGATGGCCGGGAAGAACCTCAATGACCTGAAGGCTGATTTTCGGCGGGTAAACGATATCCTGCAGGAAATCACCGAAGAATTGCAGGAACGGGTGGCCCGGGCAAGTCCGGTATTCACCTGGTTCGACCGGCTGGGCAAAGACCGGGACGAGCACTTGCTGGATTTTAGTATGCGGGCTGCGCGAGAGCAGGCCTGGGTGGTGGCGCATCAGGTATGGGCTGCGGGGGAAAACACGGCGACGGTCATCGCAAGAATTGATGAGAATGTCGCCCGACTTGGAGAACGAGTCAATCCGCCGCGCACGCGGGTGGGCCGCTGGCTTTGGCGGGGGATGGCGCTGACGGAAGGGCGGAGCATTGGGGGGAATATTGACCGGTTGCGGTTGGGATAACCCCAAACCCCTTATCTTACAGAACATCCCCTCGTTAACACCCTAACTCTGATGAAATACCTTATCCTTCTTCTAATACTCCCCTTTCCCACCACCGTTTCGGCCCAAGACACCTTATCGGTTGAGTTGGTGGATACACCACCCCAGCTCAAATCTGAGGATTTCCCAAAAGCAAATGAGGGGGCTGATCTAAATGATCTCTTTCTTCGTGGTGTCTATACTTCCATAAAGTACCCCGCCTACGCGCGAGCATACGGCGTTCCAACAGTAGTTAGCGTAACCTACCTGATTGATGTTGACGGTAAGATTTCCATCGAAAAAACAAGCGTATTCACGCCCGAAGAAGCCACGAAATTACCTGCGACTAAAGATGAGGTGATCACGGTTACTGTCGGCCCGGTTATTAGTTGCTACTCCGACAGAGGCCCAAGAGGGCCTGTCTCGCCTCCTAGCCAGGCGATAAGTGAGCAGCGTTTGGCGAAGGCTTATACAGTATTAGAGGAAGCTGCGTCAGCGTCCATACGCTCTCTTCCAACTTTCATTCCTGCTAGCCATGGGGGGAATCCCGTTGTGGTGAGGTCCACCCGTTTCTTTAGTTTTCGGGCACTATAATGTTCTAAAGTCATGGTACTCTTTCCAATCAACCATTCGAAATTGTGACCGTATTACAGCTATGATTATTTGTATACCATTGAGACATGCGGAATGCCGTCCTCGTCGTACACCTCCCCTACCGTAGCGAATCCAAGGCTGCCGTAGTATTTCTGCAAGTGTGCTTGGGCGCCAATCTTAATGGGCTGTTCGCCAAATTGCGCAAAGAGGGCCTTTATTGATTCCAGCATCAGGGGGCGGCCGAGTCCTTTTCCTCGGGCGAACGGTGCGGTGATGACCCGACCGATGCTGGCGTAGTCTGGGTAGGAGACGCCCTTATCAACGATGCGGGTGTAGGCCGCCATTCGGCCGTCGGCTGTTACGCCGATCAGGTGGATGGCCTGCTGGTCCTTATCGTCCAGGTCTTGATAAACACAGTCTTGTTCTACCACGAAGACCTCGGCGCGAAGGCGGAGTATTTCGTAGAGCTGTGTTGTGGTGAGGTTAGCAAAAAGTGTATGGTGCCAGGTTATTTGCATGCGTGTGATTTTTTGGGCGGGGGCGCTGGTGCAAAGAAAGGTTTTTGGGAGCAATGTTGGTGGCAAGGGCTAATCCTTTAGAATCTATAAGCTGTGCTGGAGAGGTTCCTAAATATGCAGTAAGTACAAAAATCCCAATCAGGCGCGGCCGAACCCTGCTGAGCTCACCGAAGTGCAGGTACAACGAGACAAAATATAAAATTGTTTATAAATTTATTATTAACTATATTTTGTTTATATTTGGGTTACAAAACAGCAATACGTGGCTATTTCAAAAGACTTCATCTTCCGTAAAGACCTGCAGCTGACCAGTGCATTAGGCCATGCGCTTGGTCATCCCGCCCGAGTGGTGGTAATGAGCAAACTAGTACAAGGAGCCCCTTCTTGCTATAGTGCGCTGATTAATGGTATTCCACTCTCCCGCCCCACGATTCACCAACACGTCCACATTTTAAAGAAACTTGGCTTCCTCCAGCCTGTTTTACTCGCGAGTAACCAGGCGGGGTACCAGCTAAATCGTGAATTCTACATTCGTTGCGTCCAAGCTTCCCGGCGAGAATTTCGGCAGGTTGCCTTGATAATTCCCTTGGAG
>JBLHRW010000003.1:0-37535 GCA_047626445.1 Neolewinella sp.
GTGCTTTCCGCTACTACCAGTTTGTGAAAATTCACGATGAAGTTGCACCACAGATTGTGACAAACAGTCCAACGGAATGCTTCCCCGCCCTGAATGCCAACTGTACGTCCACCGTTGAACTGGGCTTTGAACTGACGGATAACTGTACTATTCAGGAACAGCTTGATGCCAGGGTAGAACTGGACATCGATTATGTTGAAACCCCGGGCTTTAGCCGCACACGTTTCCTGCTTTCCGCTGAACTGTCAAGTGACGCAGAAGGCAACTACGTTATTTCCATGAGTAACATTCCTGTTGGCGAGCACGCTGTGCGCATCCGGGGTGCTGACAACTGTGGTAACGTTGACGTGAAGGTTATCGAGTTCTGTGTGGTAGACGGACTGGCACCAACGCCAATCTGTATCCTGCAAACGACAGTCACCTTGGCCCCCAACGGTGACGGAACCGGCCTGGCAACTTACTGGGCGACCGACGGTCTTGCCAGTGAAGTCCAGGATTGCTCCGGAGACGTAACCTTCTCCATTTACAAGGAGATCGATGCCGGCGAAAACGGATTTGTACCTAACCCAGGTGATACTTTCATCGACTTTGATTGTGATGATGACGCAACCGTTCCGATTCGGATCTATGCGTTCGATCCAAACGGCCTGAACGACTACTGTTCCGTATTGGTTCTGGTACAACGGGCTGACAACGCCTGTGTGAGTGAAAACAGGGGTACCCTTTCCGGCTCTATTTCGACGGTAATCGGCGATGCCGTGACTGGGGTAGGGATGCAACTTATCGGTCCTGAAGGCTCCATAGATGTAACGACGGATGGATTAGGGCACTACAATTTTGAGGAATTACGAGGTGGCGATGACTATACCGTTGATCCGAGCCTGGAGACCTACGTTACCCACAGCCAGGGAGTTTCCACTTTCGACCTGGTGTTGATTACCCGCTTCATTCTTGGCCTGGAGACGCTAGATTCTCCCTACCAGCGCCTGGCGGCCGATGCCAATGGAGACGAAGATGTATCCGTACAGGATCTCATCGCCATTCGTCGCTTGCTGCTTGGCTTCGACGACGCTTACCAGAACAACTCTGCATGGCGGTTTGTGGAATCAGACTTCATCTTCCCCGTGAACTCGAACCCTTGGGCAACGAGTTTCCCCGAAGTTATTAACGTAAACAACTTCAACGGCAGCGTCCGTGATGCTGATTTCATTGCCATCATGATTGGTGACGTTAGCGGTAATGATCCAAGCTCGTTCAGCACCGGCAATGGCGGTCGCCCACGTAATGGTAGGGTGATGTTGGAGACCACAGATCTTGATATGGTCGCAGGAAGGAACTACGAGATAACGATCAGTGCGGGAGCTGCTGCAAGCCTGGAAGGCCTGCAGGGTACCTTCTCACTGACCTCCGGCGTACGCCTGGTAGGTGTAGACTACGGTCAGCTTGCTGCAGGTAACCTCAACGCTGGTTTTGCGGAGCGCGGACAATTGCCATTCAGCTTTAATGCCGCCAGTGGGCTTAATGCATCTACTCCCGTAGTTACATTGCGTGTGGAGGCCTTAGCGGATGTACGCCTGAGCGACGTCCTGGCCATTACTGACGAGCTGATTATTGCCGAGGGGTACACCCAGGGAAACGGACTGGAAGGAATCGGTATAAGCTTCACCAATACAGAAGTGACTACGGTCATGAATGTACTGGGGCAGAATAGCCCTAACCCAGTTGCTGAAACTACCGTTATTCGCTTTACCCTCGAACAGACGGGTAACGCCACGCTTACTGTGCGTGACATCAGTGGCCGAGTAATCCTGGCGCGAGAAATTGATGCTGTTGCCGGAGAGAACGCGCTAACCCTGAATCGTCAGAATTTAGGTGCCAGCGGGGTACTCACCTATACGCTTACGGCTAAAGGCTTTACGGCTACCAGAAAGATGGTGGTTCGGTAAGCAGACTGTATTGACTTTATCTCGGAAAGCCCCGGCAAATCAAATTTGCCGGGGCTTTCCGGGTCAATGAAAGAAAGAAAACAAAGATTTTTACTGCCGGGGCGAATGCGGCGATGTACCGGACAATAATTGCCTCCTACCTTTCCCTCGTACTGGCGCGCCGCCGCCCAGAAAAATGCTGGTGATACAGTATTATGAATCTTGTTTGACTCCGATATGACGCTAGGTGCTTGAAAATGGCTACCTTAGCGGTGCAATAGGTAGCGGCTGGCGGGTCGTGCCAGGTTTTATAATCCCGAATCGATGAACATATCAAACTTACTCCCCCGTACAATGGGGATAGTGGCCCTGTTGTTGGCCCTTCTCCCCTTGCGTGCACAGGAGGCAATATTTTTTGTGGAAGACCTCATGGTTACTGCAGGGGATGATATTGCTGTTAATGTCCGGGCAGTTAATATCGCCGACATTGTCGGCTTACAATTGTCGGTAAATTGGGATGAATCCGTACTCGAATTTACGGGGGTAAGCAACGTAGCGCTTAACGGGTCTTTGGAAGACAACTTTAACCAGACGCAGCTCGACAGTGGCCGAATCGGTTTTTTGCTTGTTGATGCAAGTCTTTCAGGATTTGATCTGCCCGATAGCACCATTCTGTTTACGCTGGAATTTACCCCACTAACCATGAATCCGCTGACAACGGAAATTGAATTCGGTGACATCCCTCTCCGGTTCAGTGCGCAAAATAACGCGAACGTAAGGCTGGACTGTGAACAAATGCCCGGCGTTGTCACTTGTGAAGCTCCGACCGGTATCCCTTCGTTTGCTGAAGACTCCCGGTTTCAGGTAGCTCCTAATCCCTTTCGCGAATTTGTTCGCATCACCACCCGGCTCGATTATGGAGGCAAAGCTTCACTTGAGCTGCTGGACTTGAAAGGCAGGCTGATTCACCAACGTACCGTAAACCTTACTCCCGGAGAGCAGGTTACCCAGCTCTCTGCAGCTGACTTCCCCGCTACCGGGGCTTATATTATTAGATTAATAACGGACCGTGAACGGCTTCACCGCAAGGTGGTGCTTGCCAACAGTGTCCGTTAATTGTGTGTTTTTTTCGCTGCATGAGGCGACTGTCCCTTTTATCTTAATCCCGAAACTGACATATAAATGAGAAATTTCTACACCCTACTGCTCGGTGGGCTACTGTTTTGCCTGGTGAACAGTCTTAATGGGCAAAATATTTCTGTTGGCCTGACCAACGTTGATGGCGAGGTAGGCGAAACGGTATGTGTTGATATCGTAGGAGCTAATTTTGTCGGAATTACCGGCATGCAATTCAGTATTACGTTCGATACGTTAAACGTTCGCTATGTTTCGGGTAGTGCCAGTATCAACGGCACGAATGTATCTATAGCCTTTCGGGCTGATCGCCCGAATCAGCTAAGATTGAGTTACAGCCCTTTTAGCTCTACGGGATATACAGACCCTGGCCCATTTGTGATTGGCCAGCTCTGCTTTTTGGTTGTGCAAGATGCCGAGACGGAGATTACGATTGGTGACAGTCCTATTCCCCTGGAATTTACCAACGAAGACCAAGAAATATTTGAATTAGCAGATGTAGATGTAACCAACGGTACTATTAATAATGGTAGCGGTGGTATGCCAAACTGTACGGATGGCATAATGAACAACAATGAAACAGGTGTTGATTGTGGTGGCCCTGATTGTGCGGCCTGCCCAACCTGTGATGACGGCGTCATGAACGGTGATGAAACCGGTGTGGATTGTGGCGGTAGCTGTACGGCCTGTATGGCCACTTGTGATGACGGCGTCATGAATGGTGATGAGACGGGTGTCGACTGTGGCGGTAGTTGTGCTGCTTGTGTTGATCCGCCTACTTGTTCCGACGGTATCCAGAACGGTAATGAAACAGGCATTGATTGTGGTGGCTCCAATTGTGCCCCATGTATGGTTGATTGTGGCGAAGGATCTTCTTTTCTGAACATGTGTGTCAGCGATGTTTGTGACATCGCCGTTGGTGCCCAGGCCTGTGTAGAATTGACGGTAACTAATTTTGCCGATGTCACCGGCTTGCAGATGGACTTGAAATATCCTGCTGCAAACCTTAACTACGCCAGCTTTACGCCAAATACGCTTGTCGGAAACGGCTTGCAGGTGAATGAATTTGCAGACGGTGAAGTCCGATTAGTTTTCTTCCGTTCGGCTGATAGCCCGGTAACATTGAATGACGGCGACATCTTTGCCACCATCTGCTTTACAAACGAAACACTCTCCGCTACTGCTTTAGATGCGGACCGCCTGCGGGTGACTAATACTACCGGAATGGTAGTAGGCCCCGTAGCTAACGACGGGGCGGTCAATGATTGTGCAGTGCCGACGTGTAATGACGGCATCCAAAACGGTGATGAAACCGGTGTAGACTGCGGTGGTAGTTGTACCGCTTGCGCTACACCAACGTGTAGTGATGGTCTTCAGAACGGTACTGAAACTGGTGTCGACTGCGGTGGTAGCTGTGCTCCTTGTGTAGCAACTACCTGTGGAGAAGGTTCTTCCGTATTTAATATGTGTGTGAGCGATGTCTGTAATATTGCCGTTGGTGCCCAGGCCTGTGTAGACCTGACGGTGGCTAACTTTACTAATGTTACGGCCGTTCAGATGAACGTCCTTTATCCACCAACGAACCTGGAGTTTTCTGGCTTTACGGCAAACGCCGCCTTGGCTGATGCGCTGCAGATCAATGAATTCGCTGACGGAGAAGTCCGCATTATCTTCTTTCGCGGTGCTGATAGTCCGGAAACATTAGCAGACGGCGACGTATTCGCTACGCTGTGTTTTACCAATGAAGTAGCGAGCGCTACGCTCATTGATGCCGACGGCCTGAGAGTAACCAATACCACTGGAATGGTAGTAGGCCCGATAGCGAATGATGGTACAGTTAACGATTGTGCAGTGCCGACTTGTAGCGACGGCATCCAAAACGGCGATGAAACCGGTATCGATTGTGGTGGTAGCTGTGCGGCCTGCCCAGAACCCACCTGTATTGATGGGATGATGAACGGTAATGAAACTGGCGTTGATTGTGGTGGCCCAGACTGCGCGCCTTGTGCAACCAATGCCAGTTGTGGGGAAGGTTCTTCTTTCTTCAACTTATGTGTCGGCCAGGCTTGTGATGTTGCCGTTGGTGCTCAGGCGTGTGTTGACCTGATAGTGACGAACTTCACGAATATTACTGGCGTACAAATGGACCTTCTCTATCCTGCCGCCAACCTGAACTACCTGAGCTTTACACCAAATGCAGCGCTCGGTACTGGGCTGCTGATAAATGAATTTGCCGATGGCGAATTGCGCCTGGTCTTCTTCCAGGGGGCAAATATGCCGGTCACCTTACCCAATGATGCAGTTTTTGCAACGGTCTGTTTTACCAACGAAGCCGCTGGTATGACTACGCTTGATGCGGACCGTTTGCGGGTGACCGATCCCAATGGCTCCGTAATAGGACCGATCGCCAACGATGGCATGGTCAACGGCTGTATGGTTGTCCCTTCCTGTAATGATGGCATTCAAAATGGTGACGAAACCGGCGTCGATTGCGGCGGCAGCTGTGCTGCTTGCGTTGATCTACCTACTTGTTCCGACGGTATCCAGAACGGCAATGAAACCGGCGTTGATTGTGGCGGCGCTAACTGTCTGCCGTGTAATATGGGCGACTGTGGGGACGATACGACCGATCCGGAAATATGTCTTGGAAGTGTATGCGGGGACGCAGGTGCAGAGGTTTGTATGCCTGTTTTTATCGGTAACTTTGACAACTTGTTTGGCTTCCAATTCTCCCTCTCTTACCTGCCTGCCAACCTCGAGTACACTCGCTTTACAGCAGCGGCAGCATTGCAGTCCGGTGCCAATGTTGGCAGCCCATCAGATGGTACGGTTAACCTAATCTGGAACGATCCCGATCTGGCGGGCATATCCTTTCCCGCAGAAGAGATGGCCTTCGAAATCTGTTTCACCGTACAAACGGTAGCGGCAACACCGGTTACCTTCCGCGATGAGGCCAATACCCTGCGTTTCTTTAATTCCTCTGGTAGTCGAATTCCCGGTACCGGTAACCCCGGGTCGGTTAATCAGAACTGTGGGAATATGCCTACCTGTTCCGACGGCATCATGAACGGTAACGAAACCGGCGTTGACTGTGGCGGCCCCGACTGTGCGGCCTGCTCTACCTGTTCCGACGGTATTCAAAACGGAAACGAAACGGGCGTTGATTGTGGCGGCCCAGATTGCGTGCCTTGTGCAAGTACCTGTGGTGAAGGCTCCAACGTCCTCAATCTGTGCGTGGGAGAAGCTTGTAACATTGCCGTGGGTGCTCAGGCTTGTGTCGATCTGACGGTGAGCATGTTTACCGACGTAACGGGGCTGCAAATGGACCTTAAGTATCCCGCAGCTAACCTGAATTATGCAAGCTTCACAGCACACCCTTCTGCTGGAAACGGCCTGCAGGTGAACGAATTTACCGACGGCGAAGTCCGCTTGGTCTTTTTCCGTTCCGCCGACAGCCCCATCTCTCTGAACGACGGTGAGGCCTTCGCCACCATCTGCTTCACCAACGAAACAACCGCCACCACCATCCTGGATGCGGATCGCCTCCGGGTAACGAATACTACCGGCAATGTTATCGGCCCCGTGCCTAATGACGGTATGGTCAACGGTTGTGTGGCCGGCCCTACTTGTACCGACGGTATGATGAACGGTAACGAAACCGGCGTCGATTGCGGTGGCCCTGATTGTGATGCTTGTGAAACTTGCACCGACGGTATTATGAACGGCGATGAAACTGGCATCGACTGTGGTGGCCCCGATTGTGTCCCTTGTACCACCTGTACTGACGGCATCCAAAACGGAGACGAAACCGGTGTCGATTGTGGGGGCAGCTGTCCGACCAATTGCCCCTCGAATATGCTGGGACTTAACGTTAGCGACGGAACCGGCCAGGTTGGTCAGCAGGTTTGTATTCCGGTTAGGGTAACGGACTTCACCAACATCGCTAACATCAACCTTACGGTAAATTTTGATAACAGTGTGCTTGCTCTCTCTTCCGTGACGGCAAACTCTGCACTAGCGGGCTTTGGGGCTGGCAACTTCACTACGACCGCTTCCTCGATCACCGTCAACTATACGCCAGCCTCCCCTCAGTCGCTGTCAGACGGAGACGCACTCTTTACCATCTGCTTCAATGTGCTGACTGGTGATGAGACTCCAGTGACGATTACCAATGCAATGGCAACGAATAACGGCGGTACCAACCTGACGGTGAGTACTGACCCCGGTACCATTAATACGGGAGGTATTGAACCCTACGAAAATTTTACTTTGATAGTCAGTGATGAGATTGCGGCGGAAGGCACTGAAGTATGCCTCGACGTAATGGTCTTTAACCTGACGAATTTTGCCGGGCTACAGTTTACCATTAACTACGATACGACTAAGCTCGAGTTTGTCAGCGCGGCCGGTACCGGTCAACTGCCTAACCTGCAAGTGGCGAATTCTGCCCCCGGCGTCTTACGGGTAGTTTGGTTCGACCCCAACCTGGGCGCCAATGACGTGCCAGATGGAGAAAATATCCTCTCCGCCTGTTTCACCGTACTGGAGGCTTGCCGCACACCGGTGACTATTTCAGAGCCAAGAGCTGCGGACCCTAGCAACACAGCCATAATGCCGGTTGACCTGGTGGATGGAAGTGTCAATGATGACATCACCTGCGGTGGAGGCACCCCGGATAACCTGGTGCTTGAATTGGGCAGCAGGGATGGTGCCCTGGGAGAGGAGGTATGTATTAACCTGAAAGTAACGGACTTTACCGCACTGACGGACCTTAGCTTCTCCATAGCATACGATGCGACCAAAGTTACCTTCACCAGGGCAACGAACTTCCGCCTCGCCAGCATCACCGCCGCCAACTTTACGACGCCGGCGGCCGGACAGGTTGCCTTCGACTGGAACTCCCCAGGCCCTGCAGGGCGAACCATACCTGATGGAGCAACGATGGTTAGCCTCTGTTTTACCGTCGACCGCTTTGCCGTCACACCGCTGAATTTCTCAAATGGCCCTACCGCTATCCTTGCACGTAACGCCAGCAATCAATCAGTAGGCGTGGTCCCCGTCGGCGGCAGCATTAACCCTAATGCTCCAGTGGCGGAGGACCTGACCTTCCAGATCGGCTCCACGGAGGCAGAGCTTGATGATGAAATATGTCTGCCCATCATTGCCTTTCAGGCCATGAATCTGGTTTCTTTCCAGTACACCATCCGTTATGATACTGCTAAGCTGGAATACCTTCGGATGGAGCCAAATAATAACATCAGTAGTTTCAGAAACATCTCGGTGAATAACGCAGCGCCCGGTATTCTGCGGGTACTTTGGTTCGATCCAAGGCTTAATCCTAATAGCGTGGAGGACGGCACGGCACTATACTCCATCTGCTTCAGGGTGCGCTCTACAGATCCGACCCTGGTCACCTTTAGCGATACACCCACCGCGGTTGAATTTGAGAATACTGATGGTACCATTGTGGCAGAACTACTGAATGGTCAGGTGAACGGTACGTCGGCACCGGTCATTGTATCCTCCAATATAGAAGACCCCAATTGCCGAGACGGCATCGACGGATCCATCGCACTAATAGTAAGTGGCGGCAATAGCCTTACTTACCAATGGTCTCCTAATGTATCCACCGGCGCAATGGCAACGGATCTTAGCCCGGGGACATACTGCGTAACGATAACTAACCCAATGACGAGCCAATCAACCTCTGATTGTTTCGATGTAATAAATCCTGGACTTTTCGATATCGTTGTAGATATGGTCAGTGGCGTTTCTTGCTTTGGGGAGTCGGACGGGCGAATCACCATCGCTACGGTGGGCGATACCGGCCCGTACCTATTTGACTGGAGTGGTAGCCTGCAAGATGGCACGCCTACGCAAACAATGCTGCCTGGCGGTCCTTACGGCGTCACTGTAACCGATGATAATGGGTGCGTGCGTTCACTAGACAACATTACCGTTGGCGAGCCTGCCGTGGTGAACATCAGAGGACAACTGACGAACATTACCGACAGCTCCGGCCGTATTGACGCAACCGTTACGGGTGGCCGTATCCCTTACCAGTATGCCTGGTCCGGACCTAATGAATTTACGTCCGATCAGGAAGACATAGAACCTACCGAGCCAGGCACCTACTGCCTGACGGTAATCGACAACAGCAACTGTAGCGACATCCAGTGCTTCGCAATTATCCGGGCACTGGCCATTTTGGATACCGACGTTGACTCAGGTTGTGCGGGAGAGAATAATGGCTCGATCGATCTTACCGTTATCGGGGGGGCTGGAGGATACGATTACCTCTGGAGTGATGGCAGCGATACCATAAGTATGCTCCAGGATATCGACAACCTTGCCCCTGGAGACTACACCGTTACGGTAACTAGCGGAGCCGACCAGGTCGTTCAGACGATTACCGTGGAAGCGCCGGTTGAAATTTTGATTGGCGGCGATGTTACCAACGCTACCATGGGCAGTAACGGCGCTGTTGTAATTGTACCGTCCGGGGGTAATTCGCCTTATACTTTCGAATGGGCCGACGGACCGACGACGCAAAACCGATCTGACCTTAACGCTGGAGAATACTGCGTGACGGTGACCGATGCCAGTATGTGTGAAATGATGCGGTGCTTTACCGTAGGTGCAAATGCGCCCACGATCACCGGCTTAGTTGCGCTCGATGCTTCCTGTACGGATTCCGACGACGGTATCATTCGGTTGACAATGACTAACGGTGTGGCTCCCATCATTGTAAGTGTTCCGGAATTACCCTTTATGTACACCGACGATGACAACAGCATCGAAGTGAGCGTTCCTCCGGGAACTTATACTGTCAACCTTACCGACGCCCAGGGAGCAATGCTCAGCACCATGGTTACGGTAGATGGGCCAGAACCATTATCCTATACTCCCACCGTTACCTCTGATACGGAAGATATGGATTGCTCGGGCATGATCAGTCTTGCTATTGAAGGTGGAACCTCCCTTTATACCGTTGCCTGGAGCAATAGCAGCACTGGTGTTACCATCAGCCAACTTTGTGCCGGTATGTACACCGGAACCATCACCGATACCAACGGTTGTATGCTGGAAACAGATGCGATCGAGGTGAGCCGGATTGACGAGGAGCTAGCCGGTATTACCGACGTAGCCTGCGCTGACGGCACTGAAGGAGGTATTGATGTTACGATCTCTGGCGGTGTGATGCCATATTCCTTCTCCTGGACCCGGACGGGGTCCCTGGATGAAATCTCTACACAGGAAGACCTGGCTCCCGACGATGTCGCCGGAGGCGTTTCCGCCGGTGGTTATACATTGACGATCGTAGATGCTTCCGGCGCTATGCTGATCCGTAACTATACCGTTGGTATTACGGCTGGCTTCAGCGTCACGACATCCGTCACTTCAACCTTCAACGGCTTTGGTGTCAGTTGTGCCGGAGCCACGGACGGTCGCATCGTGGTCGAGATCAGCGGTCAAGGAAACTTCATGTATGAATTCATCTTCGACGGCCTAATGGTTGGCATAGATAGTGTGCTGGAGAATGCTGCCGCAGGTGTCTACACCATCACCGTTCTCGATGAAGGTAACTGTGAAATAACTGAA
This sequence comes from Neolewinella sp., assembly GCA_047626445.1. Classification (GTDB taxonomy): domain Bacteria; phylum Bacteroidota; class Bacteroidia; order Chitinophagales; family Saprospiraceae; genus Neolewinella. The sequence continues at coordinate 10,662 of JBLHRW010000003.1, forward strand.
ATGATTGAAGTTACCGCTCCTCCTGCCCTGGCGCTGGAATCGTCAGTTATGCAAATAAGCTGTGGTAGCGCCAACGATGGTAGTCTTGCGGTTAACCCAACCGGAGGCGTTGCTCTCTACAGGTTCTCTTGGTCAAATGATGCTACCACCCCACGTATCTCAGGCTTGGATGATGGTACTTACAGCGTTACCGTTACCGATGATAACAACTGTACCGCCGGAGAATCCTTCACGCTTACGGCACCAGAAGACCTGGCCGTTACCTTCGAAGCTGTTGATGCCACAGAAGGTTGCAACGGCAGTGTTCAGATCATTCCATTGGGTGGCAGCGGAAACTATCGTTACACTTGGCCTCAGTTGCCGAGCCAGGGGAATAATCCACTGGCAGAAGGTCTGTGCCCCGGAGAATATACGATTCAGGTAACCGACGATAACGAATGTCAGACGGTTACAATGATTGCCAATGTGCTTGATCGTCGTTTCCCCTGCCTGAGTGCGCGGGAAGTCATCAGCCCTAATGGTGACGGACTCAACGAGAAGTTCATCTTGTTCTGCTCCAATAACGATGAAGCCATCAACAATACCATGCAGGTCTTCAACCGTTATGGACAGTTGGTTTACAAGGTCGCTGACTACGATTGTAGCAGCGATGATAGCGGGATCAACTGCTTTGAAGGAAGAACGAATGACGGTACCGTACTTCCGGAAGGACCGTACTATTATATTTTTGATTTTACCAATTTACAGGGTGAACCCAAGCAGCAGCGCGGCTCACTCACGATCGTTCGCGAATAAACCTTTCCCGGAGCCTGCCGGAAACAGCAGGCTTCGGGAAACCCTTTACCTCCCATCCCAAAAACGAATTAGAAACGCTTCCAATGAAAAAACTGCTACCCATCCTGGTTCTCCTCCTGGTAGCCCTGAGCACCTCTCTCTCTGCTCAGGACGAAGCCATATTTAACCATTACGTACAAAATCCAATCATTCTGAACCCGGCGGCAGCTGGTTTTACGGATGAGTATACACTCCAACTTAATGCCCGGGCTGCCTGGGCAGGCTTTGAGGGTTCCCCGAAAACCGTCGGCCTCAGGCTTAACGGACCGGTTGGTGAAGCCTTTGGTATTGGTGCGGCCATCTTCTCCGAATCAGCGGCGCAGCAGCGCCGCTTTAAGGGGCAGCTCGATGTGGCCTTTCGCTTTGGCCTCGGCAAAGAAGTTAGGGGAGAGCAGGCTTTTCAAGCTGCCTTCGGGTTCTTTACCCAGTTTCAACGGCTCACCCTAGACCCTGAGGTGATCAGTAATGTTCACTTCGAGCCAGGCGACGAGGAAATAATGGCCTGGTTAGACGGAGAGAATCGTTTCGATGCCGGCATCGGTATCTACGGCAGTTATTTGGACAAGGTTTTTGGCGGATTTACCATCAATAACCTTGTAGCGAACCGCCTGGACGTCATCTCTGGCACAACGGCAGAAGAAAGCTTTAACTTCACTTTCTTGTTGGGCCAGCACTTCCGAGTCGAAGAACTCAATGTCAACCTGACGCCAAGCATTATGATGCGCAAGGTTCAAGATGCCCCCTTTATGATGGACTTCAATCTTCAGGCAGGATTCCTGGACGACCAGTTCATCGCCGGCCTTTCCTACCGCTATCTTGGCGCGATCGGGCTGCTCTTGGGTACCAAGATTAACGGCCTGCAGTTCTACTATTCCTATGACCTTTCCTTCGGCGAATTTCAGCAGTATAACAACGGCAGCCACGAGGTTACCGTAGGATATTCCCTCGACCGGAATTCCATTAAGGAGTCACGGAAGAAGAAAGCTCTGCAAGAGAATCGGCGTTAATTTGGGAGGTTCGTCCTTAAAAGATTATCTTTGGCGGGTATTTGGACCTATTCCGGTCAAGTACCCGCTGAGTTTTGAGCTATCCCGCGTCTAACCCTTAAGGACGCATCGCTATCTACCTACAAGATTTAATTGCTCTTCTGACCTGGTCGTTGGAGCATCTGTTTATTACGGGCAAAAGGTTCCTAATGCGCAGAAAGAGTTTAAATCGGTTTTTGGGATAGCCTCTCTTCCGCGATTCGGGAGAGGGGTCTTTTTTAGTAAGATAGTCATAGCTTCAATCAATCATTAGCTACGCTGCTGCTTTCGCCGGTTATTTATTTTTCCATTCTTTATCTATATCGCCGAAAGCCCTCCATCCATACCTATTACCTGCCCCGTAACGAAGGCTGCCTTATCACTTAGCAGGAAGGCGGCCATGGCTGCAATTTCTTCTGGCGCTGCCACACGTTTGAGCGGATGGCGATCGGCACTGGCTTGTCGCTTGTCTTCAGTACCAAGCAGCTTACCCGCTAGAGGGGTATCCGTCAGTGAAGGCGCAATAGCATTGACCCGGATTTTTGGAGCATACTCCGCCGCCAGGCTGCGGGTGAGGCCTTCCACAGCGCCCTTGGCTGCCGCTATGCCAGCGTGGAAGGGCATTCCCCGTTGTACGGCAACGGTGGAAAAGAAAACCACTGCCGCCTTGTCTGATTTTTTTAGGGTGCGTTCCGCCACCTGTAAACAACGTACGGCGCCAACAACATTCAACTCGAACGCTTCCCGAAAAGCTGGTGCCTTCAAGCTGCGGAACGACTTTAGGTCGATGCTGCCGGGGCAATAGACCAAGCCGTCTAATTCGTCGGGTAACGCCTCCTTGGGTGGGTCCGTTTCGCCGACCACGTCATACGCGGTAAAGCTGACGGTGGCGGGTAAATCCCGCGCTTCACGCGCCCAAACGGCCACCTTGTGCCCTTCGTCCAATAATTGGTCCACTAGTGCTCGGCCGATGCCCGAACTGCCGCCGATGATGAGGTAGGTTGCCATACTAATTTAATTTATATGTCTAACGGTACCATGAGATTTTGGTTGCGATGCTTTAGGGGGATTTCTTGCCTCCAGAATTGGTGCCACTTTATCTCGTTACCTGCCAACGGAGCCTTTCCTTCAGGGGACGAAGTATAGTTATGGTTTGATCTCGTCCCTTAGAGAAGGAGGCCAGAATAACTACGGTCTCGGATTCAATACCTTTTCCATTAGGCGCAAGGCTCAATCAACTACCAGGTCGTAGTCGCCTATTGATCGGTGCCATTGTGTAGTAGTTCCGTGAAGTGGGAGTCAGTGGTCATGGTTGTTGGGGGCTGAATAGGCTAACTGTACATTCAGTAGGGAAAGGTTCGATTTAACGATGATTAGGTACTGCTCTTCTACCGTTTTTTTGCACCTGCGGCCGCGCATGAGAAGAGAAGGCGAGAATAAAAGAATGGGAGAATAGCTGCCACAGTTACACGCTCCGGGAACCTATGGCCCCGCTCGCGGTCGGACAACAAGTTCTCTACCTAAACGAAGGGTTATTTCAACTCCGCCTCCCCCGCCTGCACCATCGATACCCGCAGTGCCTTCCCATACTTCTGCCCGTTGAACTGCGTAGTAATCTTCAACTTGTGCTGTGCTGCTTCAGGGAGTTCAAGAAACTCCTTACACTGCGTCGAGCAACAATCGTTGAACTTCTCGGCACACGCCTCGCACTGGACGAAGAGAATGTGGCAAGCTTCATTTACACAGTCAAGCTGCCGGTCAGATGGGCTGCCACACTGGTGGCAATGGGCAACTACATGTTCGCTGATGCGCTCTCCCAGGCGCTCGTCGAAGACAAAATTCTTACCCAGGTACTTCGATGTCAGGCCCAGTGCTTCGCACTGGCGGGCATACTCGATGATGCCACCGTCAACCATCGCTACGTTCATAAACCCGCGGTGGAGGTAGTAAGCACTGGCCTTCTCACAACGGATTCCGCCGGTGCAGTACATCACAATGTTCTGGTCCTTTTTGTCTTCTAGCATTTCCTCTACGACGGGTAAGAGGTCCCGGAAGTTGGTGATGTCGGGCCGGATGGCCCCTTCAAAGTAACCGACTTCGCTTTCGTAGTGGTTCCGCATATCGACTACAATGGTCTCCTCCTGATCGAGCAGCTCATTAACTTGAGTGGCGGAAAGGTGACGACCACGCTTGGTAACGTTGAAAGTGTCGTCGTTTAAACCATCAGCAACAATCTTCGACCGGACCTTGATCTTCAGCTTTAGGAAGGATTCTGCTTCCGCCTCAATGGCGATGTTGATCCGCATGCCATCCAGGAAGTCAACGCTGTACAATTCAGCTTTAAACGCCTCGAACTTAGAAACTGGAACCGAGACCTGACCGTTGATGCCTTCGGTAGCAATGTATACCCGGCCAAATACGTCGAGCTCCGCCCAGCGCAGGTAGCACTCGTTCCTGAATAATTCTGGTTCCGCGATGTTGGCATACCGGTAGAAACTAAAGGTCACGCGGGGCTCCGTCTCCGCTTCCAAGCGGGCGCGTAGATCTTCGGGGCTGAGGAAGTTGCGTAGGTTTCGGGAGGACATGGTCGAGTTATCGCTTTAGTAGGGGTGCAAATTTACGACTTTTGAAACCATTAAGAATATTCAGGCATTCTGGCTCTACTTAGCCACATACTTATTAATGCCTGAATACCCTTAGGAACAGCTATTGAATTGATGTTCCTTAATAGTGAAAAAGCCCCTACGCCCTATAACGTTTTCAAATACTCCACCACCGACCAGCGCTCCTCCTCACTAAGCTTGTCTCCAAAATAATGGCCTTCGTTGCCGTAGCCTGGAACAGACGTATCGAAGGTCCATTTTTTGCTTTTGGGGCCCGGATCGTAATTCCAGCCCAAGCGCTTCCAATTATAGTCTTTACTATCGCCGGTACGGGTCCAACGGGAGGGGCGTTCTTTGGAGTTCAGCACCTGGTAAACGGTGGGTACGGAGCCGTTGTGAAAGTAGGGGGCTGAGGCCCAAATGCCGTCGAGCGGAGGGGCAATGTAGCCGAAGGTCGGCTCGAACCGGGACCGGGGGGAACTGGTCGCAAACCAACTGGCGTTGTACCAATCGACAATACCGCTTTGGTTGAAGTAGTCGGCGTACAGGCGATCGGTTTTGACGACGTTCAGGTTGACCACCTTATTGGGGTAGGTATCGCCCTCCGGGCTATAAGTGCCGTGGCAACCGGAGCAATGCTCGTTGAATAGTGGTGCGCCAGCCTGGGCAAGTTGCCGGTCAATTTTACCGGGGTAGGCGGGGGATTCCAAGGTGAGCAGCCAGGCGTAAACATCTTTGAACGCTTCGACGGAGCTGCGGCTGTGGCTACTATCTGGCGTACCAAGGACGCTGGCCTGGAGCAACAACTTTGGCATGCTTCCTCGGCCGACAGCATTGTAATAGAGGGTATTCTTTTTCTTCACGTGCCACAGCGGCGGCGTGTCGGTGGCAATGTTGTAGTCCCACATCTCGAAGAGCGGCTTGTCCACATAGGTTAGGTCTTCAGGGTTCCGGTGCATCATACAGGCCTCCGCCAGGCGGAAGGCAGGATTGCTGCCAGGCTGCGTGGTTTTTATTTTCGGCGCCATGCGCTGGAAGTAGTTGCCAAAATTAGCAAAGGCGGCCGGTTGAAGGTCTTTCTTTTTATTGTACTTCATCCCCATGCCGAAGCGCATCATCGTACCCATGAAAACCATACTGGATTCGTAGTCGGAGAAACTGTCTCCCAGCCCGAGAATCAGTTCGTCATCGACGCGGCCAGCATGGCAAGTAAAGCAATTGCCATTGGCAACTTTAGCACCGTTTGGCGCTGTAAAAGCCGTCATGAAGTAGGGTATGCCCTTATTCATTTCGTTACGCGGGAAAGGACGATCCTGCGGCATCTTTGGCGCGGCCTGCTGCATGGTCTCCAGCGGGACACCGCTGCCGATGTAGTCGCCGTGGACCAGGAAGTCGAAGCCGGCCACCGGGTCACCGGTGGTATCCTGGGGAGTGGCCACCAGTTGGCGGGTTTTCCAGGTACCGTCCGGAACGGCGACCTTCACCAATGGACGGTAGGCGTTGCAAGCAACGAAAAGGAGCAAAGACAGAAAAATGAAGCAGTAGCGCACTCGGATTGGGTTAGGTACAAGCAGTAAATAGTTTTACGAAGAAACAGTTCACTTTATTTTACAAAGGCCTTTAATTTTAGCTACCAATTCTTTGTTAGCCAATCAACAACCCGCCCGACGGCCTACCTCGCAAGACCTCCGGTCTTGACACATAGCCGTCCGCGGAGTATCACCTTTTGCTTGCCGTAGGCCTTGCCTTGCCCTTTGTCCTTATTTCTGTACCTGCGGCCGCGCCAAATGCAACTACAGCAATATATCCTCGTCTTATAAATGGTGCTCAGACCAAGCAGCACGACGGTGCGTAGAATGTAAAAGAGTGTTAATCTTTGTGATGGTCCACACAAACCAACAACCAATACGTTAATTTAAGGCATCCTATTAATGAAGTGGTTTTGCGCTTACTTCGAAAAATACACATACACACTTAGATTCCTAGCCCAATGAAAAAGTATCTGTTGCCAATTATTGGCGTCCTTTTAGCCGGTGCGGCTATCTGGTATTTTACCTCAGGCACCACCGACGCCGAACAATCTGCCCAATTGACCGTACCCGTCCGGCAGGGGGAATTTCTGATGAACGTGATCGCTACCGGCGAGCTACAGGCGAAACGCTCGGAGAAGATCGTCGGCCCTTCCGGTATGCGGACCAATCAGATCTACCAAACCAACATCACGGATTTGGTCCCGGAAGGCACGATGGTAGAAGCTGGAGACTACGTTGCCACCTTAGATAAAACGGAACTTGATACTAAGATCAAGGAATCCCTCAACGAAATGGACAAGATCAATACGAAGCTGGAGGCTACCCGGATCGATACGGCCATTGAAATGCGGGCGCTGCGCGATGACCTGATTAACCTCAAGTTCGGGATGCGGGAGAAATTGTTGGAAGTGGAGCAGAGTAAGTACGAAGCCCCCATGGTCATCCAGCGCGCAAACATCGAGCTGGAGCGTTCAGAAAGAGACTTTAAGCAGCTGGAGATGAAATACGAGCTGAGTCAGGAAAAAGCACAGACACAGGTCAACGAGATCATGGGTGACCTGCGCACCCAAGAACTTCAGCTTACCCGCTTGCAAGACCTGGCCAAGGAGTTCGTCATCATGGCGCCCAAAGACGGTATGGTGATTTATGCAAGGAGCTGGGATGGTAAGGTGACAGCCGGTTCCCAGATCAGGGCCTGGGATCCCGTCGTGGCCGAGTTGCCGGACCTCTCTGATATGATATCGAAGACCTACGTCAACGAAGTAGACATCAGCCGGGTAAGAAAAGGGCAGGAGGTAACCATCCAGGTGGATGCCTTCCCTGACAATAGTTATACCGGCCTCGTTGTCCAGGTCGCCAACATTGGCGAGCAGTTGAGGAACTACGACTCGAAAGTATTCGAAGTCATCATTCAGGTCAATGAGAGTGATTCGATCTTACGTCCGGCGATGACGACGAGTAACGAAATCCTGACGGATGTACTAACGAATAAACTATTCATCCCCCTTGAAGCACTTTATAAAGACAGCATCACTTTTGTCTATAAGCAGGTTGATGGTCGTCCGGTTAAACAGGAAGTCATCAGCAGCTGGACCAATGAAAATGAGGTGGTCATTGTCCAGGGGGTCGTACCCGGAGACCGGGTTTACCTAACGACGCCGGCCAACGCTGAAAGACTCCGGCTTACACCACTTGCCGTTGACGCAAAAGACGATGCCGAAAACAAACTGCTTACCGAACGCGATGAGCGCCGGCGCATTGCCGACGAGAAAGAGGCTAAGGTGCCCAAAGACGGTCAGATTTCGACCGGGGACGGCAACAGCGGGAACTTTATGATCATCTTTTAAACCTGGGATGATGAAAAAGCTACTATTCAATTTTCAACTGGCCCTCGAAGGAGTCGCCGCCAATCGGTTACGAGCATTCCTTACGGCCCTGGGCATCGTCTTTGGCGTAGCGGCGGTGATCGCTATGCTGGCCATCGGAACGGGGGCACGGGAAGCGATCCTGGCCCAGATGCGACTCATCGGTGCAAACAATATTGTCGTTACCAGCCTGATGGAGGTAGAAGAGGGAGATGACACCGCTCAGTCTGCCGGTCAGGAGAAAAATACCAAGCCGTGGTCTCCGGGCCTGAACATGGGTGATGTCCGGGCCATTCATGCCATTCTGCCTGGCGTGGAAGCCGTCAGCCCTGAGATCGTTTTACCCACTACGGTCATCCGTGATGGGAAGATCGGCAAGAGTAGAGCGGTAGGGGTAACCAACGCATTTTTCGAGTTGAACAACCTGCAGGTAGAGCGGGGCAGACTCTTCCACGACGTACACCAGGAGAAGGGAGACCCCGTTTGCATTGTCGGAAAAGACATCGTTCGGCGCTACTTCAGTGAGGGGGGGGCCATTGGTGAGCGCATCAAATGTGGGCAGACCTGGTTGCGGATCATCGGCGTGCTTAAGGAACGTATTGCCAAAAAAGACCAGCTTGAAAACCTGGGGATACGGGACTATAATCAGGACATCTACATACCGCTACAAACGGCCTTGATTCGCTTCAAGGACCGCAGTTACGCCCATTCCCGGAACATCGGTAACAACCGAGGCAATGATAATGGTGGGGAAGAGAATTATCATCAACTGGACCGTATGGTGATCCGGGTGGCCAACTCCGAGGAGCTGCTGCCCACCAGCAATGTAGTGGCTCGCCTGCTCAAACGTCGGCATCAAACGGTGATCGACTATGAGATGGCAGTCCCCGAGAAGATGTTGGAAGCCCAGCAGCAGACCCAGGATACTTTCAATAAAGTACTGGCCTTCATCGCAGGTATTTCGCTACTCGTGGGTGGTATCGGTATTATGAACATCATGTTGGCTTCGGTGCTCGAACGGACCAAGGAGATTGGAACCCGCCGTAGCCTGGGCGCTACTCAGAAGGACATCGTGCAGCAATTTCTGCTCGAAGCCGTATTCATCAGTCTGTTGGGCGGCATCACCGGTATTGTGCTGGGGGTAGGCGCTTCAGTATTCATCGGCGCTAATTATGATATACCGACCGAAGTGTCGGCATGGAGCGTGCTTTTGTCCTTTGGCGTCGCGTCGACCATTGGGCTGGTCTTTGGCTTGTTCCCCGCACGCAGAGCGGCGAAACTGGATCCGATTAAGGCATTGAGATCGGATTAGAAAGATAATTTTTCGGCGCGGACGCAGGTGCTGGGTAAGGATAAATGAGCAAGCTTAGCGCTTGTTCGAACTTTCGCTCGTCGTCCAAACAAGCGCTAAACTCCTAGGAAACAAATTAACATGAAAGACACTATTAGCCCCGAGTGCCGGTTCACCTCTCTCCCGGTCCTTCTCCCCCGAGTACAGTTTACGCATAAATCTCAAACGACATTGCCCTACGAGCGGAAGCGAGCAGAGACGTCTTCCCTCTCCGGAGGAGCGGGGCGGGGGGAGAGGCGCACGATCGGAGTGGGCACCGTCGGAGTTTTTTCCCTGCTCCTTCTAACCCTCCTCTGCACCTGCGGCCCCGCCCAAGTCAGCGCACAGCAGGTCTACGAACTCACCCTCGATGAGGTTATTGACATCGCCCGTAGCGAGTCGCCCGACATGAAACTGGCCGAAACCCGCCTCAACAACACGCTGTGGCAATACCGCTCTTTTCAGGCAGACTTCAAGCCGCAAGTACAGCTCAATGCCACCTTGCCTGGGTTGAACCGGTCCATTGATAACATTATTTTACCCGATGGGCGGGAGGATTTCATCAGCCGATCCCTCATGCGTAATACGGTAAGTGTTTCGGTCTCTCAGCCCATTGTTGCTACCGGCGGACAGCTCTTCCTGACGACCGGCTTGCGACGGCTCGATGTGTTCAAAACAGACCTGAACCCTTCCTCGCTTTCTTATCTTTCTACCCCGATTTCTCTCGGGTTCTTTCAGCCGTTGCGGGGCTACAATGAATTGAAATGGGACAAAAAAATCGAGCCGCTGCGTTACAAGGAGAATAAGCGTCTTTTTAACGAATCAAAGGAACAGGCGGCAGCTACCGCATCCGATCTTTTCTTCGATCTACTCATCGCTCAGCTAAACCTGGAGGCTGCGACAAAAAACAAGGTGAACTCCGATACCCTGTACCTGGTCAGTCAGGGGCGCTTTAGCGTAGGGCGAATTGCAGAAACTGATCTGCTACAAATCGAGCTGAGCGTGATGAACGCTAACGCCGCCCTGGCCAGCGCCAATCTGAATGCCCAAACGGCGAACGAAGAATTACGAAGCTTTCTTGGGATTACTGAAAATGCCGATTTCCAGCTCTATCCACCGTCTACCATTCCTACCAACCAGGTGGATTCGGAGGAGGCCCTCCGATACGCGATGGAAAATCGCAGCCAGATTCTTGGTTTTGAGCGTAGGGCACTACAGGCTGCCGCTAACCTGGACCGGGCTAGAAAGAACAATGGTTTTCAGGTGAATATTGAGGGGCAATTTGGTCTTTCGGGCACCGGTAATAGTTTAGGAAGTGCCTACGATGGCCTCATTGACCAGGAAGTAGTTACGCTCGGCATCCAAGTACCGATTGCCGACTTTGGTAAGGCGCGCAGTCGAATTGAGGTGGCCCGCTCCAATCAAGATCTGGAGCTGCTCAATATTGCACAAGAAAAGATCAGCTTCGAACGGCGGATTCGCCTCCAGGTTAGTCAGTTTGATTTGCTCCGCAATCAGGTGGCACTGGCTGATCGGGCCTACGAAGTCGCCCTCCGCCGGGAAGAAATTACCCGTAAACGCTACCTGATCGGTAAGCTCAGTATCATTGAACTCAACCTTGCCGTCCGGGAGATGGACGAGGCCCGCCGCCAGTACATGGCCAGCCTCCGCGACTTCTGGATCGGATACTACGAACTGCGTCGTTTGACTTTGTTTGACCTTGTTACGGGGGAGAAACTCTTCATTGAATAAGAGAATTATGGAAGGAGAGAATAGCTACAGCAAGTACCGTTCGCTGCGCTCACCATGTCGAACAAGCGCAGCGCCGTGAGTGGAGGCAGCTATTCTCTTATTCACTTATTCTATCCTTCTCTCCTTGACTAAAGCAATGAGCTCCGCAGTCATCATAGACGTAGCCCCCCAAACTTCTTCTCCCCGAACGTGCCAGTAGGGAATGTCACGAAGGGTCATTCCACTGGCTAGTTTACGAGGGCCTACCTTACGAGCATGCTGGCTTAGAAACTCCGTGAAAGGAAGTTCGAGCACCCGGGCGACTTCTGTTTCTTGAAGAACGAAAGAGGGCCTTTCGGGCAAAAAGCCGACAAAGGGATCTACCATAAAATTACTGACGGGGATATACAATGGGGTGAGTGCGCCTAAGAGCGTTATGGACGAACGTGGGATTCCTACCTCTTCCTCGGTTTCCCGCAACGCAGTAGCTCCCGCGTCTTTGTCGGTTAGTTCGGCGGAGCCGCCCGGGAAGGATATTTGACCGGCATGGCGATCATTCGGAGAGCTGGTGCGCTGGATGTACAACAATTGTAGCTGGCCGTCGATAGGGTAGAGCAGGGCTAAGACGGAGGCTTTGCGTGCGGTGGCGGAGGGGGTGGAATACAGTCCGCGCATGGGTGGTATCATGGTGTTTTGGGCCTCAACACCAGGCAGCTGGTCGGAACTCAGGCGCTCGCGGAGCAGTTGGAGCAACTGCTCATCATGATGATTCATTCCGGGGGAGGTTCTTGATGCTTGGAACGTAGCAGCCTGTCGGAGAGAACCAAATCTGGCCCAAAGTGCCGCTTTGGGACGATGAGCGTTTTTTTCGACAGGCCGCCACAGAGAAGGCTTGGTGGTTGTCACCATGCTTCCTTTTCCACTGCGATGTTTCTGAAAAACGGTGTCTGATCAGGCCAGATGAATGTTTATAGGTTGCTTTGCTTGAGGTAATTGTCCAGCGCCATTTCCATGCTGGGTACTTTAGGCGGCTCAGGAGCAATGTTTACTGCCAGCCCCCGGTCTTCACAGGCTTTAGTCGTCTTGCTGCCGGCAACGGCCAGGCGCGTCTCTTTTTGCTCGAAGGTGGGGAAGTTCTCATATAGTGAGTCGATCCCGAGTGGAGAGTAAAAGATGAGGATGTCGTAGAATACATCTTCCAGGTCGCTCAGGTCGGAGGAAACCGTACGATACATCAGTGCCGGCTGCCAGTCGAAGTTATTATCGTCCATGTATTTGGAGACAAAAGCTGCGCCCAGATTGCCGGTAGGTAGGAGGAATTTTTCCTTCGAACGATGCTTCTTCAGGGTAGGCGCAAGGTCCTGAATGGTGCGCTGACCAAAAAAAACTTTCCGCTTACGGTAAACGATGAACTTCTGCAGGTAGTTGGCAATTGCCTCAGTCATGCAGTAGTACTTCGTTTCCTGACTCATTTCGATGCGCATCGCCTTACAGAGGCGAAAAAAGTGCTCAATGGCTTGCTTGGAAGTGAAGATGATGGCAGAGAACTCATCCGGACGGATTCGTTCTTTACGGAATTCCTTTTCCGTCAGGCCTTGAACCTCGATGAATTGACGCCAATCAATCTTCAGGTTGTACTTTTTTTCCAGGCGGGCGAATGGACTTCGCTCTGGCTGCGGCTGTGAAACCAGAATTGTACGAACCGGGGTAAGGTCTTGCTTATTGCTCTCGCTATTTGCGGCTGTGCTCATAGTTTTCGTCCTTAATTTCTCGGTTAACAGAGCAGCCGCCAAATTATGCAATGGAGTCGCTTACGAAGCGATAGAGCATGAATACAGGGGCTGTTTCGATGGCGCAAATATACAACAATAAATGCACAGGCCTACTGGTGATTAGCTTGCTGGCAATGAGTAACCCTCTGATTAAGTGGAGGGTGTAGACCAGTACGAGTACTCCGATGCCGGTATAGATAAAGGTGCTACGCCACTCTTCTGGAGCGTAGCTGACGAGCAGGTTTAACGGAGAAATAAACAGTCCGGCCAGAATAGAAAAGACCATCAGCGTAAACATATAACGGTTTACTTCTTTGCGAACGGGGAAAAGCCGGGCAAATAATACAAGCACTAAATTCTTTAAACCTAGTATTGCTGCGAAGACCAACGAATAGGTCAGCCAGCTTCCCCAGATGTCGAAGCCCGGGCTTCGTTCGAAATAAGTAGTTAGCAAGTAAAGGAAAAAGCCCATAGATAGAAAGGAGAAAACGTAGCAAGCCCATAGTGCACCCAGCTCTCCACCAGAGCGCCGGGTGTAGACCTGAGTCATCAGGGAATCATTGATGGTGCCAAGGAGAACCTGCCGCAGCAAACCACCAAATAGTAACCATAATCCGGCCAGGGTGAGTAGCAGTAATAACTGGATTAACAGCACCGTTCCTTTTCCTTGGTTGGGATCAGCAGATTGAATAACGAGTGGGCCAGTTGGGTTCCGGGGAGCTGCCAAGACAGTACCGGGGGGGGTGTTTTTAGCGGGCGCGGTCGCAGGTGCAGCGGAAGTTTCAAGGGGAATACCGGCGCCGGGGCCCGGCCGCAGATCAAACGGATTACCGGTGGTCGTGGCGGTGGGTCTTTCTTCATTTGCGGTAGCCGGAAGGCGGTCTTTCAGCTCAAAAGGATTACGTTCCAACTGCGAATGCAGTGGACCGAAATAACAGAGCAAACAAAGCAAACAAAGTAAGTAACGCAAGATTGATATATAGATTCCAGATGCACAAGATAAGGAAGTTAGGGTTTACAAAAGAATAAAGGTCCCTGATTAACTACGCTGTTGCCTGCGGTGGTCCACTAGTGTCGGGGCCACCGTTTTAAATCGGGAGATTATTATTTTATTCCCATCCCTTAGGGCAAGTGCAAAAAAAAAGCCCGACCGCGAAGCGGTCAGGCACAAACAATCATAATCTCATGAAAAAAAAAGACGACCTAAAAAATCTTTGGTATTGGCGTAGAAACCAATATGTTTTATAACACCTTAACGCTCAAGGTGGTTGGGTTGTTGTTATCGAAGTATTAGATGTCCACCTCCGAGAAGATAACCTCCGCCGCTTATTTCGTAGAAATAAGCACCGCCGGCCAGGTTTGGACGCAGGAATTCAAAAGTGTCACCCTGGAAGCTCGTTTCGTACACTGTACGGCCGGTGGCATCGAAGAGGTGGAAATTGAATTCCGTGTTTTGTGGTTCCCATCCCGTGATTTGTACCGTTGTACGATCACTTATTGGGTTAGGACTTACTTTTATATTAACACCCGTTGCGCTTGGCAAGTTGCGGTCCGTTGCGGTCAGTAGGCAACCACCTTCAGTGAAGATGTCAGCACAGCCAACCACGTGGCGAACTTGTTCGGAGAAGACAGGTGCTTCGTAGTCAAAATAAACGGCAGCACGATTTCTGATTACAGTACCCATTATAAGATTCGGTTTTTGGGATAGTCGGTATGAGACATAGCCCTGTCTGGATACTGTTTCAGCTTCCCCCGTGCCGCCGCCTGAAAAAATTCGGATTGAATCAAACGTGATCTTCAGAATTCCGCCCTGATAAAGGACAAAATCATAGGGATGACTCGCGGCGCCCATCTCTAAACTGTTGAAATCCAACTGTTCAGGAAGTGTGTCGCGGATGACCACGCGTTCGTAGGAGTCGTTGCCCGGCAGCGCGAAGAATACCGAATATTCAATGTCTGTTTTTGGGATAATGATAGAATCTTGATAGCCTCGGGGATAAGCTGTCATTTGTAAAGCAGCGCCGTGATCCAGCGCAACGATCTCCTGTGTAAGAATGTCAATGTTAAGGTCCTCGTCGTTATCGGGGAACTGTGCTACGAAACCGGTGCTAATGGTAACGTCGCCGGTTGGGCTGGTTTGGCAACCTTCCACTACTGCTGTAGGGAATAAGCTGCCTGGGTGGCCCATTGATTGCTCGGCAATCAGCCTGAAGGTTCCAATTTCTCCCTCACGTGAGAGGTCAACCGGAACTACTACAGAACCCATGCTGGGTAGGGGACCGAAGGTCGCCTGTTCGCGCATCACGATGTCTTCAACAATAACGTAGCTGCTAGTCTGCGTCATGGTTGAAGTACCAATGTTGGTAATCGTGAAGGACAGGCCTTCGATACGATCACAGCGGCTGGTCACCACGATGCTGGATTGATCCCAGTCATCACTCACCGGTACACATTCAATCAGGGGAAAGATGGTAGCGCGGGAGCTGATCGCCTGGCCGTCAACAACAGTGTTGCAGGCTATACGAACGGTTAAAGTTATCGTCCCTTCCGTTGAAGGGTCGAGGTCTCCGAGATCGAAGATTATCGTTGTGTCGTTCACTTCTACCGGCGTATTGCTGGCGGAAAGGAGCGTCAGGTTTTCGTCTAAAGCAACTTCAATGCTGGCATCGGTTGCTGGTGCCGTGCCGGAGTTGCTGTAGTTAATGGTGATGCGTTGGGTGTCGCACTGAATCGCCGGAGAAGCGCTCATCGTAACTTCCAGCAACGGGCAATCGTAAGCCGGTTGCAGCGGGAAGTCATGAAAGTTGCTGTCGTAGGGCTCCATGAGATCAACCATTAGCGGGTCGGGATCACAAAGGTTCCAACGGTCGTTGCGGCGCAGGAGGCTCAGCGCGTAGATTCCCCGGTCTACCCGGAGATCGTAGTTGCCCAGCGAATCGGTACTACCGAAGAAGGTAGCATCGTCACCTTCTGCTTTGACCAGCCAGCCAGAGAGGCTAAGGTCGCCTTCCTCGTAAGGGCCACAATCGTTGCCTTCAGGGAAGTAGACTTTACCACGCAGGTAGTTGGTTTGCAGGCCACCGAGATCATCCGTTTTGTAGAGGACAAGTTCGTTGCCAAGCACACCGTCGAAACGAGCGCTAAAACCAGCTAGGGCAAAACCACCGTCGAGTGTTTGTGCAAGATCTGCACCAACATCAAGGGTTTCTTCGTCACCGAGACGACGCTGCCAGAGCACCAGGCCATCCGCAGCGCGGACTTTCACCATTAATACGTCAAGGTTGGCCGGCGTCGGAACAGTTTGACCGACAGCAATGAGGTTTTCACCACCATCTTCTTCAATCACACTGTTTAGAATGTCGTCCAGTGGTCCCGCGTCAATTTCGTGGTACCACAGCGTATCTCCGTTGAGATCCGCCTTGGCTATTAAAGCCTTATTCGAGTTATCCGTAGACCCGACGAAGACCAGGTGGTCATCTTGGGTACGAATGATTTTCTTGAGTTGTTCACTTCTGTTGTCCGTTCCGTAGTACTTACTCCATTGTACCTCACCGGAAGCATCGAGGCCGTGGAGGGCAACGTCACTTAAGGCATTGTTGCTGGATTGAGCGTTAGCACCGACGATGAAACTTCCGTCGGGGTTAACAATCGTACCGTAACCTTCACTACTGAAGCTGCCGCCAATGACCGAGCTCCACAGTTTCTCGCCGTCCTCGTTCACTTTCGTTACGAGAATGTCACTGCGGCTGGAGCCAGCTTGCTTGCGGTAACCGGTGATGAGGTAACCTTCACTCGGTAGGCGAGTGATTTGGCGGCCACGCTCATTCAGTCCTTCTTCGCCGAAAGACTTGCTGAAAAGAATATCACCTTGGCGGCTGATCTTTACGAGGTAAGTCTGTTCGGAAGCATTTGCCGTGGCTTGCCGGAAACCGGCCACCAGGTAATTACCGTCGGAAGTTTGGATGACGTCTTCGGCCTGTTCGATGAACCCTTCATCGTAACGACGGGTCCAGACAACAGTACCGTCAACATCGGTACGTACTACAAAAATGTCAATGTCGTTATCGTCCCCTTGCACTCCGTTCGTACTGCCAACCTCGATGTAACCGTGGTCTTTAGTTTGAAGGATGGCCTGACCGAAGTCATCTTTGGGGCCGCCGAACCTTTTTTCAAACCCCTGACCCACTAAGGTTAAAGAAGCGCAGAGCAGCGCCAGCATCAGGGCCGTACGCTGGCACTGACGACTGAAGGCCAATACCGTTGATCGCTTTTTCATTGTTTGTGTTTGGAGGTCGCTATCCGTTGATTGCAATGCAAATATGGGGGCAGTTCGACCCCACGCAAAAAACACAAAGAAGCCTTTGTTGAAAAAAAGTGGTAATTTTACAATGAACATAATAAACGTGTTTTGGGCCTTAATCCTAGCGTTTGTTGTAGTTTTAGGAGCTGTTTTGACTGAAAATCTGTTGAAAAAATATGAATAGTACCGTTGAGAAAAATTCGCTTATTCCTTTATATCAGTCGCTTGACAAGTCAGATGGCCGACGATTGGGGAAATGGATGGATAGTCCGGTCCATAACCAAAGGGAGGATGTGCGTGCGCTTCACGCCTACCTTACCGGTGGGGAGGACCGCCTGTATAAAACGTCTTCATTGTCAAAGG
This sequence comes from Neolewinella sp., assembly GCA_047626445.1. Taxonomy (GTDB): domain Bacteria; phylum Bacteroidota; class Bacteroidia; order Chitinophagales; family Saprospiraceae; genus Neolewinella. The sequence goes on from JBLHRW010000003.1 coordinate 28,017, forward strand.
TGCGCATCTGGAAGCGGATTTTTCCGCAAGAACCTTTTGATGACGCGCGTCTGCGACAAACTTTTCATTGGGCGCTTAAGGCAACTGAGGAGTTTTTGGCCTACGAGCACTGGAAGCGAGACCCCATTAACCAACAACTTGCGCTTACGACCGAGTTGCGAAAAAGGAATGTAGCAGCGGTCGCGGCACGAAGCCTGAAGAAAGCCGGACAGTTGCTGGACAGTGTCTCCATCAAGAATGAACGTCACCTTCGGAATCAATACCTGCTGGAATTGGAAAGGGATGAACACCGGATTTATTACCAGCTAGGAGAAAAACCCCGATTTCAGGAGATTGCCGACATTCTGGATCACGCTTATCTGATTGAAAAACTGAAGGCATGCTGGAACATGCTTTATCAGCAGCGGCTATACAAAACGGAGTTTGACGTCAAGTTTCTGGAGGAAGTAGTGAAATACGTAGAACGGCTTGATCTGGAACAATTCCCTGTTTTGGCCATCCATTATTATGGCTACCGTGGACTAGTAGCTGACGATGCCTCTGGTGCTACCATCAGCCTGTTACGGGATGCAGTAGAAAAACATGGTCACCTACTCAGCCGGATCGATCTGCGCTACGTCATCTTAATGGCGATCAACCTTTGCATCTCAAACATGAACCAGGGGCGGGAACCTTATGTCCGGGAATCCTTCGAATGGTATAAGCTGGGCCTTCTTAATGATGTTATTGTTGAAAACAACTTACTTACTCGTTCTACCTACCTGAATGTGGTCAGCATTGCACTTAAACTGGAAGAGTATAACTGGGCAGAAGACTTTATCGAAAATAACGCTCAAAACCTGGAGGACAATATTCGGGCCAATACGGAAAATTTTGCGCGCGCTAAACTTGGTTATGAGTTGAAGGACTACACCAGTTCCATGCGCCTATTGGTTGTCGTAGACTTTAAACATCCGGTATACAACTTGTTAGCAAAAACACTACTACTGAAGATTTACTATGAATTGGATGAATACGACGCAATGGATAGCTTGTTGGATAGTATGACAACCTATATCAGGCGAAAGGATATTGCGGACATACGGAGAGATAATTTCGCTAACATCGTCCGTTACGTCCGTCAACTCAGCCGCATCGCATCGGGCGACAAGAAGAAGCTCGCCGAATTGAAAGCAAGAATAGCGGATACCAGCCAGCTGACGGAGAAGAGGTGGTTGCTGGAGCGGTTGGGGGAACGGTAGGTGCCCGGACGAAGGGCATCCGTGCCCGAGCCATCGCGCCGGCCTCCGGCAATGTGATGTGGTTACGCGGCCGGAGGCCGGCGTTATCGCTCGCTCCCGGAGGTAGCTTCGTCCGGGGCACACTTTGCTCCGACACCTTTCCTTGCACCTGCGGCCCCGCAAAAAGAAAAGCGGTACAACGAACCTTCGTCCGTTGTACCGCCATTCATAGACCTATATGTAAGGTCACCATTTCAGATCATTAGTTGATCGTCACCTTAGTTGTGCTGATCCGATCCGCACCAGTAACCCGTACCACGTAGATACCGGCAGGTAGTGCTGCAGTATTAATTGTAGTCCGACCACCACCGGCGATCAGGTTCAGTTGAGTGTTGTGTAGTACGCGTCCGTCAATGCTCAGCAGCTGTACGTTGGCATCTCCTGCCCGCTCACTGGTGATGTTGACCGTGACGAACTGATCGGCAGGGTTCGGGTAAACCCGGACGTCCGTCTGCCCGAGGACAGGATCGTTGGTGTTGTCGATGGTTCCACCTTCGGCAAGGATGCCCAGGTTGCCTACGATGGCAACCGTGTTGTCTCCGGCATCAGAGGTAAGGGTAGCTTCGCTGTCATAGCTGATAATATCGAGCAGCTCGATGTTATCGACCCACCAGCCACGTCCTCTTTCCGAGGTGTCGGAAATGAAGCGCCAGCGAATGAAAACGTTTTGTCCGGCGTAGTCGCTCATGTCTACGATGATTTCACGGAAACCATTACTGTTGCCCCAGAAGGAATTGATACCCTGTAGTGCGGCGGAGCCGTTGCGGCTGACCTCTCCCCGGTAGCTGCCCCGTACGATCTTATCATCTACTTGGTCCCAATTGGTACCGTCAGTGCTTATTTCAACGATGCCTGCATCCCAGGCGGCCTCGGTTTCGTACTTGGTGAAGAAGCGAAGGCCCGGATTGTCGCCGATGATGGGTAGCGCTTCAAAAGTTTGTAGTACCTGGTCCTGGGTAGTCCCGGCGTTAACAACGTACCAGCTCAAGTCTCCGGCGTAGGGCGTTGTATCCGCTATTTCCCAGAAGAAATCGGTGATGGGGTTGTCTGGATCAAAAACGTTTAGGCTAAGGATGTCCCAATTGTCGTCACCCGCTTCGGCGCCGTCGAAGTAAGTCTGCGTAGAACCAAGTTCCGGATCGGAGGAAACGGAGTAGAGGATGGTCTCCTCGTCTTCGAAGTCCAGGGTGCCGAGGTCAAACGTGAGGGTCTGGCCGTCAATGGTCCAGTTTTCGCTGCCCCGTACGGAGTTTTCCTCGAAGGTCATCCCGTCGGGGATGATGTCGGTGATGACCACTTTATCAGTTGAGGCTTCGCGGTAGCTGGTCGCTCTGAGGGTGAAGGTGACGCCTTCGCCCGCATTAATGAGGTCTACGTTAGTGGTCTTTTCAAGTTCGATCCGGCCGGCACAGTATGGGCTGATGTCGAAAGCTTCCTGACCGTCAGTCCGGTCATTAGTATCAGTGCCCTGGTTGGCGGAGAGACCCACGCCCCGGCGGGCGAATACTTCCCAGATCAGGCAGGCGTTAGCACCGTCGAAGAGGTCAAAGTCCGCGGCAAGGATACCATCGCGGCCGTCAACCAGGCCTGGGCGACAAGCCGTCCGCTTCATGCCTTCAATGACGAGCTGCATGGCGAGGTTGTTGCCACCGGTACCGTCAATAAGGTCATCATCGAAACCATCCCGGTTGCTCAGCGCCCAGTAAAGGTCCCAGAGCGCGGTGTTCCATATCTCTCCCAGTGGGTGCGGAGCGGTACCGGAAGTGATGATGTCGTCATAAGTCTGTGGGTTGACGGTCATGTCCGTAGAGTAGGGGAAGTTCCGTATACCACCACCATCGATACCGTTTTGGGTGGCGTAGTTGCCGATGCCACGGCGCTCGCTACCGTCAGGGTTGGCAGAAATGGTCTTTGGGCTAGAGGCCAGCGAGAAAAAGTCAGACCAACCTTCTCCCATCTGCTCGTTGTTGGTCAGGCAGCCGGTATTGTTGGGACCGCCAACCAGGCGATTGGAAACACCGTGACCCAGTTCGTGGGCGACGATGCCGTTGTCGAAATCACCGTCGACGGGCGGTGGCGCCTGGAAGGTGACGGATACACTATCTCCGGCCACAACGCGGTTACGTAGCTCGACACAGGATTCGAAGGTGATGAATACACTAGGGATGTTTTTCTCAAGTTCCGGGTTACCGTCACTCATTCCGGTAAGACCACCGCGGTCGGTACCTTCCATGGCATTATTACAGACAATGACGGCGATGGCACCGGCCTCCTGGGCATTGAACACCTTAAGGGAGAAATTACATTCGCCTCGGGTAACCAAAGCAATCTTGCCGGTGAGGTCGTTGGTGACCGAATCACAGGCGATGGCGGGGTCCGAGATGGCGACTTGCCCGGTGATGGCCACTGTGGTAATGTCAGGTCCAAACGTCGGCAGGCCGGTGGGGTAGCCACCTGCAATAACTTCGGGGGTCGTCACCCGCATGGCGCTGGCACTGCTGGTCCAGAGGTACATTTGCATCCGGCCGTTGCCACCGTCGGCAGGGGTGCTGAAATTAGCGTTATTTGTGCCTGAACCATCCTGAACTTCAACGAGTACCTCGTCGCGGCCTTGTCCTTCTTCCGTGTAGTTCTTACGCTGGAAGTTGCCCGCATCTTCGTTGAAGCCGGCCTGGTACAGCCAGTCGTGCAGTTTATTGGTCAAGTAAAAGGTTTGGGCGAGGGCTGCACGAACCAAGGTGTCGGCACTAACAGCCGGGGCGAAAAAGAAATCGAAGACGAGGGAGTCTCCACCTTCTGCTACAATATCGGTGTCCACTTCATTGTCTCCGTCACGATCGGGGTAAGACCAGGTGTTGTTTCCCCGGGTAGTCGTGTACTCGGCACCTTCAATGCCGTCGGTGTCGTGCCAGCCGAAGGGTGAGGCGACGGGGTGGGCCGGGCTGGTCTCCATCGCGCGTTCTCCGTGGAGAGGAGATTCAACGCCGAAGGGGAAAACGTTGTAGCGGCTTTCTTCTGCCATGGCGGCAGGTGCGGTGAAGGCCTTCTCGAACAGCTGCTCACTTACGGGCATATCTGTATTAACGTCACTCTTGCAACCGCTGGCGAAATCATGCTGGTGGCCGCTGGGGGTGCCGAAGTCACACTTCAGTACCATGTTGTCTTGGTCGATGATGCGGCCGGTTACGGCGTCAACGATCACGTTCCAGTAGTCGGAATGGGTTGCATGCTGGTCGATGAGGACACGGTACACCAGGCGGAGGCTGGCGTCGGTAACGTACCAGCCACTGCTGACTTTAATGGCTTTAGGGCTCAGTTCTTCCCAAGAGAAGAGTTGCTCGCCACGCTCATCGGTGCCGATGGCAACGGGGGTGCCGAAGGCTGCGGTGACTTCGTTTGCAGCTTTTCCGGCAGCAGTTTGGGCGCTGAACGCAGGTGCAGTGGAGGGGACCAAGGCAAGGTTCGTGGCCAGGTCGCTGGTGCGGTGCACCAGTTGGTTACCTCGAAAGTGCAGCGATGCGGCTGCGTTGAGGATCGGCAAACCGTGCAGGCGCTGTGCCACGTATACGTGGCGGGTGCCGTTGGGGCTGGCGTAGTTGTCGGTGATCTTCAGATCCTCCACGTCGGTGGCTTCGAGACCGAAAAGGGCAAATTCCTTCTGGAGGTAATCAGTGGCAAGTTTACCACTATCCTGAGCGGACAAACCGGCGGTGGCTCCTACAAAAAGCAGGAGGAGTAAATTGGTTAAAATTCTTTTCATGTGAAAGCTAGTCTTGAACGATGAATGTGCGCTAAGTGCAGACCTGAGAGTGATTAGAGCAAAAAAACGGGACCTGCCCGTTATTGGTCAAACACATAGTACGGGTTGATTTTACGTGCCAAAGCTAACTAATCATTGTCAGCTCAATTGTCTTATGGGGATCACTTTTACCAGATGTCAAATATTTATCGGTACTTGGTGGTATGGAAGACATTTTAAGATGCTACCTGGGCTTTTGCCTGCTCGCTTTTACCGCTCTCTACTCCTGCGCCCGCGCCCTGAGAAATGGAGAAAGGGGGAAAGGGCGGAAAAGAGCCGCCCCGATTTACCTGAAGCAAGTAGCGATGTTGACCTTTTGCCTTTTTATCCTTTCACCTTTACTTTTGGGGCAAACAGCTGACCGCGAACTCCGCGGCGTCTGGATGGCCACCGTGCTGAACATCGACTACCCCCAAAACCCGACGGTGAATGCGGCGACTTTACAAGCCGACTTCAAAAGCCAGTTGTTCCGCCTTCGGCAGGCAGGCATCAATACCCTCTTCGTTCAGGTGCGCCCGGCCGGCGACGCGATCTACCCCAGTAGTCATGCCCCCTGGTCAGAATGGCTGACCGGCGAACAGGGCAAGGCTCCCGTTAGTGATTTCGATCCCCTGGCCTACATGATAAAAACGGCCCACGCCCAGGGCATCGAACTCCACGCCTGGGTAAACCCTTATCGGGTAGCCATGACCCTGGACAGCCTGAACTTTTCCCCTGTCCATTTATACCACCAGCAACCCGATTGGATCAGAACCTATGCCGGCCGCCGCTACCTCGATCCAGGCTTGCCCGAAGTAAGGGCGCACCTCGGAGAAGTAATCGACGAATTGGTCGCTAACTACGACCTGGACGGCATTCATTTCGATGACTATTTCTATCCTTACCCCAAGGCCGGAGTGCCGTTCCCCGACGAGGGAACCTTCCGCCGTTACGGCGGCCATCTTGGGCTGGCCGACTGGCGGCGGGACAACGTAAACACCTTCGTCGCCGAAACCCAGCGACGCATCAAAGCGGCGAAGCCCTGGGTCCAATTCGGGATCAGCCCTTTCGGCGTTTGGCGAAATAAGGCACAGGACCCGGTAATGGGGTCCGACACCCGGGCGTCGGTGAGCAGCTACGATGACCTGTACGGAGACGCCCTGGCCTGGGCCCGCGCCGGCACGGTGGATTACCTACTGCCGCAGTTGTACTGGAGTATGGAGTACGCCCCCGCCGGTTACCGGATACTCGCCGATTGGTGGGCGACCAACACGCCCAAAAATATTGCGCTCTACGCCGGCCACGCCGCCTATAAGGTGGGTAATAATGCCGACGAAGCCTGGAACTCCCTGGAAGAACTCCCGCGGCAAGTGGCTTACAACCACCAATTACCCGCCCTTAAAGGGAGTGTTTACTTCAGTACCAAATCCATCTTGCTGAACCCTTCCGGTCTTGCTCAGCGAATGGCAGACCTGTATCCCGTTCCGGCACTATTACCCGCACGTGTGGCCCCGAAAGAGGTAATACCGATGAAGGTTAAGCTCTATAAACCCAAGGCAACAGATAAAGGAATGTTGGTGGTCTTTGACGTAGATAAAACGGTACTGAAATCTGAATTACCCCATTATTTCGCTGTTTACCGGGCGAGTACATCTACGCCAATGACCCTGTTACACCGGACACCCTACGGCCAGGGCTGCCACCGCCTGCATTATACCGACGCCGCTGCGGACCCTGCGGTAACGTACGCTTATAAGGTGGTGGCGCTCGACCGATGGCATCGGGTGTTGAACGTGCCTATTGCTCGGTAACCAATATGGCCGTCCGACGATGTTTGCCGTGGGCGTATCCGACTAAAGTCGGTGCTGTGTTACAACGCTCTGGCGAGCTGAACCGTTACCTCTGCGCTGCCCTCCGTGAGAACCATTGCTGCGCAGCAGCCCTTAGCCTTAATAGTAACTCTTTCCCTTAGGGACGCCGTACAAATAACTTACGCCTTTTGACCGTCTTATTTTGCCCTCCACGCACCTAAAAATAATTTCCGTAACTGAGGCTATGCAAAGGATTTTTAAGCGCGGCGAGAACAAAAGCGTCAGGTCAAAAACCAGTAAGTTATTTATACGGCGTCCCTTAGTGTAGCTCCTTAGTATTTTACTGTCTTAGTGGTTACTTTCTCACGTCAAAACCCAACCTTAACCACCAAATTAGGCGTAAATCCCAAGCCCAGCTTATCCACCTGTTCAATGTCAATGGGAGGATCATTGTCCCTATCATACTGCACCAGGAATTGTCGGTCGAGTAAATTAGTCCAGCCATAGATATTGAGTAGGGAAAAGCCAATCTTTCCGGTAAGGCCACGGTCTTTAACGCGGGGGAAATCGTAGAAGGCGGAGAGGTCCAGCCGGTGAAAGGCGGGCAACTTCGAGGCGTTTAACGGCCCCTGTTGTACGTTGACGATTGGCGTTGTGCCATCCCCGCGGGAGCGAATTCTTATTTGCCCGGGGACGGTGTACCGGCTTCCGGAATGGATGCGCCACCCCAATGAGAAGGACCAATTATTGTGCTGGTAGGTATTCACCACCCTTAGCTGGTGCCTTCGGTCGTTATCCGCCGGGAAGTAGCCGGCCTCCGGATTAGTGGCGGTTTCCCGAAAGGGGAATCGCCATTCTGTTTTACTGAGGGAGTAGATCGCCCAGGTGCGGAAGTTTTTCCAACGTTTTTTGATGAGTAGGTCGAGGCCCTTGCTCCGGGAATTACCGTGAAGGAAGCCCTCGTTCTGTACAGTAGATCCCAGGGTAGATAGACCATCTACCCGTTTAGTGTAGAACTCCAGGTCAATCAACCACCCTTTGGGGTGGCCACTGATGCCAAAACTGGCCTCTTTACTGGCCAATACCTTGGTTCGTTGCCCGTCGGCCAAGGTCCAGAGCGGCGTTGTACCACTCAGTCGTTGGGCGTTAAAGGTGATGATCTCCAGCGGGAACTGGTGGTTTTTACCATAGCCCGCTTTTAGTATCCATTGGTCGTTGAGCTGGTAACTCCCACTGATGCGGGGTTCGGGATACACCTTTGCCGTTGGCTGATAATACTGCATACGCAAGCCGAGCTCTGCCCGCCAGGGGCTCCCGCTGGGAGACCAGACATAGGTGCCGAAGGCCGCAACGGCCGTTGCCTCCCCGTCTGTAATCGATACACGGTTTAAACTGTCCGCAAGGTTGTTCGAGAAGTTGAAATCCAATTCATTGCCATACTGTTGCAGCTGTGTTCCCAATTTTAGGACGTCGTTTTTACGCGCGGTAAAATGGTAAGCTACGCTTAAAGACGCTTCCTGAAGCGCGCTGGCCCGGCGGTCGCTGGTTTCAACTTCCCGGCTTTCAAAAAGCGTATTTCCCTGGTTCGAGAAATCGGTTAAGGCAGCCTGGATACTTAGCTTGCTCTGGTTCGCAAACTGCTTCGAGTAGTTGAGGCTTACTCCGGCGTTATCCGTCATCAGGTCCTCCGTATAAGTACGGAAGCCCCCCCCCAACTGGTAGCGGAAATTATCATGCTGCAGAAAACCACTGATGGTGAGTTGTTGCTGTTCACTGATGTTGTATTGCCAGCGGCCATTGAACTCCTGAAAATCAAACTCCTCACTTATAGGGAGGCTGTTTTCTTCTGCGCCTAAAATCCTTTCAAAAGCGTCCCCCTGAAACACCTGTGTACGATAACTCTGATAGGTAGGGGCGCCAAGAAAACCATTTAACGAAGAAGTGTAGCCCAGGTGCAAGTCGGATTTACCCTTAATGAGTGGTGCCTTGACAAAAGCATTTACCCCGAGTAAATTCAATTCTACGCCGGCCTGGAGATGGTCCGAAACTTCGCGGTCCGTATTAATCTTGATTACTCCGGATACCCGGCCGCCGAAGGCGGCCTCGGCCTGCCCCCGCCAAACGCTGACTTCATCGACCAGCTCTGCGTTGAAGTTCGAGATCATCCCGAAGTAATGACCGGAGGTGTAAACGGGGATGCCATCCCACAAAACGAGGTTCTGGTCGCGGCTGCCGCCGCGAATACTGAGGTTGCCAGCAGATTCATTGACGTTATTTATCCCCGGAAGAAAGGCCAGCATCCGGGTCACTTCGGTACCCGCAAAACCGGGAACGGCTGGCGCCTGACCAGGATCGAAATTGACCTGCCGGCCGTCGGCAGTAGCGGTTATTCCGTCTGATAAGTATTCAGCAACGACAACGGATGCCAGCTCTATTGAGGACGGCGACAAGGTGGTGGTCGGGCAACCTTGCCCCACCAGATCGCTGATGGCCAGCTTTACTTGTTCGAAGCCGAGCGACTGGATGGTGATCTCGTCCATCAAGGCAGCCGGCAAACTTCCAGAAAACCGCCCGGTATCGTCAGCACTTGCCGCGCGCCCGGTGCGGGCCACGCCGATGGTCGCGAAGGGTAGGGGAGTGTTCTCCTGAT
>JBLHRW010000004.1:0-37074 GCA_047626445.1 Neolewinella sp.
GATGACACGCTCGTTGATATTGTTGAAGTTCGCGACCAAGGCCTCGACTTTTTTGAAAAGCATCGTAATACCATCGTCTACGGTGCAATTATTGTAGCCCTGCTTATTGCGGGTTACTTCATTTACCAGACTTTCGTAAAGCTCCCCGCTGAAAAGTCCGCCATGGCGGAAATGCAGCAGGCACAGGTGCAGTTTGAGCGCGACAGCTTTAACCTCGCCCTTGCTAACCCCGGAAACGGTGGACTTGGCTTCATCGAAATCGTAGCCCAGTTCGGCAGTACCAAAGCAGGTAACCTGGCGAATTACTACGCTGCAGTGTCTTACCTCAACATCGGACAGTACGACGCGGCCCTCGATTACGCTAAGTCTTTCGATGCAGATGGCAGCCTGCTGCCCGCAATGAAGTACGGCATTATCGGAGACGCGGAAAGTGAACTCGGTAATATGGAAGACGCCATGAGCGCCTACCGCAATGCCATCGATGCTGCTGGTGATAATTTTGTGACCGGTGGTTACTACCTCAATAAACTCGGCCAGCTGCTCCGCAGCCAGGGCAAGAACGAGGAAGCGCTTGCAGCTTTCCGCCGCCTGAAGACCGACTTCGGACAAAGCCCCGAAGCAGCCAGTGCTGACAAGTACATCTCCATGTTGGAGATGGCACAGTAGTCAGGTTGTAGGTTCCGAGTTGGAATTTGCGGGTTAAAAAAAAGAAATGCCCGATCGACATCTAGTGTCGGTCGGGCTTTTTTATTGGTGGTAATCGAAGGAAGTGTTGTTCGAGCACTATAGCTGTGGTAATTCGACAACTCGATATCCTGACAGCTCAGCGGCGGTCTACTGCACCCGTATCTTATACTGGAAAGTATTTCCGACGGACTTGCCATCGAAGTGTACGGTGATCAAGTAGCCCTGAACGTTGCTTAGGGTATGGCGACGGGTTTCCCGCTTGTTGCTCTTCTGGGAGTTGATCTCATTGATCCAACCCGTTTTTAGCTTGGTGTAGGGGCCATTCCGGTCGACCTTACAAACCACATAACTCACTTTGCCTACCGTCGAGCTCTTTGATGTCGGTGGCCAGCTGGGGCTTTTACGGAGAGCCCGATGCCATCTTGCATAAAGCCTTCCGCTACGCAGAGAGCAGGGGCGTCGCCACGATGAATTCTGCAGGTAACTACCGCCGGAACCTGAGCGTAACCCGTCATTACCCCAGCGAATTTGCCCTGGAGGCCAACCCGATTCGCAGCATCTTCTTCACCTCCGCTACCAGAACAGCTACCCAGCTTTGGCCCCTTACTAACTTTCAGGCTTATCCGGGAGCGGTTGCCAGCCATTTTATGGCGGCTCCGGGAGGAAACCTCCTCGGTTTCGTCCCTCATTACTTTGGGGTGCCCGGTAACGTAGCCAGGAAAAGTGGTACCTCTATTGCGGCACTCTTTGCCACGGCCTTAGGGACGCATTACAAGCACCTGCATCCTGGCGCTGGCCCTACTGTATACGCAGCGGGCAATGGCCAGAACGGTACCTGGATTCAACCCCACTAATAACCATGAGCTGCCAGTACTCGATGAAATGACGGGGTTCCGGAAAAGCCTGATCATTTTCTTGCAAGACAAGGCCCGGGCTCAGGTAGCCATGGCCCATAATGGCGCTACCGAAAATTCTGAATCCGCCCTGGCTGCCTACCGTCGGGCCGATGAATTGCTGGATATCATGCGGCAGGACCAGCCCCTGGAAGACACCCGCACCTTCTGGCGGGCGGATGCCCGGACCCTCTACGAATGAGCAATAGACGCCGCGGTGGCGGCGGGAGACCCCGTCTCCGCCTTTTACTTTCTGGAAAAAGCCCGTGCCCGACGCGGCCGGGGGAACGGCCGTGCCCTGGCCCTCGCGCCGGTGGCGCGGCTGCAGCCGGGAGGTCCGGCACATCGCCAGTCTTTTCCCTGCCGATGCCCTGATCAACGCACAGGCCAGCCCCGAGGCTTTCCGGAGCGCAGCTGACGCTTACAGCCCGTTGGTTTGTTACTAAGGAACGCCGTATAAATAACTTACGGCTTTTGACCGTCTTATTTTGCCCTCACCAAATTTAAAAATCATTTCCGTAACTGAGGCTATGCAAAGGATTTGTAAATTCGGTGAGAACAAAAGCGTCAGGTCAAAAACCAGTAAGTTATTTATACGGCGTCCCTAAGCGGTTGCTTTTGGCATTTTAAAACTCAACCTCCGAATCACCCGCCAATAATTACCATGCTCCAACCGCAGTACCCGGCTGGCAATTTTTTCGGGCGTGTCTTCCGGGTCCAACCGGACGGCCGCCTGGAAGACGGTGTTCCCCTCGTCATATTCTTCGTTGACGTAATGAATGGTGATCCCGCTTTCCGTTTCACCATTGGCTTTTACGGCCCGGTGGACGTTGGCACCGTACATCCCCTTCCCTCCGTAGTCGGGTAAGAGCGCCGGATGAATGTTGAGCATCCGGTTGGGAAAAGCTTTGACCAGGTAGGCGGGGATAAGCCAGAGGAAACCTGCCAGTGCGATGAAGTCGACGTTGAAGTGTCTTAGATCATCCAGCAACGCTTCGGAGTTGTTGAAGCTATCGCGTTTAAGGACAAGGGTGGGGGTACTACGCTCGGCAGCCATCAGCAGCGCGCCGGCATTAGCCTTATTGCTGACCAGCAAGACCACCTCTACGCCGTCTTCCGGATGTGCCTGGAAGCGGTCGATGATGGCGCGTGCGTTGGAACCGGTTCCGGAAACGAAGAGGGCTAGTTTCATAGTCAGGGAGTCAGATAGTCAAGGAGTCAGATAGTAAGCAAGGCGCTAAGGTAAGTTGTTCGTTGTGATCAATTTTGGCACGGCAGGACCTGTAGCGTCCCTTAGGGATGGGAAATAAATAAACCACGATTTTTGACCGCCTTATTTTGCCCTCCCTGCACTTAAAAATTCTTTCCGTAGCTATGGCTATGCAAAGAATTTTTCAAGAGCGGTGAGAACAAAAGCGGCAGGTCAAAGAATCACGTTTTATTTAATCCCCATCCCTTAGGCAGCAACGGCTTTAAAAGGATTTGTAATGGACCATATCGCATGATCCAGCTATTCATAAACAGCCGCTCAACGAATCGACAACCTCAAGACAGAGCAAGGCGCTTTTTCTGCAAACTTATCATTGTCCGTGCCTAACATAACATCAAAACGATTCCTTTTCAGAGGTGTACCGATCACCAGTAAATCAAAAGCAGCGGAAGCTTCAGCGATCAATTTTACCGGATCGTTCCCTCGTAGAATAAGTACAGTAGAAGGGGATTCTGTATCGGCAACTAACGTTTCTGAACTTTGGCGCAACTGCTCTACCTCTGCTGCTGGAATTTTATTGTTCGCCACGCGAACCAAGACTAGTTCTGCATTATAGAATCGAGCAATCCGGTCGCAAGCAATGATGAAAGAAGGATTGTCCTTTCCTGGGGATAGGGCCACCATGATTTTTCGGATGTATCGAACGCCGTTATCTTTAAATAGGGCAAAATCACAATCAATTTGCGTTACTAACCACCCGATTGGATTTCTGATGAATAGCCCTTCGCCAGATTTTCCATCCCAGCCAGCCACCAACCATTTACAATGGGTTTGCTCAGATATTGTTTGTATAGTTTCCACTAAATCATGGGTCACCGCCGATTCAAAATCAACGTCAACTTTCTTATCCTTAGACATCGCCTTTATCCTGCGATTTAAAGACGTAATTCCTGGACTATCTTCTAGTAAGGCATCCAAATCAGTGATGTCTGGAACTTCATTAAGGTGGACGACCTGCACCTTTCGACCATGTGCCAAGGCAGCGCCCATTTCGACGAGCATCTCAGGAGAGCGTTCGCTACCAAATAACGGTATCACTGTTCCGGCCTGGTTCGTCAACGTGGCTACCAGGTGAGAAGAAAGCTTTTTGTTAGCCAATCCTTCAATAATTTTGTTTGGCCTCCCAACTGATCTCTTGTTGGGTTTTCGCGCAAGCAAATAAGCAGCAGGTCGATGGCCATAAGTTTTTAGAACACCGGAACGCTGTGAGTGGTGGCGTCCATAGAAAACATAAACCATGGTGCCTGATATAATGATAAGTAAGGCGGCTAAAATAGCTAAACCACCCAATACAATTAATAACAATACTCCCGAGAGAATGCCAAAAATCTGTATCCACGGATAGAATGGAGATTTGTAAGAAGGTTGATACCACTGTACTGCCGTTTCTCTTAAAACAATGACACATCCATTTACCGCAATAAACATCATGACCATAAAGGCCGAGGCTAGTTTTGCTATTTTTTCTACATCGAATAAAAGAATGACAACAGCCATCAAAGCACAAGTAATAGCGATGGTGACGACTGGTGTTAAATACTTAGGGTGTAGTTTTTTTAAGAAAGGAGGTAATAAGCTGTCTCGGCTCATCGCAAATGGAAAGCGAGAGGCAGCGAGTACGCCAGAATTAGCCATGGAGATTAAAGTAATGACGCCAAGTACCGCAGCACCAATTCCGGCATATTTTCCGCCCAGCATTTCTGCTAAAGTATAAATCGGTCTAATGTTTGTGGTCAATTGGTCCAATGGAATATTTCCCGCCAAGGTGAACGTAACGGAAACGTAGAGCGTGGAAACCAAAACCAAAGCCGCCATCATAGCAATGGGTAAGTTTCGGTCTGGATTTTTGATCTCCCCTGCAATCGCTGCCACCTTGGTCACTCCGGCGTAAGAAACAAACACAAAAGCGGTAGCGGTTGCCAGTCCAATTTTACCATGGGTGAACATGGGTTGTAAGTTCATTGGATCTATAGTCGGAATCCCAAAGAGCAATAACAGCCCTAAACCAACCAGGCTCAAAGCAACTACAATCATTTGTACATTTCCCACTTTTTTTACGCCAATAACATTCAATCCAAGGATCAGAACTAAGAAAATAAGTGCTATCGGGCGAAGGGGAACTATCGTCAAAACGGTCAAATAAGCACCAAAACCTACAAGGGCAAAAGAACTTTTAAGTAATAGTGATAACCAAAGTCCAATACCTGCAATGGTACCAAATAAAGGGCCGAATACTCTTTCAATGTATACGTATGTTCCACCCGAAGTAGGCATGGCCGTGGCCAATTCTGATTTTGAAAAAGCAGCGGGTAAGACACAAATTCCAGCTAGAAGGTAGGCCAACCAGACGGAAGGGCCCGTTTTTGCTGCAGCCAAGCCCGGTAGAACAAAAATACCACTACCGAGCATACCGCCAATTCCAATAGCTATGACAGACCACAAGCTTAAACTTCTTTCAAGTTTCTTCATAAGGAGCTATAATAAGGAAAGATTTTGACAAAATTTTCTAAGTAAGAAGTCCGCTGGGAGCGAGTTGGTAAAGCTACCTAGCAAGCCGTAAGGGCACGTTAGGCGACTCCGGGTCTGACCCGGAGCGCAGGACCGCCCCGTAACTTATCGCTCCACATTTTTCTCCGTTCTCTTTTCAAGTTTCACCCGTACAGATTTACTGATCGGCGTATTGCTTCCCCTCGCCGTTCGGGTGATCGGCACCAACGTGTTAGCTTCAGGGAAATATGTAGCAACATTGCCAGCAGGGATCGGATACGGAACTACCTGAAACAGCCGGGCGTGCCGAGTTTCTCCGTCGTATTCGCTGGTCAGGTCTACCTTGTCTCCTGCGGTCAATCCGGCAGCAACCAGGTCTTTTTCGTTCATCATCACCACCCTCCGCTCGTTGTGGATGCCCCGGTAGCGGTCGTGCATTCCGTAAATGGTGGTGTTGTACTGATCATGGCTCCTTACGGTCATCATCAGGTACTCACCGGCGTCTAACTGGTGAACACTCAGGGGGGAAACGGTAAAATGCGCCTTGCCGTCTTTGGTCCCGAATTGCCGGTTCCGCGGACCATTGGGCAGGTAAAAACCACCGGGCTCGCGGACCCGCTCGTTATACCGCTCAAAGCCAGGAATACAGGCAGAAATGGCATCACGGATGTTGTCGTAACTACCCACTATCTCCGGCCAGTCGACCGTAGTCTTTTCGCCCAAGGTCGCCTTGGCTACTCCTGCGACAATGGCAGATTCGCTGCGTAATTCCGGGCCAGCGGGGTCCAGAACGCCCTTGCTCATTTGCACCACGCCCATCGAGTTTTCGCAGCTTACAAACTGCTCTCCGGTGGCACGGAGGTCTTTTTCGGTTCGGCCCAGGCACGGTAGAATTAGTGCTTTCTTCCCATGGACAACGTGGCTTCGGTTCGGCTTGGTGGAGATGTGTACCGTGAGGTTACATTGCCGCAGCCCCTTCGCCGTATACACCGTGTCCGGCGTGGCGGAGATGAAGTTTCCACCCAAACCAAAGAACACTTTGGCTCGACCCTCGCTCATCGCTTTGATGCTATTGACCACGTCGAAGCCATCTGATGCCGGCGGTTCAAAATTGAACTTCGCTCGGAGAGCAGCCCTAAATTCCGGCTTCAATTTTTCCCAAATACCCATGGTCCGATCGCCCTGTACGTTGCTGTGTCCACGCACCGGACAGATGCCGGCCCCAGGTTTTCCGATACTGCCTTTGAGCAGCAGCAGGTTGATCATTTCCTTGATTACATCCACGCTGTTTTCGTGTTGGGTTAGTCCCATCGCGTAGCACAAAACGATCTTTTGAGAACCGTGGATGAGCCCAGCGGCTTCTTCCACCAGCTCCCGGTTAATGCCACAGCCAGCAATACATTCTTCCAGATCAGTAGCTTCCAGCATTTTCGTCCAGGCGCTGTAGCCCGCCGTGTATTGCCCAATGAATCCCTGATCGAATACGGTGCCAGGAGCCTTCTTTTCTTCTTCCCAGAGGATCTTGCAAATGGCCCGTACCAGGCTCATGTCCTCATTGATCTTTACCTGAAGAAAAAGGTCGGTGAGGTTAGTTCCTCCCGTCAGCATCTTCAGCGGTCGTTGTGGGTTGATGAAGTTTAGTAGGCCCGCTTCTGGCAAGGGGTTTACGCTGATGATCCGCCCGCCGTTCTCTTTACACTTTTCCAGCGCGGCGAGCTGGCGGGGGTGGTTGGTGCCTGGGTTTTGCCCCATCACGATGATCAGGTCGGCCTCGTGAAGGTCCTGCAAGGTGGTCGTGCCTTTACCGATGCCGATCACCTCACTCAGGGCCGTGCCGGTGGATTCATGACACATATTGGAGCAATCAGGCAGGTTGTTGGTGCCGTATTGCCGCACGAAGAGTTGGTACAGAAAGGCCGCCTCATTGCTGGCCCGCCCGGAGGTGTAGAAGATGGCTTCGTCGGGCGAGTCTAGGCCGTTCAGTTCTTTCCCGACAATGGCAAAAGCGTCGTCCCAGCTCACCGGAACGTAATGCGTCGCGCCCGCCGCCAGATACATCGGGTGGGTAATACGGCCGGATTTTCCGAGTTCGAAATCAGTCATCGCGCCCAGTTGATCAATGGAGTGACGGGCAAAAAAGTCGGGGCTGGCCCGCCGTTTAGTCGCTTCTTCAGCGATGGCCTTCACGCCATTCTCGCAGTATTCGGCCATCGGGGTACGGCTCTCGTCGGGGTCGGGCCAGGCGCAGCCGGGGCAGTCGAAACCACCTTTCTGGTTGAGTTTAGCCAGCGTCTGCAGGCCGTCCCCGTAGTGCATGTATTCGTCGACGTGTTTCAGCGAATACTTCAGGGCCGGCAGGCCGGCAGCCTTAGTCTGTGGTTTGCGCAGTTCAAGATCGTGGAGGCGTTCGGGGGTGAGCTCATTCATGGTAGGGGAAGCGATTCGTTACGACGACCGTTTGCGGGAAAAGGCCGGTCCTAAGAGTAAAGCAGGTTTGCGGCTTTGAGGTTCATTTTTTGGCGCGGACGCAGGCGTAAGTTATTTATACGGCGTCTCTTAGGAACTGCGTTCCTCGGCGGGTAGCTGTCCGACCGGGCTCAGGACTATCCATTATAGCTTCCGAACCAACCATCCGAACAACAGCAAAAGTAGCAGAGAAACGAGGTGGATGCCCCACGGCTTAGGGTACCGTCCGTTGGCCGGTACTTTCTCTACTGCATTGCCCCAGGCGATGAAGGCATCGGCCATCGGCAACTGGCCGAAGAGGTATTTCTTTTTTCCGAACAAGGGATAGGCCGCACCGAAGGCTTCCAGACTGTTTCGCAGGCCCACATAGAGGTCTTCCCTGCCATTTGCAGCGGCTGCCCGTTGGCCCACCACCGATGCTGCTCCGCCGATGCCCCAGATCACCGGGCCGGAATCAATGTCTCCGTTTCCGTCAATACCTGCTGGGTATTCCCGGATGCCAGGTAAGCCCAGGCGGGCAGTAACAAAGTATTGCTCGTAAAGCACAAACTGCTCCTCAGCAAACATCGAATCAATCTCAGGCAGCAAACAAAGCATCAGGCTTTGCGAGCTTCCCCGGGCGCTTTGCGCCGGCCGGCCGGGATACCAGATGTGCGGGATCAATCCGGTCCGTTCATCAAGGTTGGCTTTTACCTTGATCAGCCAGTCAGCCACGGGTTTTTTATACCTGAAGGTGCCAAACACACGATCATAGGCGACCAAAGAAGCGATAGCCAGCACATTATCCGCCGGCCAAGTTCCCTCATAATAAGACTCGAGGTAAGGCGCTTCGGGCGCATCAAAAGCAGCGGCGATGGCATCGCAGTCCGTCTGAAAACGAGACTTATCGGCAGCCGAACGACGGCCTGCAGGGGCGTTCTCCAGCTGCTTCGCACGCAGATAGTTGCTCCAGCCTCGGTAAAAGGCGCCGTAAGGCAGTGCCAGCTTTTCCTGGAAGATGCGCCTACCCCTGGGGGAGTCCATCTCGGCCACTGCCCAGGCTATTTCTTGCTCGGCTTCTGTACGAACGGATACTTCCCCATCGTACGGGCCATCGTTGAGATGGGTAACCAAGTCTGCCCAGGCCAATCCATAAAGTGCGTTCATGAAGAGATGTCCTTCGGGAAATAGCCGCTGCATTTCGGCGGCGGCACCGGTGTGCATCTCTCCCTTCAGGTGGCGGAGTTGCTTGTAGACGTCCTCATTGTACATCTCGCTACCTGCGTCTTCGAAATCCGGCGAATAATAGAAGGACGCGTTGAAGTACAACAGTAGCCCGGCCAGGGCCAGGATGAATAGTTGACAGCCGCGTTTTAGAAATTTAGTCAAAACATAGAACTTAAGGTTTCAGTCTCTTTGTCATAAATGATCCCAGAGGGATCGAACCGCCATTGCCCCGGGTGAGGCGGAACGCAGAAACCCAGGGTTGAGGAATGGCAAAACATCCAGGCGGCGCGCAGCGCCGCACACCTTAGGAACGCCAATTCAATAACTGTCCGATTTGCAGCCTGCCCTCGCGGCCCTGTTCTTTGCCGACGAAACACCACCGTAGCTAAGGCTATGCTGATGTTTCATCGACTCGACCAGAACCACGATGGCGGTGCTTCAACCAGGACAGTTATTAAATTGATGTTCCTTAACGGGGCGTGCCCGGAGGCCCTCCGCCCAGCTCAATCCTACAATTTAACAAACAGCTTCACCACCAGCCGTCCGCACCCGCAAAATATAACTGCCAGCAAGCGATTGCACGTTCAGTTTTCCACCCGCGACGACGGCCACCAGCTTCCGGCCAACAACATCATATAACGCTCAGCTTCCTGATTAGCTGCCCGTCGGGCAGGGAAACCGTCAGTAAATTACGGACTGGATTTGGCGAAATAGTCACCACAAATGCCCGTGCGTCCGTGTGGGAAAGGTTCAAATCTCGCTGGATTGAGCGCCTGTGGCGCGATACCGATAGGACAAATCGCGCCACAGGCGCTCCACCCAACTTTTGCCTTGCTCCTTCTAATCTTTTCCCTTGCACCTGCGACCGCGCCCTCAAATTTTGACCCTGCCAAGACTATCCCGTCAAATCCTTCGGGGAGCAATAATCACAGACTACGTATCTTTGCCGCCGCAAAAGCGAAAGCAAATGAAAGATCTTTTCGACAAGTTCAACGACAACGGGCCCCTCGGTCAGTACCAGGACATTGCCCATGGCTATTTCTCCTTCCCCAAGTTGGAAGGCGAGCTTGGCCCCCACATGAAGTTCCGCGGTAAGGATTGCCTTATCTGGAGCCTCAACTCTTACCTCGGCCTCACCAACCATCCCGAGGTGCGCAAAGTAGATGCCGAGGCCTCTGCGGAGTTTGGCCTTGCTTACCCAATGGGCGCTCGTATTATGAGTGGCGAAACGGATTCGCACATCCAACTCGAAAAAGAACTCGCTGAGTTCACGGAGAAAGAAGGTTGCCTCCTCCTCAATTTCGGCTACCAGGGCATCATGTCCATCGTCGATGCCTGCCTGAGCCGCCACGATGTCGTCGTATATGACCGCGACGATCACGCCTGCATCATGGACGGTGTCCGGATGCACCAGGGACCAAAATTTGCCTTCAAGCACAACGACGTCGAGCACTTCGAAATCCGCCTGAAACAAGCCAAAATTGAAGCCGACAAGCGCAATTCCGGCATCCTCGTCATCTCCGAAGGCGTCTTCGGTATGCGCGGAGAGCAGGGCATCCTCAAAGAAATTTGTGCCTTCAAGGAAGAGTACGGTTTCCGCCTGTTGGTAGACGACGCCCACGGCTTCGGCACCCTTGGCGAAACTGGCATGGGCGCCGGCGAAGCCCAGGGCGTTCAGGACCAAATTGACGTCTACTTCTCCACTTTCGCTAAGGCGATGTCTGGTTTCGGCGCCTTTGTTTCGGCCAGTACAGAAATCATCGAGTACTTCCGCTACAACCTCCGTAGCCAGATTTTTGCCAAGACGCTCTGTATGCCAATGGTGAAAGGTGCGCTGGTTCGCCTGCACCTCCTGCGTACGCTGCCGGAACTTCGCGAGAAGCTGTGGCGCAACGTAAACCACCTGCAGAACGGCCTCAAAGACGCTGGTTTCGACATCGGTAATACTGGTGCCTGCGTAACGCCGGTGTACATGCACGGCTCCGTCTACGAAGCGGGTGCCCTTATTTACGATATGCGGGAAAACTACGGTGTTTTCTGCTCCATCGTTCTGCCTCCCATCATCCCGAAAGGCAAACTACTGCTGCGTATGATCCCTACCGCGGAACACACCGCAGAGGACATCCAGACGACCATCGATGCCTTCAAGGCCGTACGGACCAAACTGGAAGACGGTACTTACGCCAAGATGGGGGAGGAATTTAAGAAAGGTGCCGTTGCTGGCGTTCTTGAATAGTTGGGACTAACACGGAATAAATAAAACAATGGACGTTACCGGGTTGGTAGCGTCCATTTTCTTTTGGAGGAGAGACCCCGGAGGGGGTCGAATTTTAATTGCCCCGGGTGAAAGGCCGCGAAGCGGTTTTTTACCCGGGGTTCAAGGTTTGGCATGAATCATGGGCGGCGCTGCGCGCCGTCAAGCGGCTTAAACTGACCATCTCCCCGGGTTTCGGCATTCGCCTCCCCCTAGGCAATTAAATCACCCCATCCCGTTTAACCACCTGGTCCAAATAGTCCACCGCCCGAGCAGTAAACGCCATGTAAGTGATGGAAGGGTTCTGCGTACCTGAGCTCGTCATGAACGAACCGTCGGTAACGAAGACGTTGGGCACGGCGTGGACCTGGTTCCATTGGTTCAGCACGCTGGTTCTGGGGTCGCGGCCCATGCGGGCGGTCCCCATTTCGTGGATGGCGGCACCGGGAGCGGTTGGTTCGTTGTGGACGGATACGTTTTCGCAGCCGGCAGCCAGCAGCATCTCTTCCAGGCAGTTGACGCCGTCGATGCGGAGTTTGCGTTCGTTTTCTTTGAGGCCGGCGTCGAAGACCAGTTTCGGGATGCCGTACTGGTCGGTCTTGGACTCGTGGAAGTAGAACCGGTTTTCGTGGTAAGGGAGCAGCTCACCGAAGCAGGTGGCGCGGATGGTCCAGTCGCCGGGAGTAGCGGCGGCTTCTTTGAAGCCGGGCCCGATTGGTGCGTCGAGGCTAAGACCGCGACCTGCACCGCCCTGGTAGCCGAAGCCACGGATGTAATCGTCCCTTTTGGTCTCTTCGTTGATGTTGCGGAACCGGGGGATGTAGAACCCACCGTTCGGCTTCCGCCCTTTGTGGTATTTGTCTTTATGGCCGGTGTAGGTGCCACTGCCGCCCATGCCGTAGTGGTGGTCCATAATGTTGTGGCCCAGTTCGCCGCTGTCGTTGCCCAGGCCGTCGGGGAACCGTTCAGACTTGCTGTTCATCAGGATGGCCGTAGAGCCGATGGTGCTGGCATTGAGGAAAATGATCTTCGCGAAGTACTCCCGGGTTTCCTTGGTTTCCGAATCAATCACGTTAACGCCGATGGCCCGTTGGGTCTTATCATCGTAGATGACGGAGTGGACGATGCTGTTCGCCATCAGCGTCAGGTTGCCGGTGTCGTTTGCGACAGGAATGGTGGAAGACAGGCTGCTGAAGTAGCCGCCGAAGGGGCAACCCCGCCAGCAGCGGTTACGGGCCTGGCACTCGCCTCGGGTACCGTGGTGGAGTTCAGGGATGTACTTCGTCAGGTTGGCCGTACGGCCGGGCGTGATGCGGCGCACGGGCCACTTGGCTTCGACTGTTTGCTTGACGTGGTCTTCCACGCAGTTGAGGTCGAACGGTGGTAGGAACTCCCCGTCGGGCAAATGCGCCAGGTTTTCCTTTTTTCCCTGTACGCCGACAAACTTCTCTGCGTAGGTGTACCAGGATTCGATGTCTTTGTAGCGGACGGGCCAGTCTACGGCAACGCCATCTTTCATGTTCGCCTCGAAGTCGAGGTCACTCCAGCGGTAACAGTGTCGGCCCCACATAATGGAACGGCCACCTACGTGTTCTCCGCGGATCCAGTCGAAGCGCTGGTCTTCGTCGTAGTCGCGTTCGTCGTCCTTGACAATCCAGTGCTTATTATCCTGGTTGACCCACCAGTGCAGGCGGTTTTGCTTGTAGTAGTGGGCGGCGATCTCTTCGCGGGGAACTTTGCCCTGAAATTCAAGGTCCCAGGTATCGAGGTTAGCGGTGGGGTATTCTCCGTGCTTAACCATGCGACCACGTTCCAGCATGAGGGTTTTGTAGCCCTTCTTGCAGAGTTCCATGGCGGCGTAGCCGCCACTGATGCCAGAACCTACGACGATGGCATCATAGGTTACTTCCTCTTTTCCTTTGGAATTGAATTTCATAAAGATTGATTTTTGGCCCACAGGCCTTAACCAGACAACGGCCCTTCCAGTGTCCGGAGGGGCCGTGTCGGTTAAACATTGCTATTTAAAAACTTACCCTGCACCTGCGGCCGCGCCTTGGTCAAGTTGTCGGGTTGTCAAGGCTCGAGGTTTTCGACAACCCGACAACTTGACAACTCGATAACTTGCTTAAAGCGCCCAGGCCTTACCACCAGTAAGCTCCTGCAAGTCTCCACAAGGGATGTACTCGCCCGGAACCGGATCATAAGCCAGCATGGTGGTCGCCACTTCCTCCGTATTGAAGAAGGAAGAAATGATCATCGACTTAAGGGTGAAGTAGGCGCTTTTGGCATCTGCTTCCTCCGATTCTACCGCCACTTCTGTTGGCACGTCTTCACCAGACATGGTTACTTCTGCTTTGGCAGTCTTATAGCGTTCGTCTTGAGCCTGTAGGTACGCCAGTGCTTTATCATCAGCGAGCGCAGCGAACCCACCGGGGTTGTCGGTGTCCATCTTCTTCATCAGCAGTGTGAGCCCTTCTTGGGTTTTCTCCTGATTTTCTTTACTGTAGACTTCGCCGATCATCTTATCGATCATCTGCGGAACGCCAACATCCAGGGCACCGGGGGTGCCATCGGAAGGTAGCATGGTGTCGGCCATCTTGGAGATGTAGGCGTACGATGCTGCGCTGAAGAACGCAGGCACGTAGCCCGTGTCCTTCATGTCCGGATCGGACTTACAGCTGGTAAAAAAAGCGGAGGCTATTGGCGCGCTTACGGCAAAACCCGCAGCGTAGGCTGAATAGCGGAGTATATCTCTTCTTTTCATTGTTTTATTTTTTCAGCTATTTCGGACGCTCAAAGGTCTCTGGCGGGACGCTTTGAGGTCCAAAAGCGGCTTTTTAGAGGTTCATTTTCTTCAGCTCCCTTACCGCATGATCTGCGGCACGGGCGGTAAAGGCCATGTAAGTGAGGGATGGGTTAACGCAGGCAGCGGAGGTCATGAATGCACCGTCGGTCATGTAAACGTTGGGGGCGGCCCACAAGCGGTTGTGCTTGTCGACGACACTGTTCCTCTTGCTGGAGCCCATGCGCGCCATGCCCATTTCGTGAATGCCGAGGCCAGGAAAACTGTGGTTGTCGTAGGTGTCTACGTCCTTGAACCCGGCGGCTTCGAGCATTTCTGCGGCGTCAGTTTTCATGCGCTCTACCATGGCGTACTCGTTGGAACCCCACTTGGCATTGAAACTGATGGTTGGCATACCGTCCTTGTCCAATACGTCGCGGTTGATGGTCATGCGGTTATTGGTGTCAGGGAGGGTCTCGGCGAAGGCGGTCATACCCACTTGCCATGGCCCTGGTGCTACGAGGGCCTCTTTGAGGCCTGGGCCAACCTTCACGGTCATCTCCCGTACGGCACGCATCCAGTTGGTGCGACTGCCGCCGCCCTGGTAGCCCCAGCCGCGGACGAAGTCCTTGCTGGTACTGGCTTTGTCTCCCAGGTTCTGGTAGCGGGGAATGTAAACACCGTTTGGCTTGCGGCCTTTGTGGTGCTTGTCGCCGTATTCGTCCAGTTTGCCCCTGGCGCCCACCCGGAAGTGGTGGTCCATAATGTTTCCTCCCAGCTCGCCGCTTTCGTCGAGGGTCATTTCTTCTTCGTGCTCCGTATTCATAACGATGAACGCAGATGGAATAGCGGAAGCACAGAGGAATACCACCTTGGCGTAAAATTCAAGGTCTTCTCCAGTTTCGGTATCGCGAACCCGGACACCTTTGGCTTTGCCGGCGTCCTTGTCCATGATCAGGCTGTAGACCGAGCTGTTCGGACGCAGCGTCACGTTACCGGTTGCCTGCGCAACGGGGAGTGTGGAACTGAGGCTACTAAAGTAGCCGCCGAAAGGACAACCCCGGATACAGCGATTACGGTATTGGCAAGCACCACGGGTGCCTTTGTGCACGGCAGGGTCGTAGGCCGTCAGGTGCGCTACGCGGCCGGCCGTGATGGTACGTCCCATCTTGTCCATTACGCCTTTGCGGAGGTGGTCCTCGGCGCAGTTCAGCGGCATCATGGGCAGGAACTTACCGTCGGGAAGTTGTGGGAGCCCCAGCAGTTCTCCGCTGATTCCAGCGAAGGTCTCTACGTGGTCGTACCATTTTTCAATGTCGTCATAGCCGATGGGCCAGGGGGTACCGTGGCCGTCGCGGGCGTTGGCTTCAAAGTCCATCTGGCTCCAGCGGTAACTGTGCCGGCCCCACATGATGGAGCGGCCACCTACGTGGTAACCGCGCATCCAGTCGAAGCGTTCTTTTTCGTCGTCATAGGGGTGCTCACTATCCTTAACGAACCACTTTTTGTGGGACTCCCGAATGGTGTAGCCCGTCCGGCCTTGCTTGGGGTAGTGCTCGGCAATCTCGTCCTGCGGCGTCCGGTTGCTGTTGGGTAAGTCCCAATCGTCCAGGTTAGCGGTTTCGTAGTCAACTACGTGCTTAACCATTCGACCTTTTTCGAGGACCAGGGTCTTTAGCCCTTTGGTGGCGAGCTCCATGGCGGCCCAGCCGCCACTGATGCCCGTTCCGACGACAATGGCGTCGTAGGTAACTTCTTCGTCACCCTGTGAGTTAAATTTCATGCTTTTCGATCTTAATCCGTGAGGATATACTTGCTTTTTGCTTAGGCGGCCAATTTACGAATAAAGTTTCGACAGAATTGTCAATAACAGACTAAATGGACCGAATCTTGATTGATTAACCATTGTATAAATTAACGAAGAAAAAAGAGCTTAGTGTATTTATGATGAAAAGTACTGATTTTAGCAGGCGTGGGCGCAGGTGCAGGGGGCCGTGGTTAAGGAGCAAAAGAGGCAGGAGTCTTCCGGAGTACGAAGTATGGGAAAGCTAGCTTTTCGCTTTGAGTGTTCGGGCCAAAAAAAAACGCGCTAACCTGCTGAAAGCAAGGTTAGCGCGTTTTTTATCATTCCGAACGCTCGTAGTGAATAGAGATTAGTTACCGGATTTTTCCGCCAGACAACGACTTGTAAAGCATTCCTGCTGGGATCGTTTCATTGACCTCCATTCCGTTCAAAATGGCGAATTCGTTGATCCGATCAGCAGGAACCCCCTGAGATTGCAGCGCCTGACCCAGCGATTGGCTACGGGAATTAGTTATAATCTTGATCTTTTCCGGCTGGCGGTTCAGCTTTTCCTGATCAGTCAATTTGTTGAAGCTACCGATAGATCCTTCCATCTCCCGCTGGTAGGTATTGAAATCCTGCGCCATGGCCAGGCCAAGCATCATGTAAGTATTGCCGCCATAGGAGATGAAGCTAGCCACTATCCGGATGGTTTGCGATTGGCTACCGTCCTGGGATTGCTGCACGATGTCACCTAATACCGTAGTGGCAGCAAGGCCATTGATGGGCTGATCGCTCTGGCTCGCTACAACAAGCTTTGTTTCCGTTACGAAAGCCTGAGCCGCCGCCTTCTGGTCGGAACCTTGCGCCAGCTTCATTTGCATCTGTGCTTTCTGGTCGTTACTCACCATTATTACGGCAGAGGGGGAGTTCTGTAATTTCCAACTGCGGGGAATACTGAATTGGAACCTTAGTTCCGGGTGGTAAAAGCTGCCGCTTTCCACGAAGCCCTGGGCAGGGTCTTCTCCATAGATCATGCCGTCAATCATGCGGAGGTAGCCGTCGCGGTCAATTTCGAATTTCCGGCCAGGCGTTACCGATTGAGCTGCCTGTGCCAACTGGCCTACCCGAACTTTGCGGTTAGCCGGATCAGGGTGGGTACTTTGGAACTCAGGAACCCGGTTTTCAGCGCCGCCAGTCAAGCGATCCAGCGTACCGAAAAAACCAGCCATTTCTTTAGCATCGTAGCCGATGGCGGTAGAGTATTTTACCCCTAGTTCGTCCGACTGGCTTTCGGCGTCACGGCCAAACTTCAGGAACAACATGCCCATGCCCTGCATCAGGCTCTCGCCCTGGTTGGCGAGTTCGGGGCTGAGGATCATACCACCGATAAGGCCGATTTGGCCCAGGGTTTGCTTCGCTTGTTGCGCTACGGTGTGGCGCGCCGTTACGTGGCCGATCTCGTGGCCGAGTACACCGGCAAACTGCGCTTCGTTGTTGAAGTGTGCCATAATGCCCCTGGTGAAGTAAACGAAGCCACCCGGAACGGCGAAGGCGTTTACGACCGGTGAGTCGATCAGGGTGAACTTCCAGGGAAGGTTTGGCCGCTCTGATATGGCTGCCATGGCCTGACCTTTCTCGTTCAGGAACTGCGCCATTGGCGGGTTTTGGTATTGACCCATTTCGGCCACTACCTGGGGATCGTAGGATTTTCCCAGGGCAATCTCTTTCTCTTCCGACATGAAAGCCAATTGCTTCTTACCCGTCACCGGGTTTATGGCACAGTTGGGCAGGAGAAAAAGGGACGCGAAGGCAAGGCACGCGATAGAGAGTTTTTGCGAAAATCTTTTCATACTGGTTGGTTTTGCAGACAACGTTAGAAAGCGTGCTGCCGGCGGAATGTTTGCTCCGGCCGCATCTACGTCAACGTTAGGACAGGCAAATTAGGGCTAGCCGTCCAAATTTTTTAACCTCTTGGTAAGATAAGGAGGTTAAGCTGGGTATTTTGGGGGGTGACGGTGTTTTCCTTTCTTTTTAGCCCGTTCCTAAGCTAAAACTACGCGGCCCAGTTCGCCAAAGAAGGGAAGCCCGATCCCTTCATACTCATAGACCCCGTCGTTGAGACCGCCAATAGTATTTTAGCTATTTGTGTTTTTGTCATGGGGCTTCAGGATGATGCGTTTATTTTAATTTCTCATAAGGTCGGCTATGCAGGCCAATTGGGGAGAGGGCCTCCCGGCCCGAAGAAAGGTTTTACGGCGTCCCTAAGCTAGACTTTAAGCGCCTAGTACAGTGTAAAATAAGTTTTTGAATGTCTCGGTTTGTCGCGTAGCGACTGCACTTGAGTTGCCTGGGACAAGGAGGAACGACGCAGTCCCAGGTAACGGAAAGGACCCTTTTTTTTTAACGACGCGGAGCGTCGTCAAGTTAATCCTTGGGTTCGTTACCCCGGACTTCGTCCAGGGTAACTATTGTGTATTCGCTGCGCGAAATCAAGGCAACCTGAATGCATGCAAACTTAGTTTGCACTGTACTAATCCGTCACGAAAAACCACCAGTGCTTAACCGGGAAATTGAACCTTGATAGACCACTAGGCAGCAAGAGCGTAAACTAAGATAACCTCAAATCCCCTTCAATCGCGTCCAAAGATCCGAAAACAAACCGCCCATATCCACCCCGTCATCTGGTCCGGCGTTCCGCTGCCAGGCGCGGACCGGGTGCACCGTAGTGTCCACCTGCCAGGCGAAGATGTAGCTGGAGGGATCGTTGGGATCATCGGCGATAAGGCCATAGCGTAGGTCGGCGAGCTGGAGGTAAGCGGCGGTGTCTGTCGGGATCACATTGTAGTAACCCTTGGTAAACCAACGGATGATGCGCACGTCGCGGTCGTTGGCGTAGGGGGCGATCCAGGCGTGATTGCCCGGGATTTTCGTCCAGGGTTCGAAGCGGCGCTGCTCGTCGAAGAGGCTGTATTGGCTGAAGTAGTAAAGGTCTTTGTTGGCGTCTTTGGCGGTACCTGACCAGAGGACGTTGTTGAGGATGGAGGGACCGATAATGGTGGCTTCCGCCTCAATGCCGTCGGCCGCCAGGGTATCGTGCATGACGTCTTCGACGTTGAAGTAATTGACGACGGTCAGGGCGAGGTAGATCGAAGAGAGCACCAGGCCGGCAGCGTTCAGCCTGCGCCTCCAAACATTTTCCTGCACCCGCGTCCGCGCCCAAATGAGCAGCAGTAGAAACGGTAGGGTGTAGATCGGATCTGCCACAGAAATGGTATTCCATGCCACCCGCGTACTCGCAAACGGCTGCAGCAATTGCGTGCCGTAGGCCGTGAAACAATCGAGGATCGGGTGGGTGACGATGGCCCCGAAGGCCAGTAGTGTCCAGCCCCACCAATTCGCATTCTCCATTTTTTTCGGGAAACCCCGCAGCCAGCGCAAGCCACCGATGACCACAAAGAACAGCGCAAAAGCCACCGTGATCGCCGCCGTTATTTTCGGAATCTCGTACACCTCGATCGGCATGAGGTAACTACCGCCCGTGAGCATGAGGTAAAACACCGCCATCAGCACCGGCCAGACCAGCCAGCGCCCCAATGGCCCATCTTTCCCTCCATAAAAGCGGTGCAGGGCCAGCCCCACCAGCGGCGCCGCCAGGAAAGCAAACGGCAAACTGTGGGTAAAGGCCCGGTGGTACGCCAGCGCGCTCATCGGGTCGCTGACCGCATTGGCAAACACGTCGAGATCGGGCAGGGTACCACAAATACCTCCCCAAAGCATGGCGCGGTTGCCGACTTTTCGGCCGAGGACAGCTTCGCCTACTGCGGCGCCTAGAATGATTTGGGTTAGAGAATCCATAGTAGTCTTGTGGTCTGGCAATCTTGTGGTCTGGTAGTAGACCGCCTTGATAACGCGTGGATAACTTAATGGCTCACGGAGGCCATGAATTGTTGAAATAAATGGGTTCTCTTCGACAGTCTGCCAGATGCTTGACTCGTCAAGGCAATTATAAGGGCTAAGGGCTGTGCTCCGAGAAAGCTACTGGTTTAACTTGGTGCCAAGTTAAGAAAGCTTCGCTTTCTTCTCGGGGTAGCCCCCAGCCCTTTGTTCGCACTACTTGACTACTTGCTCCTTATACATTTTCCGAAACCCCTCGCTTTGCTTCAGCAATGTCTCCAACGTGCCTTCTGCCTTCACCCGCCCATCTTCCATGTAGTAGATATAATCGAAGAAGCGCAGCAGGTGGAGGCGGTGCAGGGTGGAGACGATGGTTTTGTCGGGGAAGGCCTCAAAAAGGCGCTCGTAGACCAGGATTTCCGTTTGGGGGTCCAGGCTGCTGGTTGGCTCATCGAGTAATAGCAGGGTCGAGGTGTCGGCGGCGAGCAGGCCGCGGGCGATGCTGAGGCGCTGGCGCTGTCCGCCACTCAGGTTCGCCCCGCCTTCGGCAAGGAAAGTGTCAAGGCCTTCATCTGCCTGGTTGATGACGTCTTCTAAAACAGAAATATGAATGGCCTGATCCAGCTCTTCCTGCTGGCGTTCCAGGCCCACGGTGAGGTTGTTGCGGATGGTCTCCTCAAAAATTTCCGGGCTCTGGGGAATTAGGGTGGTTTGCTCGAATAGTTGAGCGGGGGATTCGGGCGGGGTCGGACCTTGCTGAGCCTGCCGAAGTACGGGTGCAGACAAAGGTTGATTAAATAGCAGGCGCATTTCCTCCGGGGGGTACAGCCCGCGCAGGGTGTATAAGGTTGTTGTTTTTCCACTGCCGCTGGGGCCAATCAGGGCAATGCGTTTGCCCCGGTCCAGTTGCAGGCTCACGTCAAATATCCCGGCGCCATCCTCGGCATAACGGAAGTTCAGCCCCTCCACACGCAGCTTCTCCCACTCCCGGCGGATGGGGCCGTTGGCAACGGGAGGCGCATGCTCGTCGTAAGCGGTGTAAATGGGCTCAATTGCCGCGAGGTCAGATCGGAATTTGATGATCTGGTTGTACTGCATAGTCATACCACTGAGCATGTTCGTAAACTGGGTGATGTACCCAACCAGTGTAACCAGCCCACCCACCAGGAATACTTCGCCCGGAATATAATTGAGGTAGATGTAGCCCGTTACCAATACGGCGTACATCAGGCCTGACAGTACCGTAACGGAAAACCACTTGGCTTCATTCATCTTGGTATTGCGGAGAAATGGCGGCCAAATGTTTCCTACCCGTCGACGAATTATCTCGGCCGTCCGGCGACCCAGTCGCAAGGTGGTAACGGTAATGATGTTACTGAGGTTATCAGACAGGCTGGCCTGGAGCTCGTTTTCCCGATCATTGGTTTCCATATTGGCCCTGATGATTGGCTCGTCGAAGGCCAGCACCGTTAGCAAAATAATAATTCCAAACACCGCTGCAATAGCGCCGAATAATGGAGAGAACCACATGATGGCCCCGATGGCAATTAGGATGCGAGCAACTGTCTGGAAATAGGCGAAACCGTAGTCAAAGAATGTTTTCAGCGCCTCGTAGGCCTTTCGGGCCCGGTTGATGGTGTCGCCACTGTGGTGCTCACGATGCCAGGCTAAGGGCAGGTGGATGATTTTGTCGTAGCTCTCCATCAATAGCCGCTGACTTAGATCGAAGGCCATACGCCGTTCTAGCAAACGGGCCGGCCACTGAAGGGTCCAGAATGAAAGGGTGATGGCAAGGTAAATAGCCACGTAAATCAACGTTCCCTGCATTGGGTCTCCTTCTCCTTTTTGCAGGAAATTGATGTACAGGCCATAGATAATGGGGGGGATCGATACCAAAATATTCACGCCAGTAAACATGAGGTAAATGAGCACATACTTCCCGCGCATGCCTTCGGCATATCGCCAGGCGAAACTGAGCAGATATTTGTAAGGGTTCTCCCTAAAGAGGTTACGCAGACTGGAAAAGTAGCTGGACATTGAAGCGGAAATTTTGTCCGTGTCTTGGTTATACGGCGTCCCTAAGGGAGCAGAAAATTGCCCAGGTATATCAAAAGCCCGGCTCACAACTGCGAACCGGGCTTCCGAAGTTTAATTGGTAACGGGCCAATAGGCTGCGCCTGAAGGCCTTTTATTTACCCGGCCTGAAGGCTGGGTAACCAATTATCCCAGCTTAGCTTTCACCATAGCGGAGATCGTCTTACCGTCGGCGCGGCCGGCGGCTTCTTTATTAGCCATGCCCATTACCCTACCCATGTCCTTCATGGAGCTGGCGCCGGTTTTGGCGATGATGCCTTCCACCAGGGCGGCGAGGCCCTCTTCCGATAACTGCTCCGGGAGGTATTTGCTGATGACCTCGATTTCTTCGCGTTCGGTGACTGCAAGGTCCTCACGGTTTTGCTTGGTGTAAATGTCGAGACTGTCTTGCCGGCTCTTGACCAGCTTCTGCAGTAAAGAGATTTCGCCAGCTTCGTCCAGGGTAGTACCCGAACCATCCGTCTTCTGCAGCATGATGGCATTCTTGACGGCGCGGATACCGCGCAGGCTTACTTTGTCTTTTGCCTTCATGGCCGTTTTCAGGTCGGCGGTGATGCGCTCTTCTAGCGTCATAGTGGGGGAGATTTTTATTACTTACACGTAACGCTTTTACTACCGTCGAAGGTTGCAGTCTAGGAGCTAGAAACTAGTGCTACCGCAAGGAGGTGCTCACTTCGTTCGTGCGGTAGCCTAATTTCTAGTTCCCTAGCTCCTACCTCCCTACCTCCTATTTATGTCGTGAGCGGAGCACCTCCCGAACATCTTCCAGCGAATAACCCTTCGCGGCTAGTAGCACGACGTAGTGGTACATCAAGTCAGCGGCTTCGCCGAGGAAGAGGTCCCGGTCGTCATCTTTCGCTTCGATGACGAGCTCAACGGCTTCTTCTCCTACTTTCTGGGCGACCTTATTAATACCGCGGGCCAGCAGTTGGCTGGTGTAGCTTTTTTCACTCGGGTTGTCCCGCCGATGCTGGATGGTACGTTCGAGGTGGTCGAGAAATTCTCCCTGGTTGGCTTCGCCCCAGCAGGTATCGGTGCCGGTATGGCAGGTGGGACCATCGGGGCGGGCCTGGATCAGGAGGCTGTCGTGGTCGCAGTCGGCGGCAATGCTGACGAGGTGGAGGTAGTTTTTACTGCTTTCCCCCTTCGTCCACAGGCGTTGTTTGGAACGACTGAAGAAGGTGACTTTATCCGTTTCCAGGGTTTTGTCCAAGGCTTTCCGGTTCATGTAACCTTGCATGAGGACGACGCGGGTGTCGGCATCTTGGATGATGGCGGGGAGGAGGCCGTCGTCATTCTTCTGAAAGTCCAGGTCTTTAAGCTGATTTGGAAAGAATTGCATTTTTTATTATTTTAGGGCACAAAATTACTTAAACCTAAATTGATATGACAGACGATTACGGAACCATCGACAGTGGGTTGGCCACCAATGGCGTCCAGCTTTCCTCCACTGACCTCAGTAATCTCCGCACTGCGGGGAAGTGGGGCCGCTTCATTGCCATCGTAACTCTAGTATCTATCGGCCTCATGGTACTGGGGATGCTTTCTTTCGGCGGCGTGATATTGGCCGCCTTAGGCCCCGAATTGGAGGGCATGGGCGCAGCGGGCGGAACCTTCATCCTCGTAATTTACGCGGCGATCTTTGCGCTCTACATCTATCCCATCGTTATGCTTTACAAGTTCTCCACCAATGCCATTAAGGCGGCCGACGGTGGTAACTCAGTGGCGGCGAGCGATGCCTTTACTTCCCTTAAGAGCATGTTTAAATTCATGGGCATTCTTCTGGCCATCGTGCTTAGCTTGTATGCGCTGATGTTCGTTCTTGCCATGATTGGTGGAGCGGCTAGTATGATTATGTAGGGTTTTGGGCGGGGCCGCTGGTGCAATGATTGGTTTTTGGGAGCAGGGTTTACTAACGAAAACGAGGGGATGAATCCTCTGGCTAAGCCGGTCGACCCTCCAGGTCTTTTTAATAACCTCGTTAAATTCACACCGGCCGCACCGGAATCTTTTGTTCCGCCAAATAATCCTTCAACTCCTTAATTCCCACTTCCCCGAAGTGGAAGATGCTGGCGGCGAGGCCCGCGTCGGCCTTACCGGTGGTGAATACTTCAGCGAAGTGTTCTTTATTACCCGCACCGCCGCTGGCGATGATGGGTATACTGAGCAGGTCGCTCATTTCAGCCAACGCTGCGTTGGCGAAGCCAGCCTTGGTCCCGTCGTGGTCCATGCTGGTGAAGAGGATTTCGCCGGCACCCCGTTCCTGGGCCTCTTTGGCCCAGTCGAACAGCTTGTGCTCGGTTTTGATCCGACCGCCATTGAGGTGAACGAACCATTCTCCACCCACGTTCTTGGCGTCGATGGCGACCACGACGAATTGGTTGCCGAAGGCGTAGGCCAGCTCATCGATCAGCTCCGGGCGGCGGACAGCCGCCGAGTTGATGCTGACCTTGTCGGCACCAGCATTGAGCAATATGTCGACGTCGTCGATGTGTTTGATGCCGCCACCGATGGTGAAGGGGATGTTGAGGTGACTGGCGATGTCGCGCGCCAGGTCGGCGAGCGTCTTACGGCGTTCGTGGGTAGCGGTAATGTCAAGAAATACCAACTCGTCAGCTCCGGCGAGGGAGTACTTCGCACCGAGCTCTACGGGGTCACCAGCGTCGCGGAGGTTGACGAAGTTGACACCTTTAACGGTACGTCCGTCTTTGATGTCGAGGCAGGGGATGATACGTTTGGCAAGCATAGGTATAATCAATGATTCTTATCCGGAGTGTTGGTGCCTCCGGCCCCGCACGCCGGATAAGAACCATCGTTTGGAACGGCCGGCGGGAGGGTATTAAAGATGGAAAACGTGCTAGCGGGTGGAGGGTTTAAACGATGATTGGTCGTTTACCGGAAATTAGGGAGGTAAGGACATCGTCTCGGATAGCTATCTTAGGGCTTGTCAGATGAATAATTAAGAGCCTTTGGCGGCGAGTAGCTGACTATAGATTTGCCAAAAGGTATTTCCATGAATGAAATCGACATCAAACGAATTTACGAAGCCCCGTCAGCAGACGATGGTTACCGGATCTTAGTGGACCGGATTTGGCCCAGAGGAGTAAGTAAGGAAAAAGCGAAGCTGGATCAATGGATTAAGGAGGTTGCCCCCTCCAAGGAACTCAGAAAATGGTTTGACCACGACCCAGAAAAATTTGCAGAATTCGCCAGCCGGTATCGGGAGGAACTCAAGGAAAAAGTTGAGGCTTTGGCGGAAATCCAGGAGGAGGCAAAGAAGAATAAAGTAACGCCCTTTATGGAGCCAGGGATACCGAACACAATCAGGCGGTGGTACTGCAAGGGCTGTTGCGGGCTTAGAAATCCGGCTAATACAGCTCAGGTACCCAAGTCATCGCCATTTCTTCATCCAGCCCCCAGCAACGCTCACAACGAAGGCCGTAGGAGACTTGCAATAAGACGGTCATCTTCGCCAATTTTCCGTCTACCTTACCCGGGTACCAGCGCAGGTTCTGGCCCTGCATCAACCCGACGAGGCGCATGGTCTCCCCTGCTAAAACGGGGTCGGCATCGTTGGTCAGTTCTGCCTCCGACATTTTGCCGTGTACATCGATGGTGTAGGCTATTTTAACCCGTCCTTTTTTGTTGGAGATGATTCTTTTGTTCAGGTGCTCGTTCAGGTAGCGATTTAATTGAATCCTTCCGCAACGGCTACGTTTCTTATAATCAGGATCGAGGCAGCAGGGAAAGGCAGGTAGCTCGATGTTGGGGCGATCGTTGTAGTTTGTCATTTCCCACATTTCGTAAACGTGAAGGTCCCCGGTATCTGTTGGGGTCAGTTCATAAAACATGCAACGAGGGCCAGGTTGCAACACAATAGCGAGCGCCGTAAATAAAACCGCCAAGAAAAGTCCGGTACGTAAATAGGGGTTGTCCATGTTAATCGGGTATATCTATCCCAAGATACTGTTTTGTGGATAAAGTGGCGTACTAGTACAGTGTAAACTCCTCTCTTCGCTTCGGAGGTTGTTCGACGCTACGGGGGCCTAGACCAGTCGAGGACCCCGTGGCGTCCCGTGCCCTGAAACTGCGTAGCAGTAAAGGGCTAAGGGTCTCGCGGGCGTCCGTGTGGAAAAATTTCAGGTTGTGAAATTAGTTATACACACCATCCGACAATTATTTGTCCGACTACATCGGAATAAAAAAATATCGAACGACAGCACCTCCCTACAAGATTCATTGTTGAAAGACGCAACGATACGCTCCACCATTGCTGCTCAAATCCTTTTCTTTGCACCTGCGGCCGCGCCTGATGAACCAATTTCAGCGTAATTTGGCTGGCAATTAAATTATTCAGCCCATGACCACTCCCGATCTTCACGTCTTCGTTGACGGCCCCGCCGTAGCCCGCGCCTTCGCCGACCACCTGGTAAAAAGGCTGGCCGAGAAAAAAACCGGCCCTTTTTTCTGGGCACTTTCCGGCGGCAGTACGCCGAAACTCCTGTTCAAACTATTGGCGAAGGAGTACCGTGATAAGATCGACTGGGAGCGCATCCATTTCTTCTGGGGAGACGAACGCTGCGTGCCGCACGATGACCCAGAAAGCAACTATGGTGAGGTGAAACGCCTATTGTTTGACCACGTCCCCGTAGTTCATAACCAGGTACACGCCGTGAATACGAGCCTTGCCCCCGAGGACGCAGCGATCGCTTACGGAGAACTGATGACCCAGCTGATGCCCACCACACCGGAAGGGTGGCCCATCCTCGATCTCAATATGCTCGGTATGGGAGGCGACGGACACACGGCCTCCATCTTTCCGTCGAACATGGACGAATTACTCACCGATCCACGGGTATGTGCCGTAGCGCTGCATCCGGATAGCGGCCAGCAGCGGGTGACCATGACCGGGCCAGTGCTCAATGCCTCCGACGAAGTCGTTTTTCTGATCACCGGTAACGGTAAAACCCTGCGCGTGGCGCAGATTGTCAACGAAGAGCATGGCGCGTTAGGATTCCCCGTTGCGCACATCAAACCGACTAGCGGGAAGTTGCGGTGGTTCCTGGATGAGGCTGCGGCGGCGGAAGTGGGATATTAGTTCGTAGTGGGTAGTTTGATAGTAGGTAGGCTTTGTCCGATGCTCGCTGGCGCTCGTGGGCCTGCGGCCAGTACTGCCTTAGTTTTTATAAAGAACTAAGCCTGAAAAAAATCGTTTATCACGTTGTATTCGTAATCTAAGTCCATGAAATATTTATTACCTGTTTTCCTTTTCTCCCTGTTGGCCCTAACCGGCCGGCCAGAGGTATTACCAGTGGTGGATTCCGATACTTCCCTCTACGACGTCATCCGGTCGCTCGGCGCGCCGGCGCGCGCCGACGTAATGGTCCGCCCAGTTAACGGTGCCTCTGCCGAATTAGGGCGGCGCCTCGTCAATGAAGGAGAACTCTCCGCCGGTGGCCAACAGTCGGCGCACTTTAAGTGTACCACCTGCCACAACGTAGTCCGGGAAGATCCGGTCCTCACGGAGGCGGACCCAACGGCCCGCCTGGCTTATGCCGAGGCGAATGGCCTGCCTTTTTTGCCCGGTACAACCCTGTGGGGGGTCGTCAACCGGGAGTCTTACTACAACGGTGACTACGAAAAAAAATATGGTGACCTGGTGAAATACGCCAGCCGTGATCTGCGAGGCGCCATCCAACTGTGCGCCACAGAGTGTGCCCAGGGCGAAGCGTTGGGTGATGTGGAGATGGAATCTGTAGTGGCCTACCTGCATACGATTGGCCTCAAGCTGAGTGATTTGCCGGATACGGCACCGACGATTGAGCGGATCAATCGGGGCATTACCAATAAAGACACCAGCCGGAAAGGGATCATCACCGAGCTGAAGGCGAATTACCTGCTGGCCAGTCCCGCGACTTTTGTTTTACCGCCCCAAGACAGGAAAGCCGGCTTCCCCATAGTCGCTACGCCTAAGCCGGAAAATGGGGCCGTAATTTACAAACGGGCCTGCCTGCATTGCCACGAAAGGCAGCGCTACAGTTTCTTCGAACTAGGAGAAGGCGTAGACCATTACAACTTCATGACCAAGCACTTCCCGCGCTACACCCGCTATTCTACTTATCAGGTAGTTCGTTACGGAACAAGCCCGATCCCGGGCAAGAAAGCCTACATGCCGCATTATACCAAGGAACGGATGTCTGATTTGCAGGTAGAAGACCTGCGGGCGTATTTGGGCGCTGGGGCGGTTAAGTAGCCGGGGGCGCTTAAGCTATACCTTAAAGAATATCTTCTTCCGATAGAGGAAGTAACACAGGTACCACATAATTCCCAGGGCGAGGAATCCGCTGAAGATGGCAATAGCACCGGCACGGAATCCGAGTGGTGCCAGGGTACCTTCGGTCCCAATAGGGGCAAAACCCGTTAGCCACTGGTGGCCGATGGTCTCGGCGGATAGGTAAATGATGGAAGGAAGATAGCGTTACTTGACTGAAATGGGATGAACGCAGTGTGGCCACTCAATTTTCTCCGCCGATCAGTAAGGAAATTTATGCCGGCTCCTTCATTGTGATTCTATGGTGAGCGAGCGCAGCGAGCATATTCCATGCGATAGCACGCTCTGACTACCTGAAACTCTGACTACTTGACTAACTAAACAGCCGGACGAAATTCTCCAGCGCCGGGTTCTCATTATCCGCTCGCCAAATCGCCGAAAGCGTCGTGCGCTGCGGAATGTTCGTCAACTCAATGAATTTTACTCCCAACTGGTAGCCCATTTGTAAAGAAGTGGGAACGACGGAGAGGCCAAAACCATTCTCTACCAACCGATAGATGGTCGTAGCGTGGACCGTTCGGTGGGATACCTGGGGGGAGAAGCCCGCATCGTCAAATAATTCCATCACGTTCTCGTAGTACGGAAGGCTGTAGGCGGGGTCGAAGAGGATGAACGGCTCGCTTTGCAGCTGCGCAAGGGAGGTGAAATTATGCGCAGAAATAGGATGCTCCAGTGGCAATACCAGCGAAAAAGTGTCTTCGAAGACCACATGGCTGTTCAGTTCCGGAGGGATGCGCTCCAAACGGACGAAGCCAATGTCGATGTCTCGGGCCAGTAACCGATCAATCTGCTGCTGATTGTCCAGTGCTTCCAGCCCATACTTAATGTTGGGGTAATCAGCCCGAAAACGGACTAGTAATTCGGGGATGATGTTCTGCATGGCAGAACCAACGTAGCCGAAATTTAGCCTGCCTTCCATCCCTTCGTGTAATAGCCGGGCGTGTTGTAAGGCTCCATCCAACTGATGTAGCAGCTTGCTTACCTCCGTGTGCAGGTACCTGCCAGCCGGAGTCAGTGCGACCGTTCGGTTATTGCGCCTGAAGAGGGAGTAGCCCAGCTCCGCTTCCAGCTGTTTTATTTGCCGACTGAGCCCTGGCTGTGAAATATAGAGGCGTTCCGCTGCTTTACGGAAGTGAAGTTCTTCTGCTACGGCGAGAAAATAACGAAGGTGGCGAAGTTCTATTTGATTACTCACAGGCATCAATATAAGCATATTTGGTCTTACTGGGTAATCAAACTTGTTGGTTCTTTGTGTTGGTGGTGGTCTTAACTCGTCCACCGTAGGGTGTTCAGTATTTTGCGACGAGGAAAGGTACCCAAGTCGTCAGCCGAACTTTTCATCACTGGCTACGCCAGGCGATGAAAAAGATGCGCTTCGCAGTACTTCGTGCTCGGCTGACGAGCCGAAAAATACTGGACAGCCTACGTCCGCCGAGACTTGCGCAGCCCACCAGACGAGTGATGTCTAGCGCTTTTACGACACTTTCTGAATTTTATCCCCATGTTTAAATACGGCCAAGACCACCTCACATCAAGCAAAGCGCTGTCCATCGCCCGTGGGCAATTGACCACCACCTTTACCCCCGAGGTAAGGGAAAGGGTAGAAGCTGCCCATGCTATTGTGCTGAAGGTGAGCAAGGGGGAAGCCGCTGCTTACGGCATTAATACCGGTTTCGGCCCTCTTTGCAATACCAGGATCGACAGTACGCAAACGGCGGAACTACAGCGTAACCTCTTGCTCAGCCACAGCGTAGGCATGGGCGCTCCCATTGAAACGGAGTTGGCGAAGTTGATGATGATCCTCAAAGTGCACGCCCTGGCGAAGGGGTTCTCCGGAATTTCGACGCAGGTGATCGAACGAATCCTGTGGCACATCAGCGAGGACATTATTCCCATTGTGCCAGAGCAAGGATCGGTGGGCGCTTCGGGCGACCTCGCCCCGTTATCTCACTTGTTCCTGCCGCTGCTTGGCGAAGGGGAAGTGGTCTATAAAGGAAAACGGCAACCTACCGGACCTTTGCTCAAAGCTTTCGGAATGGCGCCACTTACCCTCCATCCCAAAGCGGGGCTGGCGCTCATCAATGGAACGCAGTTTATCCTGGCACACGGCGTTAAGCTGGTGGATGAGCTACAAAGCCTACTCGATCAAGCCGACCTCATCGCGGCATTGATGATCGAAGGACTACTGGGCTCGGCAATGCCGTTTCATCCGGCCCTGCACGCTACGCGGCCGTTTCCTGGCAACGTCCACGTCGCTGCCCGGATCGCCCACTTTCTGAAAGGGTCCGACATCAATACCTCGCACGCTAATTGCGACCGGGTGCAGGATCCCTACTCGCTGCGCTGCGCGCCGCAAGTCCACGGGGCCTCCCGGGCTGCCTGGCTCCACCTGAAAGAAGCCGTTGAAATCGAGTTGAATTCGGTGACCGACAACCCCGTCGTCATCAACGATGAGTTGATCATTAGCGCCGGTAGCTTCCACGGCCAG
Source organism: Neolewinella sp. (assembly GCA_047626445.1). Classification (GTDB taxonomy): domain Bacteria; phylum Bacteroidota; class Bacteroidia; order Chitinophagales; family Saprospiraceae; genus Neolewinella. Next base: position 30,639 of record JBLHRW010000004.1, read on the forward strand.
CCACTGGCCTTGCCGCTCGATTACGCCTGCCTGGCCGCCCACGAGGTCGGCAGTATTTCCGACCGCCGCAGCTATTTCTCCCTGCACGGCATACCGGGCTCCGTTCCCCGCTTATTGGTAAAAGATACGGGCCTGCACTCCGGGCTGATGATCGTACAGTACACCGCTGCTGCTATGGTGAGTGAAAACAAGGGGCTCTGCTTTCCGGCTTCGGCTGATAGCATCCCGACCTCGCTGGGGCAGGAGGACCACGTAAGCATGGGCTCCATCTCCGGAAGGAAAGCCCTGCAGGTGTGTGGAAACCTGGCTCGGATCCTTGCGGTGGAACTATTCTGCGCCGCCCAGGCGTTTGATTTTCACCGCCCCCTGAAATCGAGTCCGACGCTGGAAGCCGTACATAAGTACATCCGTGAAAAAATACCTTTTGCCGCCGAGGATCGGATCTACGGAAAAGACCTGCTCGCTGCTGAGGAGATCATCAAAGGCAGGGGCTTACTAAACATCGTCAAAGCGCATCGGCCTGAACAGCTTAGCGCGCACGATGCGCTTTTTGACGAAAAATAAAATGTGGGCAAGTAAATTGATTTGCGGCCACTTGAATGACCATTGTCACCGTTTTAGAAACTTTTAGGTTTAATAACCTGACTTTTAACTTCTCATATATGAACACGGACGTTTCGAAGAACACGCTTTTCGTTAAATCCATCCTCGAAGGAATTCCAACCTGTTTGCCAGAAGTAAAAGTGTTGGATTCAAACGTTTCGCACGCTCCCCGCCGTAAGGACATCCTTTCGCCGGCGGAGAAAAAACTTGCGCTGAGAAACGCACTTCGCTATTTCGACCCTTCCTTGCATCCTGCGCTCGCGCCTGAATTTCTGAAGGAATTGAAAGACTATGGCCGGATTTACATGTACCGCTATCGGCCAGATTACGATATGTATGCCCGCCCGCTGGAAGCCTATCCGGCCAAATCAAAAACGGCGGCGGCCATCATGCTGATGATCCAGAATAACCTGGACCCCGCGGTGGCCCAGCACCCCCACGAATTGATCACTTACGGTGGCAATGGGGCGGTGTTTCAAAACTGGGCGCAGTACTGCCTCACGATGAAGTACCTGGCCACCATGACCGATGAGCAGACGCTGCACATGTACTCCGGCCACCCAATGGGCCTTTTCCCTTCCACGGCAGATGCCCCCAGGGTGGTGGTGACCAACGGGATGGTGATCCCGAACTACAGTAGCCCGGATGACCTGGAACGCGGCAATGCCCTGGGCGTAACGCAGTACGGGCAGATGACTGCAGGTTCGTACATGTACATCGGTCCGCAGGGCATCGTGCACGGTACGACCATCACGGTAATGAATGCCTTTCGTAAGATTGGCGTCGACCCAAAAGGGAAGGTTTTCCTCACGGCGGGCCTCGGCGGCATGTCGGGTGCGCAACCCAAGGCCGGGAACATCGCCGGGTGCATCACGGTATGTGCTGAAGTAAATCCGGTGGCTGCGCGGAAGCGCCACGAACAAGGTTGGGTAGATATATTAGTGGATAATTTGCCTGATTTAGTGGCGCGGACGCAGGAGGCAATAAAAGCTGAAAAAGCAGTGTCCATCGCCTACATCGGTAACGTGGTTGACGTGTGGGAATGCTTCCATCAGGAGGACATTTTTATCCACATCGGCTCCGATCAGACGTCGTTGCACAACCCCTGGTCCGGAGGGTATTACCCCGTTGGAACGACTTTCGAAGCAGCCAACAACCTACTGGCTGCGGAGCCGGAAATTTTTAAAACTGCCGTAGAGCTTTCCCTCCAGCGGCACGCCAAAGCCGTCAACGCCCACGCCGAACGGGGCACCTACTTTTTTGATTACGGCAATGCCTTCCTGCTGGAATGCTCGCGCGCCGGTGCCGACGTGATGACGGAAGATGGCGAATCGTTCCGCTATTCTTCCTACGTGCAAGACATCCTGGGCCCGATGTGCTTCGACTATGGCTTTGGCCCCTTCCGCTGGGTCTGTGCCTCCGGTAAGTCGGAAGACCTCGACGCCACCGACCTGATCGCACAGGGCGTACTCGAAGGCCTCCTGGCCGAAGCGCCGCCGGAAATCGCCCAACAGATGCAAGACAACATCACCTGGATCAAAGACGCCAAGGCGAATCGCCTTGTTGTCGGCTCCCAGGCCCGCATCCTGTACGCCGATGCACTGGGGCGGATGAAAATTGCTTCCGCCTTCAACGACGCCATCGCCGCCGGGAAGATCGGTCCGGTGGTTCTCGGCCGGGACCACCACGATGTCTCCGGCACCGACTCGCCTTACCGCGAGACGAGCAATATTTACGACGGTAGCCAGTTTACGGCCGATATGGCCATCCACAACGTCATCGGCGACAGCTTCCGGGGTGCCGGTTGGGTCAGTATCCACAACGGCGGTGGTGTGGGTTGGGGTGAAGTCATCAACGGCGGTTTCGGTATGCTGCTGGATGGTTCGGTGGAGACAGACCGCAAGCTGCGGAACATGCTCTTCTTCGACGTCAACAACGGCATTGCCCGGCGCAGCTGGGCGCGGAACCCTGAGGCCCGCTTCGCCATCGATCGGGAAATGGCACGAACACCAGGGTTAACGGTGACGCGGGGAGAGCTGGTGGATGATGGTTTGTTGGAGGGGCTTAACTTTGGGGGGAAATGAGCTGTTCGGCTAATTAGGTTATAGGTTGATCAACAACCCGCCCGACGGCCCACGTCGCAAGGCCTCCGGCCTTGACGCGTAGCCGTCCGACGGGAGTCTCCCCTCTTGCTTGCCGTAGGCGGTCGGACGGCTCGGAGGCGCTACCTCGGCGGGTTAAGAACCCGATAATTAATTGCTGCGGTCCAATAAGCGGAGGCTACACGGGTAGCTCCGGTTGGTTGAAATATCAAATTGTAAATCCTTAGTTGTAAATTCCCCCATGCCCACTCTAATCGGACCCTTCACCCAACTCCTCCCCCTCGCCCGTCTCTCCGTTCGGGGAGCATTACAGGACGAGCAACTCGACATCATTACTAACGGCGGAATCCTCGTTTCTGACGGCAAGGTGGTGGCCGTTGGTCGTTTCCATGAGCTGTACGGTGCTTACGTCGGCTCAGGGCTGAACGTAGAAGAGCTCACCGAACCAGCCGTCGGGTTACCTGGCCTGATCGATTGCCATACGCACCTCTGCTTTGCCGGCAGTCGCGCACGGGACTACGCCGCCCGCAACGGTGGCAAGACCTACCAGGAGATCGCCGGCGCCGGCGGCGGCATCAAAGAAACCGTTCGCCACACCCGCGCCGCCACCTACGCCGAGTTGAGTAGTTCCCTGGCCGCGCGCCTCGACCGCCACCTCCGCAACGGGGTGACCACCGTAGAAGTGAAAAGCGGTTACGGCCTGACGGTAGAAGACGAACTGCGGATGCTCCGCATCATCCGCCAAACCGGAGACGCCCACGCGGCTGATGTGGTAGCCACCTGCCTGGCAGCCCACGTGATTCCTCCTGAAATGGACTCTGAGGAAGCCTGGTTGAAAACCATCCTGGAAGAGCTTGCCCCCGTAGTGAAGGAAGAGAAGCTGGCCCGCCGCTTCGATATTTTCGTGGAAGAGGGCACCTTTACCGTTCCTAATAGCCGGCCATTCCTGGAGGAGTTGAAAAACCGTGGTTTTCAACTCACGGTACACGGGGACCAGTTCACTACCGGTGGCAGTCAACTGGCCGTCGACGTAGGTGCCCTGAGCGTTGATCACCTCGAAGCATCGGGTGCCGCCGAAATCGAGGCCCTGGCCCTGAGCGACACGATAGCGGTGGCGCTGCCTGGCGCCTCCCTGGGCCTGGGCTGTGCGTTTACGCCTGCCCGTCGCTTACTCGATCAGGGCGCTTCTGTAGCCATCGCCTCCGACTGGAACCCCGGTTCCGCGCCCATGGGCGACCTGCTTACCCAGGCTGCCATACTTGGCACCTTCGAGAAACTCAGCGCCACCGAAGTCTTTGCCGGTATTACCTTCCGGGCGGCAGCGGCGCTTGGCCTTAACGACCGGGGCCGGCTGGTGTCTGGTGGGCGGGCAGACCTTGTCGCCTTCCCTACCGGCGATTACCGCGAAATACTTTATCATCAGGGCCAACTAAAACCCCACCAGGTATGGAAAAATGGATCCCCGGTCATCTAACCGCAGCTTACCGCCCGCCCAGCCAGGGCAACTGGAAAGGGCGGATGACTACCGCAACTCAAGGCGCGCAATACTGGTACCAGCACGTGGTATTGCAAGATTGGAGCGAAGGCCCCGCCAGCGGCGGCGTCGGGATTATCGGCTATGCCTGTGAGGAAGGGGTCCGGCGCAATCAGGGCCGCCTTGGGGCGGCCGCTGGGCCTGCAGTCCTGCGGGAGCGGATGGCCCGCCTCGCCTTTCACCACGACGGTAAAACCATTACGGATTACGGCGACGTCCTGTGTGTCGGCGAAGACATGGAAGCCGCCCAGCAGCAACTGGCGCTGATGGTGGCTGCGGTCATCGAAGCCGGCGGAATGCCCATCGTGCTTGGCGGCGGGCATGACCTGGCCTACGGGCATTACCGGGGCGTCCGGGCAGCAGCGGGAGAACAAAAAATTGGCATCATCAACTTCGACGCACATTTTGACCTGCGGCCGGTAACCGGGCTGCCGAACTCCGGAACACCGTTTAACCAGATCCTACAGGAAGACCTGGTGGATTACCTGGTACTGGGCATTCAACAGCCGGCAAATACCAAAGAACTGTTTGCCATCGCTGCGGAAAACGGCGTGGAGTATATGCTGGCGCAGCATTGCCGGACTTACCAGTTACCTACCATTATCCAATGTTTGGACCGGTTCTTTGATCGGAACGACCAGGTGTACCTGAGCATTGATCTCGACGGGTTCTCTTCGGCCTACGCGCCGGGCGTGAGTGCGCCCTCGCCGCTGGGGTTCAGCCCTGCCTTCGTGATGGCAGTATTGGATTACCTGATGGCCTCGGGTAAGGTTGTCTCCGTTGATCTGGCGGAAATGAATCCTACCTATGACATCGATGGGCATACGGCCCGACTGGGGGCGGGGTTGGTGGATCATTTGCTGGGGCAGCTTCCGGGGTAATATGTTTTTCTGGGCGCGGCCGCAGGTGCAAAAGGAGGTTTGAAGGCAATCGGCGTCCCTTAAGATTGAGAAAGCCGGAGGCATGTTTACGATACATCCGGAGGAGGTCGGTATCGTCAGTATTACCATTCAGCTAGCAGACCGTCAGTAGCAGTATAATTTTTATACCAAAAGCTTGATGGGGTAGCCCAAATAGGATTGAAAATAAGTGGCCTTATTTCTGCTATTGTTTTCAAGGCACAAAAAGGAATTTACATGATGGTTAAAGGTTACGATATTTATACGGCGTTCCTAAGTGCTCGGTTATCAGCTACGAAATCATTAGGATTTCCCCAGATCATCGGGCGGAGGTTATCCCCAATAGTGGTGGTAATTGGGAACCCCAAGTAGCAGGATTAATAAGCGATGCGCAGCCAGGTGACCGGTACATCTTTGATGAGATCATATACCGATGTCCTGGGAATGTGGGGAATCAGCGGGCCGAGACGATGAGCTTTACGCTGAAATAGCTCTTGTGACACGACGCTTCGCGTCGTTAAATTGACCTGGCCCCCGCTCGTTACCTGCGACTGCGTCGTGCCTCCTTGTCCCAGGCAACTCTGGTGGCGCCGCTACGCGACTAGCAGCATTGGTCGTCGGCTGATTGGTGTTAGCATCGTGCACCAGCTTTAAGGTGGTTTTTCACTAAAATTCTCTTTTCCACGACGGGAACTCTGTGTTACCTCCGTACCTCCCTCCGTACCTCCCACTGTGCTACCCACTGTGAGAACCCAAAAGCTGCGCAGCAGCCTAGAGGCTATGGAACAGGCTTATCCCACCTGCAGCGCCCGCTCAAACGCGCCCACCACATCAATAAATTCATTAGGTAAGAACGCATTCATCACGTCTTCTACGGCCGACGGTACCGGACCGTAAAAAGCCTCGCTGATGCTGCCCGCCATTGCTGCCTGGGTATCCGTATCTCCGCCGAGGGAGACGGCGAGGCGGATGCTGTCCAGCAAGTCTTTGGAATCAAGGAAAGCGATGATGGCCTCGGGGACGGAGCCGGCACAGCTAACGTCGAATTTATAATCCGGACGAATATCTTCTACCGTGCGCCGGAGGTTATAGCCAAAAGTTTCGGTGACATATTGACGGATGTCTTCCTTCCCACCGCCCTTCCGGGCCAGGAGGATACTGGCGGCAATAGCTTGGGCTCCCTTTACCCCTTCAGGATGACCGTGCGTGGGCATCGCTGATTTCTTCGCTTCGGCCAGCACTGTTTCCAGGTCATTGAACAACCAACCGACGGGACTGACGCGCATGGCCGACCCGTT
>JBLHRW010000005.1:0-34648 GCA_047626445.1 Neolewinella sp.
CATGTCTTCTTCTTCGATTTCAACGCCTTCTTCCTTAACTTCTTCGGTAAGGAGAACGGCAACCTTGGTAGCTTCTTTGCGGATAACCTTTGCAGTAGAAACTTCTTCCTCGTCGTCGTCGTCGTCGTCAGTAGCCTCGTCGGCAGCAGCTTCCTCGACTACTGCTTCAGCAGTTTCGGTTACTTCAGCAACGGTTTCTTCCACTACGGCAACAACTTCCTCTACTACCTCAGCGGGAGTTTCGGTTGCTTCAGCAACAGTTTCTTCAATTTTTGTTTCGGGGGTCTCCGGTGCTGAATCAGTCACGGGAGCATCTTCGGTCCCGCCGTCTACGGCTGGGTCCTTGTCATCATCCATCATCATAGGGATGTGAAATTTTATATGGTTAAAAACCTAGGCTGCTTCGGGGGCAGCCATTCCCCACTTTTTCCAGGGTCAACCTTCAAAAGCCGCGCAAAGGTACGAGTTTTATTAAAACCGCGCAATGTTTTTTGCAAGGAGTTTTAGGCGCGGCCGCAGGGGCAGAAAAGGGTCTAAGGCAAAGCGCGCTAATCTGCCCATCTCACCCTGCTACTGCTACTTTTCCTGTATCCTGTACCTTCAACGAACTACAGGGGCCTGCGAAAACCTAGAGCCCGATTCTGATCTGGCAGTTGGAGCTACCCGCAGCAGCAACGGTAACCTTGCCGGTCCCACTAGACGACAACTTCGTGGCCCACCTGCTCGACGGTAAGGTGGAAACGGCCAATGGCTTCAGCTACGAGAGTAGAACCTTGTTGGATTTTCGACAAAACGGCGAAGCCGTTACCTCGACCGGGGAGGCACCGCTGCCCGGGGTACTTCCGTTGGGAGGACTGCCTCTGGGTGCGCCATTGGCGAAACACGGACCCTTCGTAATGAACACGCAAACTGAAATTCTCGAAGCCATGCGGGATTACAACAGGGAGGGGTGGGCATACACATTGAGGATTAATCGGCGTTAGTCTACCCGTTGACCCTGATTGACGGCTAATTTGTGTGCTTCCGGCTATGAGGTGCCCGTCTATCAGTCCGACAATCTATCTTTGCCGTCAATATGGATTTAGACCTGCTCCTACAAGGCGGCATTTTTATTGTCAGCATCATTGCGCTACTCTGGGCCAGCGACCGTTTCGTGGAAGCCGCCGAACGGATCGGTCTCTCCTTAGGTATTTCTCCGTTCATTATTGGTGTGACGATTGTAGCTTTCGGCACCTCACTGCCTGAATTGGCGACAAGTATTGTCGCTGTCCTTGACGGTACACCGGAGATCGTGATCGGTAATGTAGTTGGATCTAATATCACGAACATTGCACTCGTGCTTGGCCTGACGGCAGTAGTCGTCAAGAATATTGATCTGGAATACAACCTGTGGCATATTGATATCCCCTTCCTCTGGGGAAGTGCTTTTTTACTGTACTTCGCAGTCTCCGACGGGAACTTGTCACTTTATGAGGCTTTCTTATTTTTGGGGGGCATTGCCATTTTTCTGGCCTACAGTCTTAAAGGACAGGACCGCCCTGATAAAAAAGACCGGCCTTCGGCCAGTTGGAAGGATTACGCGCTGCTGTTTGCTGGTGGTGCCATTGTAAGCCTCTCCGCGGCGGGTGTGATCGATGCGATCACCAAGATTAGTGCTACGCTCAACATTGCTCCAGAGGTGATCGCGCTTTCCGCCGTAGCGATTGGAACCAGTTTGCCGGAAGTCGCCGTCAGTTTGGCGGCTGCTCGTAAAGGGAAAGCTTCCATCGCCGTAGGTAACGCTCTCGGGTCGAATATTTTCAACACCTTCATCGTGATGGCGGTACCCCGGTTCTTCGGAAAACTGACCATCCCGGACGACATCATTACCATTTATCTCCCCCTGATGATCGTAATGACCATCCTGCTTGGCGTGATGAGCAACAATCGTAAAATTACGCGTTGGGAAGGCCTGATGCTTTTACTTTTCTATTGTTGGTATTTCGGAGTGATTGTAGAAAACGCGGGTGCTTAAGCGCTGGCCTAGTGGCTGATTTTTTTACTCCTCTTATTTAGAAAGAGTCTAAGCGCCTTTATACCTCCCCATGACAGAAGAAGGCCTGCTTGCATTTTACCTTTGCACCCGGCTTCCGGACCACCTATATGTTGCAACACATTCACATTCTGACCCTCACCCATCGTCACGCCAAGCTTAAGGCCATCGGCGAGATAGTCACTGCATTCGAGGCAGGCGACAAATTGCAGGGACACCTTACTAGTATACGTGAACGTGGGCTGGCGGACGAGCTGTTCTACCTTTCCACTTGCAACCGCGTTTGTCTGCTATTCTCAACCACTCATAAAGTTGACGATACCTTTCTTGCCAAGCTTCTCCCCGAAGCTCATTCGGTACCCGCCATGGCGGAGATGGAACACCTGCAGGGACTGAAGGCGATATATCACCTTTTTGAGGTAGGCGGCTCCATCGACTCGCTGGTAGTGGGGGAAAGACAAATCCTGGGACAATTCCGGGATGCCTACGAGAAATGCCGGGATTGGGGATTGATTGGAGACGATCTGCGGATTATATGCGATCGGATCGCCTTGGCCTCAAAAGATGTTTACAATTCTACCCGTATTGGGGAGAAGTCCGTATCGGTGGTTTCTCTAGCCATGCAGCAATTACGTAAGTTTCAACCGGCACTGGACGCCCGCATCGTGATGATCGGAGCTGGGCAGACCAACCTCCTGGTTACTAAGTTTCTCAAAAAACAAGAACAGCAACGACTGACCGTCTTCAACCGGACGCAGGCCAGAGCTACAAACTTAGTCAGCGGGTTCCCTGAGGGGAAAGGATTAGCACTGGGAGAGCTGGAAAATTATGAAGAAGGCTTTGATGTTCTCATCGTTTGTACCGGATCTGCTGAGCCGATTGTAACGCCTGCACTGTTCAACTGGCTGCTGGCTGGCGAAGATCCCCGAGATAAAGTTGTCATTGACCTCGGCGTTCCGGCCGATGTGGCGGAAAGTACCGTCGCAAATCACGATTTTGAGTACGTCGGCATCGAGCAACTACGGGCGCTGGCCGGAGAAAACATGGACTTCCGTCGGGAGGAGGTCAAGCGTGCCCATGGGGTATTGCATAAGCACCTTGGCGAACTGGAGACGGCCTACCGGCAGCGGCTCCTCGAACGGGCCATGTCGCATCTCCCCAAAGCGATCAAAGCAATCAAACATACGGCCGTCAACCAAGTGTTTGCTAAAGAACTACACAAACTGGATCCCGAAGCCAAGGAATTGATGCTCCGGATGATGACCTACATGGAAAAGCGGTGTATCGGTATTCCGATGAAGGCTGCCCGGGAAGCGATCATCGGATAACGAGCGCTACTACTTTTTCTTGAATGCAGATAGCGCCCTTTGCGCCTCCTCAGTCAGTACTAGCCGACCGGAAACGCCTGCGCGTTCATCCAGCAATTTCGGCCAATGGTCCGTTCCGTGCCATAATGTCTTTTTGAGCTCGGCAGATGCTTTCAGACTATAGCCAGCCAGCTTTGTCGTCAGTTCCGCGGCAGCGTCGTTCAATGCTTCGTGGGTAGGGAATACCTTTTGATAAAGCCCTTTAGCCTGAGCCCAGGCCGCATCGTGCCATTCGGTATCGATGCTGAGTTCGGTAGTGGCGGCAATCCCCATTTTACGGACGAGGGCAGGCAGGATGACAAAGGGACCAATGGCGATAGCTAATTCGCTCAACTTGATGCTAGCTGCCGCTGTCGCGAGGCAGTAATCCGCTGCTGAAGCAATACCGACACCTCCTCCGATAGCTTTGCCCTGTACGGCAACGACGATCGGCTTGGGGCAACGGCGCATGGCCAGGAGCAGGTTGGCAAAACCCATGAAAAAATCCTTTGCTCTTACTTCATCGGAGACCGCTAACAACTCGTCGAGGTTCGCACCAGCACAAAAGGTACGTGTGCCTCCACTTCGTAGGAGTACGACCTTCGTATTGTCATCTTTGGCGGCGGCATCGAGTGCCGCAACGACGCCCGCCAGCTGGTGGGCGGGGAAACTATTGTGTGCCGGATGCGAGAAAACTATGGTTCGGACACCGGTAGAAGATAGTTGGCTATGGAGCTCGCCTTGTGGATTCATAAAGGAGGGCTTATCTGGCATAAAGTGATCGCAAAGGTACACGACCTCTCCAACGGCTTCAACAAATTGGCTATTGCCTCCAGGGCACTCGCATTAGAAAATGATGAACAAGTTTTAGTCTCCTCGACAAGCTCAGGGACCGTTGTTTCGGTTTAGGACCCGCTTTAAAATTCCCCTGAGGGAAATTTTAAAGCGGAAAGCTCGATGTCACCCGGTGGCAGAGCTTGTAGAAGTCTCCAATTTAGTCTAATTTGATTGCCCTACGATTGCACCTGCGACCGCGCCGCGTGGGTAAAAAGGATGATTAAAGGGGGGGGAGGCTATACTAGAAAATCCCGTCACACCACCTTACTTTGCTTCTGGCAGACGTTATTCCCCAAAATGGGCCTACATTACGCCAACCATATCCCAAAATATGATTTACATTAAACTACACCGTGGCCTTCTCCTGGTTACCCTATTCTTCTTCATTGGTAATACTTCTGCCGGGTTATCCGCGCAACAAATGGAAGGAATGGCCAGTTTTTACGCCGACCGCTTTGATGGTGAAAGAACAAGTACCGGAGAAACATTCCGCCAAGCGGGCTACTCCGCAGCGAGCAAGGAATTGCCCTGGGGAACTATTGTTGAGGTAACCAACATCAGTAATGGCAAAACCACCCAGGTTCGTATCAACGATTGTGGACCGCATGCTAAAGGTCGCATCATCGATTTGAGCCGGGCGGCAGCTGAAGACCTTGGCTTCGTGAGAGCTGGCGAAGCAAAAGTGCGGTTGCGTATAATAAAAACTAGTGATTCAGGGCCGAACTGTAGTCGTGGTGCCTGGGCTAAGCGCCTGAAAGCGCAAGGCAAAAAAGTGCCACCACCACCATCGCCGTGGGACCCTACCCAGACGGTTTCCGTTTCGCCAGTAAACCCCGTAGTGCCTAGCCCACAGGCCGTAACACCTGTTGTCCCGCTTCCTGAAGGAACTTTGCGTGGCAAGGCTAGTTACTATGGCGACCGTTTCAACGGCCGACCCACCAGTACCGGCGAAACCTATGACCATCGACTACGGACGGCCGCTAGCAAAGACTTCCCCTATGGAACCATCCTGGAAGTTATGAACATCGTTTCAGGCCAAAAAGTAGAAGTTAAAGTCAACGACTGCGGCCCCAATAACCCCGATCGAATTATTGACCTGAGTCGGGCAGCAGCTGCTCAAATCGGTGTAATTCAAGCCGGTATTGCCGTCGTACAACTAAGGGTTGTAAGCCTTGGGGTCGATGGCCCCACCTGTAACCGTTTAGCCTGGTCTCGCGAGCGTGCCGCCGCCAGGGAAAATGCAGCGACACTCAGTTCACCATCTCCAATACCCGCCAACCAGCACCCAGAAAATATGGTAGAGGCCTATACCGTCCAGGTAGGGGCCTTTAGAAATGCCGCCAACTCCGACGAACTGATCAATGACATGATTGCAAAAGGAGTGAATGCCTCCGACTTCTATCCTAGAACGGAAAAAGACGGTTTGTACCGGACCTCCGTTGGTGTTTTCTCTTCCGAGGCTGCGGCGAAGGAACTGGAAAAAGAGATTCGTAAGAAAGGATACACTAGAGCGTCCGTGCAAAAGATCAAAGTGCCGGCAGAGGACTTGCGCGACCCCGTTGTCACCTACGGGACGACAGCGGTTGCTCCTCCCGTACAGGCCGCAGCGCCCAAGCAGCAATTCGACCCAACGGACATTCTGTTCGGTGTGCAGATTGGGGCCTTCAGCACTAAGGCCAATGCTGATAAATCTCTCGGCGGCCTCCGGGAAAAAGGTTTTTTGGACGTCTTTAGCGCCCGTGTAGGAAAGATGTACCGGGTGTTCTCCGGTAAGTTTTATTTCCAGAGCCAGGCAGCGGTATTGAAGGAAAGACTTCGGGAGGCGGGTTATGACCAGGCTACGGTACGTAGGGTACAGTAACCAGGTTTCAGGGCACAGTAATCAGTAATCAGTATTTAGGGGTCATTATTCAGACATCAGGTTTCAATATTTGGTGTTCAGCGTCGGATGCTGCCTGATGAGCACTGAAACCTGATGCCTGAACGCTGTTAGCCCAGGATAAGGGACAATAAGAGCGCTGGGGTCACCAGCAGTAGGATCAGCACTAAAAGGCGGAGATTCTTATCCATGTTATTCATGGTGCTATTGACGACGGAGGTGCCTCCGAAGTTACATCCATAGGCTTGCTTTAAGCGTTTGGTAACGGTGAAAGAAAAGCTTTAACGGGAATTAACGGTTCCGCCAATTATTTTGGCACCGAACCTGGGCTTTATCGTAAACCTATTTCGTCCTTAACCGTATTATTTCCTGAAATCCCTTACAAGATTATGATTCTATACAAGGCCAACGACAATTGGTTTGGCGATATGAGCCACCTGTTTTCCTCCTGGACCATGACGCGCATCATTCGCTCCGTTGCCGGCATTGGTATCTACGCCGCCATCTTCATTTGGGCCGTCGAACACTTCGGAGTGGCTCACTTTATGATGATGGACACCACCGTTTTTTCTCTGCTCGGTGTCATTCTGTCTTTATTCCTGGGGTTTCGGACGACTACGGCTTATGATCGTTGGTGGGAAGGCCGTAAACAATGGGGGGCCCTGGTGAACAACTCCCGGAACCTGGCCATCTACGTAGATTCGATGTGGCCAGAGAATGATACCGGCATCCGCAGGTTCATGGCGAAGCACATTGCCAATTTTAGCCTCTCCCTTTCTGAGCACCTCCGCGGGGGGGTGGTCCTGGATAAGCTGATTTACCTCAGCCCCGAAGAAGAAGCTTACTACAGCACCAAGAGCCATGTGCCAAACTTTATCGCGCTGCGGATTTACCAGCGTATCGCTCAGGCGCATCGCGACGGGGACATCAACGAAGGCGACTACATCAACATCAAAGCGCAGCACCAGAGCCTGCTGGATATTCTTGGCGCTTGTGAACGAATCAAAAAGACGCCGATCCCATTCAGCTACAGCGTTTATCTCAAGCTCTTCATTTCCGCTTATGCCATCCTCCTGCCCTGTGGCCTGATGGAGAGTTTTGGTTGGACGACGGTCCCAATCACCATGCTCGTCTTCTTTGCCCTCATCGGAATTGAACTGATGGGCGAGGAAATCGAAGATCCCTTTGGCCTGGATTGTAATGATCTACCTACCGGAGACATTGCCCATACGATCAAGCGTAATGTGTTCGAATTACTGGAAGATCGGACGCCGGCTGGGAAGCTCCACAAAGAACTTTACACCAAAGTATTTTAGGCTTAGGGATGGGGATTAAATAAACCACGATTCTTTGACCTGCCGCTTTTGTTCTTACCGTTCTTGAAAAATTCTTTGCATAGCCGTAGCTACGGAAAGAATTTTTAAGTGCGAGGAGGGCAAAATAAGGCGGTCAAAAATCGTGGTTTATTTATTTCCCGTCCCTTATTAGTGCTATTGGTCTTTTAGTGCGATTAGATTATGGCAGCGTTTGAAGAATCTACCGAATTTCGCCGTGAGCTGCACCTGTTTACGGGTCAATCTGTTGGTACTTTTATAGCCAACATTTGGATGTCGCTTCCAATAGCAGTTTTTTATTCAAAAAGCAAGGAGAGCACACTGCACGGAATTGTACATCTCCAACACGCGGTAACTCCAATAGACCAAAAGACCAACACCATGCACGACATTGAGCCCCACTTCGGCTGGCGGGAAAAATACCAAGCCGAGACCGACAAACAATCTCCCTTCTTCGGTCGCGAGTACTCGGAGTTCGGTTTTACCAATAAAGTCTACAACTACCTCCTACATCCACAATGGGATGAGTTTGGAGCAGAGACGCTGTACCTCAAACAACTCTTCACCGATTACGACGAAGGCTACGTGATCATCGAGATGATCGGGGAATGGAACGACGCCGTGCATAACGACGTAATGCACTTAAAGCGGGAATTCATCGACCAGTTGCTTGGCAATGGCATCCGTCATTTCATCATCGTTATGGAAGGCGTCCTCAACTTTCATGCGGACGATACCGACTACTATGAAGAGTGGGTGGAAGAGATTTCCGGGGAAGACGGCTGGATTGTCTTCCTCAACTGCCATGACCACGTTATGGACGAGCTTCGCCAGGCACAATTGGACAACTATCTCGCCTTCGGCGAGCAATTCAATAACCTCACCTGGCGCCCACAGAAACCGGAACGCATCTTTGAGGCCATTGAAGGCCTCCTTGAAACGGGCACACGCCGTATTTACTAACGGATTTCACCCGTGGAACCGACAAAAATAAACTCAGCCGTTCAAAAACCGTGTTCCTACGTTCTTAATTACTTCGTTTTAGTGCCTTAGTGCGATTTTTACACGAACTGAAACAGCTCCTTACCGGGCCAGCCACTATATTGCCTCAGTTTTAAGCACTCACACTATCCACCAGACTTAGGGATTATGCAATTACAAGGGATCGATCTGATCATTTTCGGCGTATACATCGTCGGCGTTATACTTTTTGGCATTTGGATTGCCAATCGCGAAAAGGCCGAAACGGCCAGCGATTATTTCCTCGCCAGCCGCAGCCTCCCCTGGTGGGCCGTTGGCGGTTCCCTCATCGCTTCCAATATCTCCGCTGAGCAGATCATCGGTATGAATGGTTCCGGTTTTGAGCTTGGCTTAGCCATCGCTGCCTATGAGTTGATGGCCGCCATCACCCTCATCATTGTTGCCAAGTTCCTGCTGCCGGTGTTCATCAAGAAAGAGATTTACACCATGCCGCAGTTCCTCGAACAGCGGTATAACGGAACGGTCCGGACAATCCTCTCCGTTTTCTGGATCGCTCTTTTCGTGTTCATCAACATCTCCACCGTCCTCTATCTTGGAGGACTGGCCATCAAGGAACTACTCGGGTTTGAACTTTACATCGGCATCATCGGACTGATGCTCTATTCCGCCTGTTTCTCCATTTTTGGCGGTTTGAAAGCCGTTGTTTGGACGGACGTCATCCAAGTAGTTGTTCTGATGATTGGTGGTACGGTTGCCGCCTGGGGTATTCTTAGTGTTGTCGGAGACGGTAGCGTTTTTAACGGAATCTCAGTACTCTTCGAAGCCTTACCCGAACGGTTTGAAATGCTTTTTGACCCGCAGGATACCTATATTGACATTGCCAAACAAACCGAACTCTTGCTTGGTGTGGATGCTGACGGGGTTGCGACAACGCTCGTACCTGGTGATGAAGTGAAGTCTTCCTTTGCTGCTTTACCTGGTATTGCCATGCTGATGGGTGGTATGTGGATCGTCAATACCTTCTACTGGGGCACAAATCAATACATCATTCAGCGAGCCCTCGCAGCTAAGAGCCTCCCGGAAGCACAGAAAGGTATCGTCTTTGCGGCCTTTATGAAGCTCTTCATTCCATTCTTTGCGGTTCTTCCGGGCATTGCAGCTTGGCACTTACTGCAAACGGAGCCTGACCTCGACCCCATCACTCGCGCAGACGCTGCGTTCCCGTGGGTGTTAGGTAATTACGTAAGTGTTGGTCTTCGTGGCCTGACCTTTGCAGCACTTGTTGCCGCAATTGGTTCGTCCATCAGCTCCATGGTAAACTCAGCTTCTACCATTTGGACGATCGATATTTACAATAAATTTATCAACCCCGAAGCAAGTGAGAAGCGGCAAGTAAAAATTGGGCAGATTTCTGCGGCAATAGCACTTGTTGTCGGTGCGATGGTCGCACCGATCTGGCTCAATGCCGGGCAGGCTTTCCAAATCATTCAGGAGTACACCGGCTTCGTAAGTCCGGGTGTGCTTACGGTCTTCGTCTTCGGCATGTTCTATCGCAGAGCAACGTCCAAAGGAGCCTTAATCACCATCCTGCTCTCCATACCATTATCGGTATTGTTTAAGGTCCTGATTCCTGATCTGCCTTTCCTTGATCGGATGGCACTCATCTTCCTGATCAGTGCGGCCGTCATGATTATCATGCCAATGCTTGAAAAGCGTCGGACGTCAACGGGAAGTACGACAACGAAAGAAGGTATGATCAGCGACTTCAGACTTCGTAACGGCCTCGTAATTATAGTGATTGCTACGGGCCTCGCTACGGCTATCCGCCTGTTGGCTCAACCGATCAACGCTTACCCTGGGGTTACCGGTTCCGTTGGGGTGCCCACCTGGACGGCTTACCTTTTCTTGGCGCTATCCCTTGTGGTCATTGGATTGATCTACACGGACAAAAGCCCGGATGATCACAAAGCCATTGACCTGGAGCCTTCGCTCTTCCGTACCCGGACGGTCTTCAATATTTCGGCCATTATTGTCATTCTGATTCTAGGCGTAATCTACGCTACGTTGGCGTAGCCCCGAATTTGAATACTTGAAATGCGTGAGTAGGCTTAAGCTTACTCACGCATTCTTTTTTTGGTGTATCAAATATTAGATTAGGCATCCGGTTGAGGGTGTCCCTCCTACATTTGATACACTTCTTTTTTGGGCGCGGCCGCAGGTGCAAGGAAAGCTAAAGGAGCAAGGAAATGCCAGCTCTTTTCTTTGCCTCTAAACGTTTAATGGCACCTGCGGCCCCGCCCCTTAAAATACTTGCCGCCATAAGGCAATGGCCACACAAGCCAAAAGCCAAACCAACCTGCAAGGTAGGTGGCACACAATCCAGAAGTGATCGACGTGGCCTTGAATATCGGCAGGCAAAGGCTGGAATCTCAAAGGCCTACATCTTGGTCAGCGCGCTATATTCAGCGCTTATTCCGGGAAGTTATCCCGGATCGTCTCCAGTATCCGCGTCAGTTCATCGTAGTCTCCGGCGGCCAGGCCCGACCACATTTGGATGCGGAGCTCCCGGACTCGGGGCAGCAGATGGGCGTGGGCGGTTTGCCCTTTCTCCGTCAGTACTACTTGGTAGCGGCGGCGATCGCCGGGGAAGCGTTTGCGCACTGCCAGCTCCTTGCTCGCCAGCTTGTCGATGATGCGGGAGACGGTGGGGGCATCTTTAAAGGTGCCGTTGGCCAGGTCCGTTTGGGAGGACGCACCTGCTTTATTCAGCTGGTCGAGTACTACCCATTGTTCGGGGGTGATATCGATGCCGGCGTCCCTAAAGGCCCGTTGAAATTGTGCCTTAAGCAGGCGGGTCGTGCGGTCCAGTACGGTACCGACATTGTCGTAAGATAGCGGTGTCAAAGCGGAAGTGTTATTTCGTGGTTCACCTGCTAAGGTAATAGTCGTAAAGCAATTGCTCGGGCAACCAGTGGCTGCCGGTGTAGGGAATTACGTTGACGGACGGTAATGGGCCGTAAATGTTCTCCAACCGGTCGTGGTGTAATAACGGGTCTCGGTCTCCCGCAAAAACGGTGGCGGTGATGCCGAGATTGGTCAGCGCCGCTTCCAAACTGGCCGGTTGGGGGGGGAACTTCAGTACGCTCCGTAGGCTGCCGGCAAGTCGCCGCCGGAAGGTTCCGTCCTTTAAATTATAGTTGAGGTATTCCGCAGAATAACGGTTGATGACGCCCCTGCGCCTCAGCCAATTACTTAGTTTGAGGATGTACCGGGGCCGTTCGCTGAATTTGGCCAACGGACGAATCAGGGACGTAGGCAAGGTGTCGATCCAGTTGGTGTAGCGGCCGCCTGCACCGTCGGGAGCTACCAGCGCCAGGTCCCGGATGTCAGGATGGTCAAGGAAGGGTAGGGTATTGCTTAGAATTCGACCACCCAGGCTGTGCCCCAGCAGGTAAACCGGTTGATCCTCGTAATCTGCCAATAGACGGTTGAAAACAGCGGCTAGCCCCTGGGGGGTGTACTGCTGTTGCACCCACTCGGACTTGCCGTGGTAGGGTAGGTCGGGGGCGAAGGTGGTGTACTCCTGCCCGAGCGCCTGGGCAAGCCGTTCCATGCGCCGTCCGTTACGCCCAAAGCCGTGAACGGATAGCATGATCTTGGGTCCATTGCCGTATTTACGGACGTAGAGGCGGTCTTGAGAAATAGTCGCGTCGAGCGATTCTGGACCGGATGAGGTGAGGAAGAAGTCTATGGGTTCCTGAATTTTTAGCGCTTCTCGGGACAGAAAACCCCAACAAACTCTTAGTTCTTTAGTGCGATAGGAACGCCGGGGAACTGTTGCTGGTTGGGTCGTACACCATAGTTGTTGCCCAGACGTAAAAATTAAACGGTGAAAAACCGGCGGTTTATCAAGGAAAATGTTTCCTGATAAGTATTTGGTTGAAGGTGTCCCTCCTTCCAGAAACAATTGTGGATCAAGCAATTCGGGTAGGGACACCCTCAACCGAGCACGAAGTACTGCGAAGCACATTCTTCAAACGACCACTACATTTGATACACCGCCAAAAAATCTTATCTGTTACTTAGACCTAAACCCGCTTCGGCGTGTTTTCGACAACAAGACAACAAGACATGCACGCCACGGCTAGAATGCCCTACTTCATTAAACCCTCCCGGCCCCTGAGCCCGGACCAGAAGCGGGTGGTATATGCTGAGGCCCACCGGGCCATTATGGCTACCCTCGGAGACGAAGCCGATGATCAGGTCAAGATGGTCACCATTAACTGTCTGTTGAAAACGTACATCCCGTATTATTACTGGGTGGGGTTTTACCTCGTTCGTGGCGCGGAAAAATTAGTGATCGGTCCGTATCAGGGAACGCTCGGCTGTCTTTACATCAGGTTTGGCAAAGGCGTTTGTGGTATGGTCGCCGCAACGGGGGAGGCTCGGATCATCGAAGATACCCACGCCCTCGTCCAGGGAAAGGAACACATCGCTTGTGACCCGAACAGCCGTTCGGAGATCGTGCTTCCAGTACGCCGCGCTGACGGCAGTTTGCTTGGCGTTTTTGACGTTGACTCCACGCTGGAAGGCTCCTTCGACGAAGTAGACCTGGGGGCATTAGAAGCGTTACTTAACGAGGTATTTGCGGGCGCTTAAATTGGAACTAAAAGATATTTTACGGACTCTCTGACTATTTGATTCCCTGACTATTTGACTACTTGACTATCTTTCCCCCATGAGCGTACATAAGAAAATAGAAGCCAAGCGCGTCACCGTTATGACGTTACGGGCTATGAAGGACGCAGGCGAAAAGATCGCTATGCTGACTGCCTACGATTATTCAATGGCACGTATTCTCGACGCCGGCGGCGCCGACGTGCTGCTGGTCGGGGATTCCGCCAGCAATGTCATGGCCGGCCACGAAACCACTTTGCCCATTACACTGGACCAAATGATCTACCATGCCAGCAGTGTGGTACGTGGCGTAGAACGTGCACTGGTTGTGGTTGACCTCCCTTTCGGAACGTACCAGGGCGACAGTAAAATGGCGCTAAAATCGGCTATCCGGATTATGAAGGAAAGCGGCGGTCATGCGGTAAAGTTGGAAGGAGGTGAAGAAGTACAGGACAGCGTCAAACGTATTCTGTCAGCAGGTATTCCGGTTATGGGGCATCTGGGGCTGACGCCACAGTCGATCTATAAATTCGGTACCTATACCGTACGGGCTAAGCAGGAAGCCGAGGCTCGCCGGTTGGTCAAGGATGCCAAACTACTCGAAGAGTTGGGCTGTTTCGGTCTGGTGCTGGAGAAGATACCCTCGGCCTTGGCCCAAAAGGTCAGCGAAACGATTGCCATCCCGACCATCGGGATCGGCGGAGGCGTTCACTGCGATGGGCAGGTCTTGGTTACTCATGATCTTTTGGGCATCACCAAAGATTTTCACCCTAGGTTCCTACGCCGCTATGCGGAACTTTTCGACGTGATTAAGGACGCTACGGAACGCTACGTAGACGACGTAAAAGCAGGAGATTTTCCTAACGAGAAGGAACAGTATTAGTCAAGACGTCGGATTGTCGGGTTGTCAAGTTTTTAGGTTTTCAAGTTGTGCGTCGATAATCCGACAACTTGAAAGCCCCAAAAAATGAGGTTAGGTACGAACGCAGGTGCGGGCAAATGCGTTTAAAAAGCAAGGGGCGTCAGCCTCGCCTGTTTTTATTGTCCCAAACACTGCACCTGCGTCCCCGCCTAAAAAGGCCGTATTCTTGTGCGCCGCAACTACACTATTGCATGTTCAAGAAAATCATCCTCCTGTTGCTGCTTTTAGGCGTCGCCCTGGTTGGCTATGCCTACTTCACCGTAAAAATGTTACCGGTGGTGCCCGGTGGGGAACCGATTGTAATTGAGGTGCCCACGGGGTCGAACTACGAAGAGGTGCTCGCCATTCTGGCCGAACAAGGCGTTGAGCCCAACCGGTCGATCTTCGATCCGTTGGCCGAGCAGATGGCCTGGAAACGGGACCCCATGCGGGCCGGCCGCTTCCGGCTCACCTCCGGCGCGAGTATGGTCGGTCTGATCCGGCAGCTGCGAGGCGGTCGCCGCGAGGCAGTAAAGGTTGTGCTCACCGTCGAAAGAGAACCCGAGAACGTAGCTGCCAAGGCTGCCCGGTTCCTGGAAGCGGACAGCCTGGCGTTCGTCCGCCTGTTTCAGGACAAGCAGTACCTCGATAGCATCGGCTACACGAAAGAAACGCTGCAAACACTTTTTATCCCTAATACCTACGAAGTGTACTGGAATGCTTCGCCGCGCGACTTCGTCGCCCGGATGGTCACCGAACACGATCGGTTCTGGAATGAGGAGCGCCGGGCCAAAGCTAAAGCGCAGGGGCTCAACCCTGCCAAGGCTTATACGTTGGCCAGCATCGTCCATAGCGAGAGCCTGGCGCGCTCAGAACAACCCCGCATCGCAGGCCTTTACCTCAACCGCCTTAAGCAAGGTATTAAGTTGCAATCCGACCCAACCGCCGTGTTTGCTACTCGTGCTTTTGGCCTTAAACGCGTATTGTACGAGCACATCGAGTTCGTACACCCTTACAATACCTACATCAATTATGGCTTGCCCCCTGGCCCGATCACGATGCCGGAGATAAGTGCCATCGAGGCCGTCCTTAATCCAGAAAGCCATGATTACGTGTTTATGTGTGCCAAGGGGGATAATTCTGGCTTGCATAATTTTGCTAAAACAGGAGGGGGGCACACTCGGAATAAGGCGGTTTATGTGGCTAATTTGAAGGCGCGGGGGTTGCGGTAGTTTGTGGGCTTTTAAGTTAGGGGGGGCAATCTGTAGGGCTTGAGCCGTGCCGGTTTTTTACAAAAAGGAAAGGGCTTATTTGATTTAAACTTGCCTTAAGCCTTAGTGTTTTACTAGGTCAACTCCAGCGTACACTTGCAAAGTGTGGCAGTACGTAATATCTGCCTGCCGGCGGCCTGCTTTTGACGCATCAAAAGTAGCAAAAATGCCTGGCTGTGCCGGTGGCTTAGGGACGCGAATTAAATAAAACGTGTTTCTTGACCTGACGCTTTTGTTCTCGCCGTTCTTGAAAAATTCTTTGCATAGCCGTAGCTACGGAAATAATTTTTAAGAGCGGTGAGGGCAAAATAAGGCGGTCAAGAAGCATGGTTTATTTATTTCGCGTCCCTTATATAGGAAGCCCAACGCTTAGGGGCGCCGTAATCAGCTAAACGCTACCTTTGTCAAATACTTATGAAAACATCTCCCCCAACCACCACCTTCCGTTTCCTTTTATCCGATGACAAAGAATTGGAGGGCATCTTAGCTCCCGGTAATTACCTGCGGACACCGAAACCAGACGGCTACATTGTAAGGCTACCGACCAAGGCCACGCCTGCCGGATTCAGAACCCTGGCCAGAGGATTGAGCCACAAAGAACGGGAGCAACTGCACCCTAAGGTCGATTTGCAGGGAGCCAAACTCAAACCGGGCCTACTCGGCGCCTTCATCGGCGGCCTAATCCTGGGTACTTATGCGCCCGGGAAATGGAAAAGTAAAACAACGGAGCATCCCTTCAGTGCGGATCGGCTGGAAATAGAGGCGGGTAAAATCTCCGCTAAGGCAGAGAAAGCCATTGCCAAAGAAGTTGCCCTGGCCGAAACCCAGGTGAGCATTATTGCCCTGGTGGATGCACCGGCGAACATGAAACGACCACAAGACCTGGCTGCCTGGGCGGTGAACTCCGGTAAAACTCACGGCTATCAGGTAAAGGTCCTCGATAAGGCTGCCTGTGAAAAAGAAGGCTTGGGAGCTTTACTGGCGGTGAACCGGGGAAGTGAAGATGAAGCCCGCTTCATCATCATGGAGTATAAAGGGAAGGGCGCACCAAAAAAAGAGGGACCGACCGTCATCATCGGTAAGGGCATCACCTTCGATACGGGCGGTGTGTCGATCAAGCCCAGCACGAACCTGCACCTGATGAAGTCGGATATGGGCGGCGCAGCCGCCACCTTCGGAGCTTTGGAGGCCGCAGCCCGCTTGCAATTACCTGTTCACCTGATCGGTATCGTCCCCAGTACCGACAACAGCGTCGACGCCCTGAGCTACAAGCCCAGCGACGTCATCACGAGCCACAGCGGAAAAACCATTGAGATCATCGACACCGATGCTGAAGGCCGGTTGGTGATGTGTGACGGATTGAGCTACGCCATGAAACACTTTCAGCCAAAGACCCTCATCGACGTGGCCACCCTTACCGGCAGCGCCGTACGCACCTTCGGCTACGAATGCGGTGCGATGCTGAGCAAGAACGAAGCACTGGTGAGCTCGTTTAGCAAGGCGGGAACAGCCTGCGGAGAACGCGTCTGGTCATTGCCACCATGGGACGACTACATGTCCGGTCTGGACAGCGACGTAGCGGACATCAAGAACTACTCCGGTCGGCCAATAAACGGCGCCATCGATGCCTTCAAATTCCTGGAATTCTTTACGAGTGATCACCCGGCTTTCATCCACTTTGATATTGCCGGCGTCGCACTGAAGCAAGGCCCTTACGCCAAAGACCGCCAGGCTACTGGGTTTGGAATGCGGTTGTTCGTGGAGTGGCTGGAGACGCAATAGGAATTGCTGTATTGTAGGGATAAGGCACGCCTTGTCCCTACAATACAGCTTGCCTAAACTCTCCCTTTGCACCTGCGTCCGCGCCTAAAAAAACTTTACCTCCCTGAATTAAACCCCGCAGCAAGCCCCACGTTAGGTCACTAAATACCTCTTTACTCCCTTTCCCCTTGCTCATGTATATTCTCGTTATCAACGCCGGTTCTTCTTCTGTAAAAGCTGCCGTCATCGACCCCTCTACCGGAGACCGTCTTCTGGAAATGTCGGCCGAAAACTTGTTGGACGTGCCGGTAATAGCGTTTTCCGACGGCACGACGATCGCATTAGAAAACAAAGGTACCGGCAAGGCGATCGCCGTCTGCCTCGAAGCGCTGAAGGATAAGCTTAGTGCGGTCGATATCGCAGGCGTCGGCCACCGGGTCGTGCACGGCGGGGAAGACTTCGATCGGGCAGTTTTAGTGGGCGCGGACGTAGAAGCAAAGATCGAACAACTGAGCAAGCTGGCACCGCTCCACAACCCGATTAACCTCCGGGGTATCCGGGACGCCAAGGCCCTGTTTCCTGACGTCGACCACTTTGCCGTTTTCGACACCGCCTTCCACCAAAGCCTCCCCCGCCGGGCCAAAACCTATGCGTTACCCAAGGAATTGATGGCGGAGCACAGCATCCGCCGCTACGGCTTTCACGGTACCAGCCACAAATACGTGACGGCTGCTGCGGCTAAATTTCTTGGTGCCGCTCCGCAGGACCTCCGCATCATCACCTGTCATCTGGGCAGCGGTGGCAGCGTTGCCGCCATCGAGTTCGGCCGCTCCATCGAAACGAGCATGGGAATGACGCCGCTGGAAGGGCTGGTGATGGGCACCCGGTCGGGAGACATCGACCCCGGCATTATCCATTACCTCCACGAGCAGGCAGATTTAAGCACCGCAGAAATCGATGATATGCTGAATCGCAAAAGCGGGCTCGCCGGCCTGTCTGGTGTGGGCAGCGATATGCGGACCATCCTGGACAAAGCCTCTGGCGGTGATGCCGACTGCCAGCTGGCCCTACAGGTCTACACGCACAGAATAAGGAAGTACATTGGCGCTTATGCCGCCGTGATGGGCGGCGTAGATGCGATCGTATTTACCGGCGGCATCGGGGAGAATAGCGCCGTTGTCCGCCATCGAGCCAGCCAGCGATTGGATTACCTCGGCGCCATCATTAACGAAGACAAAAACCAATCCGCCAAACTGTCGGGAACCACCCCGGTGGTAGATTTTAGCATGCAGCACAGCCGGGTAAAACTGCTAGCGGTACGCACCGACGAGCAACTCGCCATCGCCCGCGAATGCGGCAGGCTGATCGAGAAAGCCGACGCCGTCAATACCTTGCCAACCATCCCCGTAGCCATCTCCGCCCGCCATATTCACCTGCGGCAGGAGACCGTTGACCAACTCTTCGGTAAGGGCCATGAACTGAAAGTAAGAAAATGGCTGAGCCAGCCGGGGCAGTTTGCTGCGGAGGAAACCGTGACGGTCGTCGGCCCACGCAACACCATTGAACGCGTCCGAGTCCTAGGCCCCGTTCGGAGTAAAGACCAGTTGGAGATCAGCCGGACGGATGAATTCTTTCTCGGCATTGATGCGCCGGTCCGAGAATCGGGTAAAGTAGAAAACACCCCTGGCTGTAAGCTGATCGGCTCCGCCGGCGAATTCAACCTCGAAGACGGCGTCATCTGTGCCTGGCGGCACATCCACATGACGCCGGAAGACGCTGCGATCTTCGGCGTCGCCGACCGCGACATCGTCGAGGTGGCCGTTGGCAGCGGAGAGCGCAGTCTTACGTTTGGCAGCGTCCTCATCAGGGTATCTCCAAAGTACAAACTGGAGATGCACATCGATACCGATGAAGGGAATGCTGCGGAAATTAATACCGGGGAAGAAGGGGTACTGCAGGAGACTTCGGGTTCGGGTACTTTGCAGAAACGGCGGGTTGTGGCGGGGTAGTGGCTTGTCAGTTGACACCGCACTAAATATTCAGCGCCGAGGTCTGCTTAATATCCTTCAGCACGAAAGTGCTGTTCAGCTCCCCGATGTTCTCGATTTTAGATAGTTTGTACTTGATGAAGTTGTGGTAGTCTTCAAGGCTTCTACTGTTGATCTTCAGGATGAAATCCACCTTGCCTGCCATATGGTAGCAGTCCTGTACTTCGTTGAAGGCCTGAATTTGTTCTTCAAACTGTTCGATGAAAGTCTTATCGTGGTAACGCATGGAAACCTGGCAGAAGGCTGTAACTGGTAGGTCGAACAGTCTTTTGTCCAGTATGGCTACGTGTTTCTTGATAAACCCTTGTTTCTCCAGCCGCTTGATCCGGTCATAAACCGGTGAGGCCGTCAGGTTCAGGCGGGCAGCAATCTCCTTAGCTGTCTTTTTAGAGTCTTCCTGAAGTATGCGCAGGATGATAAGGTCTGTGTCATCAATTTTTAGCTGCATAGAGACAATAATTTTTACGAATTGTTGGCGCGACAAGTGTTCGTGGCAGCAATAAACACTGAATATTTATAAACGGCCATCTTTTTTCGCTCATTTCTTTTATTTCGGGCGTTAAATTATGGTAGTGCCTAATTTTACTGACAGCTCAATCTTAATCCAGTAAGCATGAAACCAACTATTTTAATCACTGGCGCCAACGGCCAGTTGGGAACTGTTCTGATTCCCGCCCTACGCGCTCGTTATGGTAACGACAGCGTAATTGCCTCCGACTTACGCCCGGCACTGACCTACGACGGTCGGTTTGAAGTGATCGACGCTACGGATGTGGATCGCTTAAGGGGGGTAGTGAGGGAATACGGCGTTACTCAAATCTATCACTTGGCAGCTATTCTTTCTGCCAGCGGGGAGCAAGACCCGCTGCGGACCTGGCACATCAACATGACGGCGTTGCTGAACGTGCTGGAGGTCTCCCGGGAGGAAAAAGTTGAAAAAATTTTCTACCCCAGTTCCATTGCGGTATTTGGGGAGAGTGCCCAACTTGACAACACGCCAAACGACAGTTTTCTCGACCCGCTAACTTCTTACGGCATCAGCAAAGCTGCCGGGGAGAACTGGGCCCAGTACTTCTTCGCAAAGTATGACCTCGACGTACGATCTATCCGTTACCCCGGAGTGATCGGCTACCAGTCGGACCCCGGCGGCGGCACCACCGATTATGCGGTGGAAATTTTCCATAAGGCTATTTTGGGTGAACCCTACACCTGCTTCCTCCGGGAAGACGAGATGTTGCCAATGATCTTCATGGATGACGCCATCCGGGCAACCATTGAATTGATGGAAGCCCCTCGTGAAAGTATCAACATCAGAACCTCCTACAACCTTGCCGGCACAAGCTTTTCTCCTATGGAGGTGGCAACGGCCATTCAGCATTTCTATCCGGAATTTTTGGTCAGTTATGTCCCCGATTTCCGCCAGGAGATCGCCGCTAAGTGGCCCAATAGCATCAACGATGCTGCCGCCCGCAACGACTGGGGCTGGCAGCCGGAATTCGACCTGGAGAAAATGGCTGTATCCATGATCGAGAACCTACGAAAAAGGTATAATGGAGCTCCTCCTCGCATTAGCCACAACCAATTCGCTGCATAGTAACTTTATCAGGTGGAGGAGTAGTGCGCCGAGAGTATTACTCAGCGTGCGACTCTTCGATCGACAAAAAAATAATCTAAGATGTACAACATACAAGAAGCCCTCCAACAGGAACTTGACGCCATGAAAGCCGCCGGCGTATTTAAGGAAGAGCGCATTATTACCACGCCCCAGGGTGCTGAAATCGATACGGTCACCACTCCGCACGTGCTTAATTTCTGCGCCAACAATTATCTGGGCCTTTCGGCTCACCCGGACTTACTAAAGGCCAGCAAAGCCACCATCGATACACATGGCTTCGGCTTGTCTTCCGTACGCTTCATCTGTGGTACCCAGGACATCCATAAAGAATTGGAGCGTAAGACGGCCGAGTTCCTCGGAACGGAAGACTGCATCCTTTATGCGGCAGCCTTCGACGCTAATGGTGGCCTCTTCGAGCCTATCCTCGCCGCCGAAGACGCCATTATTTCCGATGCCCTCAACCACGCCTCCATCATCGATGGCATCCGCCTCTGCAAAGCTCAGCGTCACCGCTACGCCCACAACGATATGGCGGCACTCGAGGAGGAGCTAAAAAAAGCCTCCGGCGCCCGCCGCAAACTCATCGTTACCGACGGGTCCTTTTCTATGGACGGTACCATCGCCCAACTCGACAAGATCTGTGACCTCGCCGATAAGTACGACGCGATGGTGATGGTCGACGAATGTCATTCCACCGGCTTCATCGGTAAAACCGGTCGTGGCGTCCACGAATACTGTGGCGTGATGGGCCGGGTTGACATCATCACTGGCACCTACGGCAAAGCCCTCGGTGGCGCCTCCGGCGGTTTTACCGCCGCCCGCAAAGAGATTGTCGATATGCTCCGCCAGCGGTCCCGGCCTTACCTGTTCTCCAATACTTTGGCACCAAGCATCGTCGGGGCATCCATCAAGGCCATCGATATGCTGACGGCGTCTACCGATCTGCGCGATAAGCTGGAAGCCAACACCGAGTACTTCCGTAAGGAAATGACCGAAGCTGGCTTCGACATCATTCCCGGCGACCACCCCATCGTTCCGATTATGCTTTACGAAGCACCGCTTGCGCAGCAATTTGCTAGCCGTTTGCTGGAGGAAGGCATCTACGTGATTGGGTTCTTCTATCCAGTAGTCCCCAAAGGCAAGGCCCGGATCCGGGTGCAGTTATCTGCCGCGCATGAGCAGGCGCATTTGGATAAGGCGATTGCTGCGTTTATTAAGGTTGGAAAGGAACTTGAGGTAGTCTCGTAGTCTGGTGGTCTCGTAATCTGGTAGGCTACCGCACTTTATAGGCGTCGGAGGCTACCGCATATTGGGCGATACTTGGCCGTATTTACCCCATATTTCGCCCGTCTGGTGCGGTAGCCTACCAGACCACCAGACTACAAGACTAAAAGCGCCACCCGGCGTGCACTACGCACCGCCCCATCCATATACCCAGGGTACACCACCGCTGTTTCGGATCCTGCCAGCAAGAGCCGGCCATCCAGGTAAGTCTCCCGAAAAATCGGATGCCCGTTATTCTGGTGGGGTAACACATGACTGTCGTAGGGCGTGAACGTAAATACTTCCTGCTGCCAGACGCCTTCCTCGTAAGCGAGGTAATCATCGACCACGTCGCCGTAGTACTTCCGGAGTTGGGTCAGGACCATGTCCCGGCGTTCTTCCCGGGTGATGGAGTGGTAGGTGCCGTTCAGAAAGCCTTTGAGGGCGTACTTGCTTTCTTCAATATTGGTGTGGTCGTACATTTCGGTAACGGGGCCAACGTTGCTGAAGATCGTACCGCCGGGGCCGCCGTTCTCCCGCCAGAAGGGCTTGGCGTAGCGCAGTCCTACTTTGATGGATTCCCCCATCCAGGTATGGGTTTGCCGGGCAACTTTCAGTAGTTGAGCTGGTAAAGCCGGGCGGACTTCAATCTTCGAAGTGAACAAGTGAGGCGGTAAAGTTGAGATGATCTTCCCGGCGCGGTAAACACCTTTGGAGGAGGTCACTTCTACGTAGTCTGACGTGCCTTTCAGCGCCAGCACCGGCTCGTTGAGGCGGACGGAGGCCGACGGTATCTTACGACGGAGTTCCCGAATAAGCATTTCACTGCCGCCGGCGATCCGGTAGCTTGGCTCGTCGCTGTGCGGCAGCTGTACCACCTGGGGTGGGCTGGTTGAAATGGCTTCGTAAATGGCGCGACCTCCGGTAACTTGTTCGAAGAGGCCGATGCTGAGTTCAGACATCAAGTTGATCAACTCCTCGTGTTTTTTGCCCAGCCAGGTAGCACCCAGTTCCAGCGCCGCACCGTCGTCGCGACGGGAGGTAAGAATGCGGCCGCCGATGCGGTCACGGGCTTCGAGGAGCAGAAAAGGCTTACCGGCTTTATGGAGCTCGTAGGCGGTAGTCAGACCGGTCAGCCCGGCACCAATGATGAGTGTTTCGGTTGTGGTCATGGGAGGGGAACACCATGGGTGCAGAAAAGGGTTTCGCCCGGGGTGTTAACCGGAGATACTGTGCGCTTAAAAACCATTTTTGCACCTGCGGCCGCGCCCTTATTAGTCTTGTAGTCTTGTAGTGCTGCCGCGTGTGGATGCTCGCTGTGCTCGTGGGCCTTATTAGTGATTCACTAACTTACTTCTGGGCGGAACGGCGCTCGTTTTTCGGCATCCATTGCTGCCTGTAGTTGCTCAATTAACGCTTTAAGTTCTGCGGTTTTCTCCGGGAATTTATCGACAATATTGTAGCGCTCTCCCGGGTCGCCTTCCAGGTCGTACAGCTCCAAACCGGTGTTCTGGTAGGCATATTTTCCGCCCATAGCGTCGTCTTCCACCACGTCAACGTAGCGAAAAGAGTGCGGTACGTGGAGTTTCCATTTGCCCACCCGAACGGCGTCAAGGTTGCCGGACCGATAGTAGCACATAGGCGCAGCAGGCGGGGGCGCAGCCGCAGGTACAGGGGAGGTTAAGTGAGCAGAGAGGTCCCTCCCGTCTATCTTCTCCTGTGGTAATTCTGCGGCGGCTACGCCCGCCAGCGTCGGGAGGATATCCGCCAACGATGCCGGGTGGTGGCTCACGCCACCGGCCGTTATTTTACCCGGCCAGCGGGCAATCATCGGTACCCGCATACCACCTTCATAGGTGGTCCCTTTCCCTTCGCGGAAGGGGCCGGCGCTGCCACCATGGTTGCCAAAGATTAACCAGGGGCCGTTGTCCGAAGTGAAGATCACCAGGGTGTTGTCGTCGATCCTCTGCGTTTTTAGCTCCGCCAGAATCGTACCTACGGATGCGTCTATCTCCGCGATCACATCGGCGTAAAGGCCCTGTCCGCTCTTGTCCAGGAAATCATCGGAGGCAAAAATCGGAACGTGCGGCATGCTGTGGGCCAGGTAGAGAAAGAAAGGATTCGACCGCTCTTGGCGGATAAAGTCCAGGGCCTCGGCCGTATATCGTTTTACCAATTGCGACTGGTCGGGGTTGACCTCCAGCGTATCTGTATTGCGCATCAGGCTGAGGTTGCCGTAGCCCTTGTGCGGCAGCATATCGTTGCTGTAAGGCAAGCCAAAAAATTGGTCGAAGCCATGCTTTTGGGGCATGGTTTCCGGGAAGTGGCCCAGGTGCCATTTGCCGACCATCGCCGTGGCGTAGCCGGCGGACTTTAGGACCTCGGGGAGGGTGGTCTCTCTTGGGTGCAGACCATACTGCTTGTTGGCCGTCCAGCCTACTCCAGGAGGCCCTACCACATCGGGAATGCCGACCCGGGGTGGATAGCAACCCGTCATCAGCGCCGCCCGACTCGGCGAGCAAGAGGGGAAGGCGTAGAAGCTGGTCATTTTAAGCCCCTCGGCGGCCATCTGGTCCAGATGAGGGGAATGAACGCGCGGGGAACCGTAGCTGGAAAGATCTCCGTAGCCCTGGTCATCGGTCAGGATGAAGATGATGTTGGGCGTAGTCTGCTGCTGCGTTGTTGTTTTACTACCTGTTTCAATATCTGTGCAGGATGAGCAGAGGAAGAAACAGCAGGCGTAGAGTAAGAGGAAACGAGGCATGGCAGACAGCTTATGGTAAGTTATAAACCTAATGAATTATGGGGATAGAGCGGTTGGCTCATCGGATGGAAGTGAGTTTCGCTGTTTCTTCGAGGTCATCCGCTGCGTCGAATCGCGTGCCCACCCGTCTTTTATACCTCCGATAAACGTTTGCGACTGCGTCGGTAAAAGATGTATTGGATGAAAAAAGGCTTCGTTATCCTCCTTACATTAATTCCTCTAAAGCTTTTCCTAATTCGGGGAATTCAAAGTTAAACCCTGCCGTCAGCAGCCGCTCCGGAACGACGTAGCGACCGTATAACGCCAATTCGGGGTCCGTGCGAAGGACGATGTTTGCACCAACCCGAACCAGTACTGCAGGTGCCGGCAGGCCAAATGGCATCCTCACCGCTTTGCGCAGCGCCTTCATGAAGTCTTTATTGTTGACGGGGTTGGGGGCGGAGGCGATGTAGGCGCCAGACATGGATTTATCTTCCATGCTCCGCTGCAGGATTGCGTTCATGTCGTATTCGTGGATCCAACTCATGCCCTGTTTGCCGTTACCAACGGTTCCACCCATTCCCATTTTGGTGATGCGCAGTAAGGAGCCTAAGGCTCCTCCATTTTTGCCGAGGACGAAGCTGGTCCTGACGATCACCCCGCGCACTTGGTCGGGCAATGCGGCGTTAAACGCTTTTTCCCACTGTTGCCCTACGTAAGGTGCCAGCCCATATCCGAAAGGAGAGCTTTCGGTACAGGTCACGTCCGGAGAATCTCCGTATAGGTGCGCGGTACTCATTTGTACCCAAACCGGAGGGGGATGGTTGATTTGTCGGAGTGCCTCGCCGATAACTGCAGTAGATTCTACCCGGGACCGCAGAATCTGATCTATGTTATCCGGCGTCTTGATGCAATCAACGGAGCGGCCGGCCAGGTTGACCAGCCCGGAAGCCCCTTCAAGAACTTTGGCCCAGGGGCCCACCGTACGACCGTCCCATCGGGCAAAGTCATGCCCGTTGAGGTGCTGGGGGCGGTGCCTTCCGATTAGGGTACAGGCGTAACCAGATTTAGATAACTGATCTGCTAGGGACCGCCCGATAAAACCGGTTCCTCCGGTGATGACTACTCTTTTGGGCATGGGGCTTTAGCTGTAGAACGGTCGGTAGGGGGAACGGGTTTACTATTTGTCCTTGAAACAGCCTTCTGATAAATAGGGGAGGCGCACGAGCACAGTGAGCATTCACATGCGGTAGCACTACCAGACTACCGAACTACTAGACTATTCAGGGCCATCACGCCACAAAATTCCCCAAGTCATCCTCCCAGAAGTATTCCTTGTATTTGATGGAGTAGGCAGAGATGTCCTTGTCCAATTGCGTCTTATAAATGTTCCGGATGCCTTTTTTACCGCCAAAATCACCCGCAAACCATTGGAACAAGGCCGTTGTATGGACGACCTGATTTTCCTCGTCAAAATCGGTATCTCCTTCCAGAAAAGCCTGGGTCGCCAGATCGAGTTGGCTGCTGATGTTCTTCGCCTTGTAAAAGGCAATGGGCGGACAGCTTTTTGCACCGCAGTTTAGGGCGAAATGAATACGGTAATCCAATTCATCTACCGCCAGGTCTTTAATCAGTTTGGAGGTGAAAGGATTGGAGAGGTAGCCCAAAGAATACTTGTAGCGGAATTTTCTTAGGATGCCGTGCTCGACGTCGTCGAGACTGAACAACTCTCCGGCAATGGTGAACGCCCGCTTCCGATAAATATCTGGCTTGTCCATCTTTTTCTCGATGCGCAGAATTTGGTAATAAGCGTTGTAGATGTTTACCCAGAAGGCCTTCTTCTGGTCATCATCCGCCAGACCCGTTTTTAGCTTAGGTAGCGACATGTTCTCCACCTCTTCCTGAAGAGCGGTGGTGTCCTGCTGTTTTTTGACGGTGAGCAGTAGTTGCTCGGAGAGATGGTTGGGGGTTTGTGATTCCATGTCATCAATAACCAGTTTATATTGCCTGATGTTGAGCTTGTACGCCCAATAGCAAACAAATTGATCATGAGCAAAACACAAGCGCCTTGGATTATCAAAGGTTATGAGACCTTTGCTATTGAAGGGCCTTTAGGGTTAAAAGTGGAACGGCTGGCTAAAGCCGTTGGCAAGCATAAATCTTCCTTTTACCATCACTTCGCCGAACTGGATATTTTTATCGCCGTCTTACTGGAAACCCACCTGCACCACGCCTCCATTATGGCTAAGGAAGAGGCTGCCGGCACTACGTTGGAGGAATTTATTGACGTGCTGGTGGCGCACAAAACAGACCTGCTGTTTAATCGCCATCGTCGTCGGCTCTTTCGGCCTGGTATTTTTTCTGGGCACTATGGAGCCAACCATCGAGCCTGCCCGCTTAACCCTCGACATCATCAGCTGGCCGCTTGACGGGCTTACCACTTATACCTCCCCCGACACCCGGTTCCTTTCTGCCATCCTTGGTGGTTTTATGCTCGGCTGGGGGGTGATGATCTGGTGTCTTTTCACAATGGTTTATGACGACGCTCCTGAAGGGGTCCGTAAATCCGTTTTGATCGGATTACTTTGCGGGTTTGTGCTGGACAGTTGTGGGTCTATTGCTTCGGGTCGCCGTTGACGCCGCCGGTCTCATAGTCCAACTCACCGGCGGTTTTGCGAATGGCCTCCGCACCGTCAAACATATTTTTCCATTTGCCGAATTCGGTAACGGGGTGCATGGTGAGGGTCATGACACCGGCTCCGTTAGTGAGGATCCCCTTATCTTTTTGGTCGAGGAAGTAGACAATGGGCGGGGAAGTGACGCCGCCTTCCGCCATTTTGGCGGCAACCTCCTTATTTTTGAGATGGGCTGTGGCGGCGGCAGTGGAGACCCAGGTATTGATGACCCAGATGGTATTGGGGCGATCGGCCAGCACACCGACCGTGGAGGTGAGCTCACCGGCCTGGCGGCGCATCTCGTAAGCTCCGTCGTACATGGCCTTCCAGGTGGCGAAGTCTTCGACTCCGTGGTAGGTGAAAGTTTTGACCGGTGTGGTGACGGCGGAATCCTGCGCGCCGGCCGGAGTGGCGGCTAAGAAGGCCAGGAGAAAGAGAAAGCGTTGGAAGAGAAGGTTTTCATCGGAATAAGTATTTAGCGTTTTTAAAAAGTAAGAGGGGACAACCCCTCTCAATGCCACAAAACTGCGGCCCTTCGCCGGAGGAGGCAAGCGGTTTTTCCCCAAGCGGGTAGCTGGTCTTCCGAAGGGGCGGGCTGGTCTTCCGGGCATGGACGGGGTGGTAGAATTCTTTTTTTCAATGACAAATGCGCATTATCTGATTGCAAAAAACGTACACAAGATGCCCAAGCCCGTTAAAATTCTGATCGTAGAGGACGAGATGATTATCGCTGCCGATCTTTCCCTGACCCTGGAGGAGATGGGGTATGAGGTCGACGCCATCCTGCTCCGGGGGGAAGACGCGGTGCGCCATTGCCGGGAATCCACACCTGACCTCATCTTGCTCGACGTACAACTCAAGGGCTTACTTGACGGGGTGGAAACCGCCCGCGCCCTGAAGGCCGAAGGCCGCACCGCTCCGGTGATCTACCTGCGAACGCAACATCACCTGGCGGCGCTTGAACACCTGATCACCCACCCGCCCAATCAGGAAATATACATTCCCCTTACCTGGCTGCGGATGGGTAGCGATGCCGAGACCATCGGAGACTTCGCTGCTGCCCGCCGGTACGTTGACCGGGGCCTGGTCGGCATACGTGCCAGCCCCCCGCAACCTGGGAGCAAGACACCGAAATACCCCTCGCTTATTCCCTCAGCGCACGCCTTTACGCCCAGGCAGGAGACTACGACCGGGCCCTGACGGGATGGCTGGCCTGCGCATGATCCAAGACATCGCCGGGGGCACCCTGGCGGGGGAAATTTACGCCGACCTCGGGTCCATCTACCTCGGACCGCAGGGAGTACGGCCGGGCCGTTGACGCCCTGGAAAAAGCCCGCGACTACGAGCAAA
Source organism: Neolewinella sp. (assembly GCA_047626445.1). Taxonomy (GTDB): domain Bacteria; phylum Bacteroidota; class Bacteroidia; order Chitinophagales; family Saprospiraceae; genus Neolewinella. Next base: position 28,714 of record JBLHRW010000005.1, read on the forward strand.
AGTTTAACCCACCGGTCACCTCAAGAACGCAGAACGCGTTGGCCGACGGCTACTACCGGGCGGGCCGCTACCGCCAGGCCACTGACCTACGTGAGCAGGTCCTGACCACCAATAAGGCCGACTTCCAGCGCATCCGCAACAGCATCACCTCCGAACTGGCCGAGAAGTACGAAACCGATAAAAAAGACAGGACCATCGCTTTTCAGCAAGACCTTCTTGCACAACAGCGGCGCACTCAGTGGCTGACGGGAGGTATCGTCGCCTTGCTTTTACTTGGTCTGCTGGGCCTTTTCGTCGGCCTGCGCAACAACCGCCGCAAAAACGTCTTACTGGAAAAGCGCAACGGGGAGAATGAGTTGTTGCTGCGTGAAATCCATCACCGGGTAAAGAGTATGGTCCTGTTGCACCAAAAACTTTACCAGCACGACAAGCTGGCGGGGATCGAAATGAAGGAATACCTGATCAGCCTTACCCACGATCTGCTTTCTTCCCACGGAGAGAGCGATCGCCTAGCCGTTAGCGTGGATATGGACCCGCTGGTGCTCGACGTGGATCAGGCCGTACCCGTGGGCCTCATCGTAAATGAACTGAAGACCAACGCACTGAAGTACGCTTATCCGCCAGGCTTCCTTTCCGCGCATCTTTCGGGAGAAGTGGGCGCGGCCACAGGTGCAATCAAGGTTGGATTGAGCATGGCGAGAGACGACTATATGCTGACCGTTAGCGACAGGGGTGTGGGGAAGACAGCGGGTGCCGCTCCGGATGATACGGGCTTCTGTAGCCAGTTGATCGACCTGCTGACCCGCCAGCTAGGCGGTACCCTCACCGAGACTTCCCACGGCGGCCTCACCGTCGAGCTTCGTTTCCCTGCCCCTGGAAGCCCCGGCCCGGCCTTAAGAAGATGATGCGTTAGCCTGGGGAGAAACGGCTTGTTTCCCAACCTGAGCCTGCACCTGCGTTCGCGCCTAAGAAATGGTAAACCCATCCCGGTCCTCCAAAAACGGCAGCTGCCGCCGCACCTCCAGTAGATGCTCTCCCGATAAGGTCTCCGTATGTACGGCCTCCACCTTTTCCACGTGGTACAACGTCTGCTGCCACCCGGGATCGATCACGCAGCTGTCGCCGTTGTACTCATGCCCGTTCACATCGGTGCCTACCCGGTTGACGCCAACGACGTAACATTGGTTTTCAATCGCTCTGGCCTTGAGTAAGGTATTCCAATCATACGACCGTTTATTTGGCCAGTTGGCCGTGTAGATCAACAGGTCATAGGCGTCATTATTTCGAGTCCAGACGGGAAAACGCAGGTCGTAGCAGACCATGGGGCAAATTCGCCAACCCTTGTGTTTTACCACCAGTCGTTCCCGTCCGGCCTCGTAGTGCTCATGCTCTCCGGCCATGGCAAACAGGTGGCGCTTGTCATAAGTCTGGTACGCGCCGTCGGGCTGCATCCAGATCAGCCGGTTATAAAATTTACCTGCTTCTTCGATCACTAAACTTCCTGTGATGACGGCGTTTCTTTCAGCGGCCTGCTCCGTCAACCACTGTACGCCCAGGCCATCCATGCCTTCCGCATTGGAATAGGGATCCATGGTGAAACCTGTCGTAAACATCTCTGGCAAAATGATGAGGTCGGTGGGGCCGTCGATCTGTTCCATCAGTGCTGCATAATGCTGGAGGTTGGCAGCGGGGTTTTGCCAGGCGATGGTGGATTGGAGGAGGGTTACGTTGAGGTCGGTCATGGGGTAAAGTTAGCCTTTCGTTTACCACCCGACATCGGATGCTTCTTTTCTACTGACGCAGTCGTTGTAAAGTTCGTCCGATGTGCAAACCCGACAACTGTTTCCCCGCAGCTAATAAAACCTTATCCGTCTTAGCAAAGCAAAACCGGACAATCTTCTCGTCTGTCTCGTCGGAATAAAAAGAAGAGATCGGGATGACCGCTACGCCTTTCTCCCGCGTAAGCCACCGAGCAAAAGCCTGGTCACCCAAATCAGAGATTTTCCGGTAGGAAGCCAGGGCGAAGTAGGTGCCGGCGCAATCGAGGAATTCAAAGGGCGTATCGGCCATGGCTTCCAGGAACAGGTCGCGCTTTCGCTGGAAGAAGTCGGGTAGGGAAAGGTAATGCTCCGGAGTGGCCAGGTAATCGGCCAGGGCGTGTTGTAGTGGCCGGTTAATACCGAAGGTATTAGACTGGTGGACCTTCCTGATCTCTGCCGTAATCTCCGGCGGAGCGATCGCGTAGCCAATACGCCAGCCCGTAGCGTGAAAGGTTTTACCGAACGACATGGTGATGATGGAGCGCTGGTAAAGGTCCGGATATCGCAGCACGCTCTCGTGCTGCCGCCCGTCGTAGATCAAGTGCTGGTAGACTTCGTCGGAGAGGATCAGTATATCGGTGTCCGCTACGATTTCCTGCAGAATCGCCAGCTCTTCCTGCCGGAGGACGGTCCCCGACGGGTTATGGGGCGTATTGATCATGATCATCCGTGTTTTGGAATTGACCATGTCTTTAACCTGATCCCAATCTATTTGGTAGTCCGGGCTTTTCAGACGGAGGGCCACCACTACTCCGCCGTTCACTTCAATGGCCGGCACGTAGCTGTCGTAGGCCGGTTCGAAAATGATGACTTCGTCACCAAGCCCGACAAGGGCGGCAATGGTGCTGTAGATGGCTTCGGTAGCGCCGTTGGTGACGGTGATTTCCGTTTCTGGGTCCAGCGAGCAACCGTAAAGTACCTGCTTTTTCTGGGCGATGGCCTGCCGCAGTTCCATCACACCAGCCATCGGTGCGTACTGGTTGTAGCCGTCCTGCACGTAGTGGTTGGCCAGGTCCTTCAGCTGCTGGTCCACGCCAAAATCGGGGAAGCCCTGGGAGAGGTTGATGGCGCCGTGCTTCGTAGCCAGCTGGGACATAATGGTGAAAATAGTGGTGGTTGCGTCAGGGAGTTTTGAAGTAATTCTCATGGGGATAAGGTAACAAAGTAGAACTTAGTCAAATAATTGGTGGTCTGATGGCACTATTTTACCGCCGACGTTTAGACGAATAAGGGCGCGGCCGGCCCCCGCTAAGCCTGCCAAAGTAGGGGGGGGCAACATTATACCGAAGGCGCATAGAAACGAACCTTTTCTCGTAGCCGCTTGGAAAAGGCCAATGCTTCGCAATCACTTTTTGAGACTATTCAGTTATTTGTACGGCGTTCCTTAGCCAAATAGTCGGTAGTCTTTCGGCACTATTCTGTCCCCAATTTTTTATCACCTTAAACCGGACAACCGCTCCCCCGCCGCCAACAACAAATCATCCGTCTTAGCAAAGCAAAATCGGATAATCTTCTCGTCCGTCCCATCAGAATAGAAAGAGGAAATTGGTATCACGGCTACGCCTTTCTCCCTAGTAAGCCAGCGCGCAAAAGCCTGATCACCCAAATCGGAGATGTTCTGGTAGGAAGCCAGGGCGAAATATGTCCCCGCACAATCGAGGAACTCAAAGGGCGTATCGGCCATCGTATCCAGAAACAGGTCGCGCTTGTGCTGGAAGAAAGTGGGTAGGGAAAGGTAATGCTCTGGGGTCGCCAGATAATCGGCCAGGGCGTGCTGTAAGGGCCGGTTGATGCTGAAGGTATTGAACTGGTGGACCTTCCTTATCTCGGCCGTGATCTCCGGCGGAGCAATCGCATAGCCGATGCGCCAGCCCGTAGCGTGGAAGGTTTTGCCGAACGACATGGTGATGATGGATCGCCGGTACAGGTCCGGGTACCGCAGCACACTCTCGTGCCGACGGCCGTCATAGATCAGGTGTTGGTAGACTTCGTCGGAGAGAATCAGGATATTGGTGTCTGCCACGATTTCCTGTAGCGTCGCCAGGTCCTCCGGCCGGAGGAGGGTGCCGGATGGGTTATGCGGCGTATTGATCATGATCATCCGGGTTTTGGGGCTGATCGTGGCCTTGACCTGATCCCAATCGATTTGGTAGTCCGGCCTTTTCAGGCGCAGGGGCACCACGACCCCGCCGCTCAGTTTAATGGATGGCACGTAGTTGTCGTAGGCCGGTTCGAAGACGATGACTTCGTCGCCCAGGTGGACGAGGGCAGAGATGGTACTGTAAATGGCCTCCGTAGCACCGTTGGTGATGGTGATCTCCGTATCGGGGTCCAGCGTACAACCGTAAAGCTCCTGCTTTTTTCGGGCGATGGCCTGGCGCAGTTCCGCCACGCCAGTCATCGGTGCGTACTGGTTGTAGCCGCCCTGCACGTAGTGGTTGGCCAGGTCCTTCAGCTGTTGTTCTACCTCAAAATTGGGGGAGCCCTGGGAGAGGTTGATCGCGTCGTGCTCGGCCGCCAGCTGAGACATTATGGTGAAAATGGTGGTGCCTATATTGGGGAGTTTGGAAGTCAATTGCATGGAGGTAAGATAGTTGCTTATTCTTAGGGAAGGCGTAAGTTGCTTTTACGACGTCCCTTACTTATTCGTCAGCTTAATCCCTTAGTAAAAACTGTTCAGGAAAAGTGCGTTATGGGTCAGCTCCGGATAGTATTTCGTGGTTAATTCAATCCACTCCCGTTTTTCAAATTCACCGATCAGTTCCTCGGTCTTGTCCTGCTCCTTTACCTTCCCCTGCACCTGCGACCGCGCCCCATTAGTCAGGTAGTCGGTAGCCTTGCCGCACTACCGACTACCTGACTATTTGACTAAATAAGGGCGCGGTCGCAGGCATAAAAAACAGGATTAAAGAGCAAGGAAAGGCTAAGACATTGTACTTTAGCCGTAAGCAAAACCTCCCTGCCATCAAACGACGCAACTTCCTCCAACAAAGCAGCCTCCTCGCCGCAAGCCTCGGCTTCCTGCCCGCCATGGCGGCTCCGCCCGCCAAAGACCTCATCATCGGCCACGGCGACTTCCGCTATAAAGTCGACGTCGAATGGGGCACGCTCTCCTCCTCGACCCCGGTCAAAGACTGCCACGAAATGGTCCAGGACCGGCTCGGGCGCCTGATCCTACTCACCAACCACACCCGGAACAACGTCATCATCTATAATAAAGACGGTAAGCTGCTCAGCAGCTGGGGCGACAGCTTCCCCGGCGCGCACGGCCTGACGTTGAAGGACGAAGGCGGCGAGGATTTTCTCTACCTCACCGACACCGAATTGCACCAAGTCATCAAGACTACGCCGGATGGCAGGGAGTTGCTCCGCATCCAGGACCCTAAGCTGAAAGACGCCGCCGGGAACCTCCGTCCCTTCCTCCCCACCGAGACGGCCATCGCTGAAAATGGCGACATCTACGTCGCAGACGGCTACGGCAGCCAATACATCTACGTCTACGACCAGCAAGGAAACCTGAAGCACGAATTCGGTGGCCCCGGCCCGGCCGATGATCAATTCCACAACGCCCATGGCATCGCCATCGACGAGCGCGACGGCACCCCAAAACTGCTGATCACCGCCCGCAAGAAGAACCAGCTGAAGTACTTCGATATGGCTGGCAACTACCTCTCCACCATCGACCTGCCTGGCGCCTTCATTTGCCGGCCGGTCATCCGCAATGCTGAAGTCTACCTGGCCACCATCTGGTCGGGCGACGGTGGGAGCAACACCGGCTTCGTCAGCGTGCTGGACAAGAATAACCGCCTGGTCTCCGCCCCCGGCGGCCTGGAGCCTACCTACAGCGGTGAGCAGCTGAGCCCCGTCTCCCAGGCCATCACCCTCTTCAAGCACCCCCACGATGTCTGCGTTGACGACGATGAGAACCTGTACGTTCCGCAGTGGAACTCAGGGCAGGTGTACCCGATTAAATTGCACCGGGTCTGAATCTGAATTGTAGCGACAAGGTATGCCTGAATTGTAGCGACAAGGCATGCCTGAATTGTAGCGACAAGGCATGCCTGAATTGTAGCGACAAGGCATGCCTGAATTGTAGCGACAAGGCATGCCTTGTC
>JBLHRW010000006.1:0-32923 GCA_047626445.1 Neolewinella sp.
AGGCGATCGAGGTGTACACCAACGTGTATAAAGAGGTGAATACCTATTACGTCGACGATATTGAGCCGAATAAGCTGATGCGTACCGGCATCGAAGCAATGGTCAGTTCCCTTGACCCGTATACCAATTACATCAGTGAAACCGACGTGGAACTAGCTCGCCTGCGCCGAAGCGGTAAATACCAGGGGGTTGGTGCCACCATCGAATACATCAATGACCTGCCCACCATCATGACCCTGTTCAAGGACCAGCCAGCGGATGCCGCCGGCATGAAAACCGGTGACCGCATCCTGCAAGTCGACGGTCGGGAAACCAAAGGATACAACCGCGACCAGCTGGAAGAAATCATGCGTGGATTCCCCGGTACAATGATGAAACTAACCGTCGACCGCCCCGGCGTCGGCAAGAAAGACCTGGAACTCCTGCGCGGAGATGTCAGCATTCCCAACGTGCCTTATTCCGGCATGCTGGCCAACAACGTCGGCTACATCGCCCTAACGACCTTCACCCAAAAGGCCGCTAAAAACGTCCGCGATGCGGTGGTAAAGCTGCGCGCTGAAAACCCCGATCTTTCCGGCGTCGTCCTTGACCTGCGCAACAACGGCGGTGGCCTTTTGAACGAAGCCGTCGACATCGTTAACATCTTCGTGCCCAAGGACGAACTGATCGTGACGACGAAAGGCAAGGTGCGCGATTGGGACCGCAGCTACAAAACCAACGGTAATCCGCTGGACCTGGAGCTTCCCGTAGCCATACTCATCAACGGCAGCTCAGCCTCCGCTTCCGAAATCGTTAGTGGTGCGCTGCAGGATCTTGACCGCGCTGTTCTCATTGGTCAGCGTAGTTTCGGTAAAGGCCTGGTACAGAACATTATGGAAACCGGGTACGGCAGCCGGGTAAAAATCACTACGGCTAAATACTATATCCCCAGCGCCCGCTGTATCCAGGCACTGGAATACCGGGACGGTAAGCCCTTCGATATTCCGGATGATCAGCGCGCCGTATTTAAAACCAAGGCTGGCCGTAAAGTCCTCGACGGCGGCGGCATTGCTCCCGACATCGAATTGCCCTTACTGGGTGGTAAAGCCATTACCCAGGGCCTGCTCGATGAGCACGTTATCTTCGACTTCGTCAACGAATGGGTAACCAAGCACCCGACCATCGATTCCGTTTCCGAATTCCGCTTTACAGCGTGGGACGGCTTTCTCGATTTCCTGCAGCGGGATGATTTCGAATATATCTCCAAAGCAGAAAAAGCCCTGGCCAAGGCCAAGCAGCAAGCCGAAGAAGAAGGCTTTGATATCGGCAGCCAACTGGCAGCCATCGAAGCACAGGTGGAAAAAGAACAGCTTGCCGCCATCCAGGACTACAAAAACGAGATCATCAACATCATCGAAAAGGAAATTGCCGGCCGCTACTTCTACCAACGTGGTCAAGTACAGATGGGCCTCCGTAATGATAAGGAGGTACAGGAAGCGATTGCTGTGCTGAATGATCCAGCGAAATACGCGAAATTGTTGAAGCCTTAAGCCGGAGGACCTCTTTTCTCGCCGTAATCCCTGTCCTCTCCACCGCTGACCTAGACCGTGACGTCGCCTGGTACGAAGAAAAAACCGGCTTTCGCAACGTCACCAAGTAGGAAGGCTACGCCATCATGCGACGGGAGAAAAGAGAGTAGTTCTCCTGCACGGATAACCCGACTGGAGTTACCTGTACAGAAAGATGATTGCCAGACTGAGTGCTACAGGTTTCAGGGTTATCGCTCCGGACTTGATTGTTTTTGGCCGGTCCGATAAACCCATCAACGAATCAGATTACAACTACCAGCGGCACGTCCAACAATTTCTCCATACAAACGCTGTTCTCCATCCCCGTATACTGCCCGTAATTGGGAACAATCACATACCCCTGCTTTTCGTAGAGGCGAATAGCATAGGGTTGCCGCCGCCCCGTTTCTAGCAGACAACGAGAATAGCCGAGTTCCACAGTCCATGCTTCTAGGTCATTCAATACTTGTACGGCAATGCCTTGACCACGATAATCCGAGCTGGTGAACATCCTTTTTATTTCTACCCGCTGCTCATCATAATGTTTAACCGCGCCGCAGGCTACGGCTGCGTCTCCTACATAGGCTATTACCACGTGTTTGACCTCGTCGAGGCCATTGTACTGATTGTAGAAATCGTGTTCGTCTTCATCGGTTACAGCAAGGTGGGCGTCGAGCAGAACGATGAGGGCGCGAAAGTCTTCGCTGGTATTATCGGTACGGAGCAGTTTCATGAAGCGTAAAATACGGCGCGGCCGCAGGATGCAAGGGAAGTTGAACGAGCAGTGTTTGCCTTCCAACCTTCCTTGTATCCTGCGGCCGCGCCTAAAACGTGAACTAGTGGAACCCTCCACACCCAATCGGAGAACCGTCGGGCAGGGCCGGTGCCGGACTTACTTCCACGCTGCTTGGATCGGCGAGAAATTGCTTGATCGTCTGGTTGAGATAATACCGATGACCGTTGAGGGGGTTGGAAAAATTCTCCGGTACGTTAGTTTCGACGTGTCCGATCCGGTACAGCTCCGCCATGGCGGCGGCGCGAACCCGTTCGCTGATGTCTTTTTTAGCCGCCAGTTGGATCAAGTGAGCAACGAGCCGCTTCTCTACCATCATGCTAACTTCTCCTGCGAAAAGTGTTGATTGGTTATTATTCACTCTACGATTTACGTAGTTTTGAATTTGGCGAAGATAAGCCTCCGGATTCAGGTACCCCGCGTCGGGGTAAAGCGCAGCTTGCTCCGCGATCCGCGCCACCCGATGCGGGTGGAGCAGAAAAGTCAGGGTATTATCGGCTGCCGCTTGCGCCATCGCCAGCGGGTCAAAGCCTCCACCGTTCTGGGTGTTGAACAGCTCTCTATTGCGAGAATATCCCATGGCGGACGGCGGAATTAAGCCCATTAACTTACCGCTGAATCCGAGAACGGAAATGTCCAGCGTATTCAACATGGAAGTTATCGCTTCCTGCTGTTCTTCCAGAGAAACCGGTTTCACCCGCGGTGATTCTTCCTTACTACGAACACTGTAATCATAGTGATAGCCACCAATCATCTTAGCGACTGCTTCCACCTGGTAACGATGCATCAGGTAAACAGGAACAAATACAGATTCCAGCTCAGACATCGGCATACCGACGGGAATATTTGCTTCGCTGAAGTTATCCAACGCGTGCTTCCGCAGCGCCAGTAACCGGTTCATTTCCTCAATGGGGGTTTCGCCGTTGTCCCACAAATGTGCCTTTGGCTGGCTGCTGCCTTGCGGCCGCGCGTCGGAGTCGCTGATGTACCGTAAGCCCAGGCTTTCATTTTCGGCGAGGATTTTTGCTAGTTCAGCGGCTTCATCCGTACCGGCAGCAAAATCGGAGTAGCCGTACTTGATGGTCTGTTTGTCCCACATACCAATCCCAACATCGTAAGCTTCGCTAAAATCAACTTTTCCATCCTTGAGGGTAACGTACGGGTGGGGGTAGTCCATTACTGAGGAACGGCCGTTAGTAGAGGCGGCAAAATTATGGGCCAGGCCGATGGTGTGCCCCACTTCGTGGGCGCTTAGTTGACGGAGCCGGGCCAGGGCCATCTCCTCCAGGCGGGGGTCCGGGGTGTCCCCATTTTTATAGGCATTGATCAAGCCTTGGGCGAGGAGAAAATCCTGACGCACCCGCAGGCTACCCAACAAGACGTGTCCTTTGATGATCTCTCCGGTGCGCGGATCCGTGACCGAACTGCCGTAGCTCCAACCTCGGGTACTGCGGTGTACCCAATTGATAACATTGTAGCGAACGTCCAGCGGGTCAGCATCTTCGGGCAGCACTTTTACCTGAAAGGCATTTTTGTAACCGGCGGCTTCATAAGCCTGGTTCCACCAGCTAGCCCCTTCAAGCAAAGCCGATTTGATGGGTTCGGGGGCGCCCCGGTCGAGGTAATAAATGATGGGTTCCACGGGTTCGCTCATGGCCACGGAAGGATTCTTTTTTTCTAACCGGTGACGAGGGATGAATCGTTTGACTAGCGGCTGGTCGATCGGAGTGGCATAGTCGGCGTAGCTGCGGGAATTATATCCGGAGCGCGGGTCGAATTTCCGGGGAGTATAGTTGTCGTCAGGTAGTTGCACGAAGCTGTGGTGCATCCGTAGGGTGAAGCTGCCGCTGGTGGGGGTAACGGAGCGGAGTTGACTCCCGGTCGCTTCGCCGGTGAAGGTCACCGAGGCTTCGAATTCGCTGTTCAGCGGAAAATTTTTAGTTTTCTCCAAATAAACGGCACTGCGACTGGCATCAATTTTATAGGTGCCCTGTTTTCTACTTTTTAGGCGGGCGACAACGCCGTGGGCATCGGATAGTAGTAGCGGCGTAATGTCGATCAATACCGAATCACCGGTTTTAGCTTCCACCTTGAACCCGTGAATGGTGGATTGTGCGAAGGCATCGCGGACGCTGGCTGCTTCGTCGGGGTTATCGCTCATCGCTCGGTACCCCAGGTTGTGTTCTTTCAGTAATACCTTGGGCCCGACGCGCTGAAACTCCACTACGCGGGTATTGCCGAGTTGGTTGCGGTCAAGTCCAATATCATTACTGCCAAGACCAGCGGCCAGGCTGTTGACGTAGAGAAAATCATCTTCCCAGCGATCAATTTGGAGGTAGACCTTACCTTCATCATCGCTGTAATAGCAATCGAAGTAACCGGGCATTTTTTGCAGGCCCTCGGTTTTAACCGCTATGGTCGGCGTTTTTTTGACCGGGCTTTTTTGGGCGCGGACGCTGGTGCAAGGAAAAAGAACAAACAGGCAAAGCAAGAAATACAGCGTAGTTTTCATTCGGGTATTTGATTAGTTGTAAGCTGAAAGATAGAGAGGAATCAATTAACTAGAAGAAACTCCAAAGCGTTACCTTAGTCAATGAACCACAGTACCATCATGAACGACGGCCCTCCCGCCTGCCCCATTCCTCGCTGGCAGATGCTAAAACAGCAACTGCACAATGTCAATCCCGCAGAATTTGACCAACTTCGTGCTCAGGCACCTCCGGGCACCTTGATTGACGTTCGGTCGGAAGAGGAGTTCTCCGCTTACCATCTTGAAGGTGCCGTGAACCACAACTACCTCGGCCCTGATTTCCTGGAGCAGCTCGAATCTCTTGACCCCGCCACCGAATACTTGGTATACTGCCGCAGTGGCCGAAGATCAGTACGAGCGTGTACGCTTATGCGCAATGCTGGTATTGAAAAACTGGTTCATTTGGATGGGGGGATGAATGCTTACCCTTCTGCATAAATTATTTTGAATTAAAATTCTCTCCTACATAAAAGCCGTTAAGTCAATCTTCCAAACAAGCGGTAGCCGACAGCAAACAAACGCTTTTCTCAATACGGTCAAAATAATATTGAGTAAAAGAAAGGGGTACACGCATTGCGCGCGCATTCGCGAGCATCCCAAAACCAAGGAATAACCAACGCCGCCTTTTCTTCAGCACATCCAACCTAAAAAGGCCAAACTCCCCCAACCATGCCATACCGCCTCCTCCCCCTGCTCCTATTAACCTTCCTCTGCACCTGCGCCCCCGCCCCCGAAAACGCTACCGCTCAGGAAGCACTTCCAGCCTACGAGGACATTACCCCAGCCGAGTTTGCCGAAAGAATCGGCGACCCTAATACGGTATTGCTCGACGTACGCACGCCTGGGGAAACAGCCAAAGGTATCATTCCCGGAGCGATTGAAATGAACTACCGCGCACCGGATTTTGCGGAGCAGATAAAACAGCTCGACTCCACCAAGACCTACCTAGTGTATTGCGCCGTTGGTGGCCGCAGCGGAAAAACCTGCGGGATGCTCAATGAGGCCGGTTTCGCAAAAGTGTACAACCTTAAAGGCGGTTATTCGGCCTGGAACCCGTAAGTCGCCGCCACCCCGGCGTGACCTTTACCCCCATCCAGGCCCAGGCGTGTGGCAGCCCGCCATCAAACTCCCGGGTGAGGTGCCGGATACCTCCGCGCAGCTCCCAGGCATCAAAATTCAAGACTCCGTCAAAGCCTGCCTGACCAACGATTCGGGTGGGCTGGACAATTCCGAAATACCGCTCATCCCGGTTGATCAGCCCTCCGGTAAGCGTCGCGTTATACCCGACTAAGCGGGTATTTCCCGCTAGTTCGAAAGCGATAAAACGATGTTCATTGCGCTTCAAAGCTACCAATTTAAGCTGTAGTTCGGAGGCCAGGTCCGTATGTAGCGTGCCAATACGACCAATAAATCCGGTAGTTAGGCTAACGCGGCCAGCCGGCCAGAAGGCCCGGCGTATTTCCAGGCGATAATTGAATATAGCGTCTGGCTTTACTTCATTGATCCAGCCCGGAAGCGGGTCGGCAAAGCCAACCATCTCGTGAAACGCATTCTGCATATTTCCGCCGCCGGAGTATTTCCCCAACACCCCAACGGTGATAGACCGACCAAGGTGAAACCCCAGATTGCCATCTGTATAGGTCTTGCCACGGGTAGCTACCAAATAGGAGGCAAAAGGCCGGTCATTAAACTGTAACTGCTGAGAAGCAATTTCCCTCGGGGTAAAGATATTCTGCGTAAAACGCCAGTACTGCGTCCGGGTCGCCACACCAGATCGACGAAATGGGGAGCGAGCAACTTCCTTCTTGCCTAGTTCCACGCTAATACCACTGGTAAAATATTGATCGGTCTTGATGGGTAGGTAAAAAACATCATTGGCAACATCCAATACGAAGTAAGTTCCGCCCCAGGTCTGTTGACCCATCAGAAACGAAGAACACACCGCAATGAGAATTCCTGTACGGAATAAAACGTTTGACATACTGCGGGAAATAACTGGGGAGGCCCGCCAAAAAACTAATCTACTTAGAAGTAGATACGTAGGGATTCGAACGTTAAATATAACTGATTTAAACAATATGGCGTTGAAGGAACGGGCTAACTGCCAAAACCAGACATATCCTTCCTGGTAAATTCGTAATCTAGCAGCCTGTCAAACGACAATACGTATGATAAGGCTGCCAAAAAAACGCTGCAGGTTGCTTGCTTTTTTAAAATTGGCAGGCCTTCAGTGGAAGCCTTCAGGATTTTTCTATACAACTCTCGCCAGCAGGGCGGGGGCAAGCCCCATCCCTACTGGCTAACGTAGGATCATCCCGCGTTCGCGCAGCGAACGCGGCCACCAAATTTGACTCTGGTAAGGGCGGGGCTTACCCTCGCCCGACAGACTATTAAGTTCTCCAATCCAGATGACAGCCTAACTTTTACCCTTTGCCAGGAAATCTCCTCTCTTAAAGGAACGCTAACGATAGAGTTTCTTCCATCAGCGTTATCTTGGCAACTCAACAGGATACAAACCAGTTTTTCGCATAATAAAATGCAAGCCTGGAGTACAAAGCCCTACGGGCTGTACTTCTGCTCGCTAGCGCTCGTGTCGGCTACCGCCTCTCGTGATAACTTGGTTTGGCCTACTTAACTAGCCAATCAAATGCGTTACCTCCCCCTTCTTTTTCTACTCTTCCTGAGTTCCACCACATTTGCCCAAACCAAGGCCATTTCCGTTGCCGATATCTGGCAGGACTATGTCTTTTACGGAGAAAGTGTCAGTGGTTTTAATTTTTTGCAGGATGGTCGTTCCTTCGCCCGCCTGGAGAACAATAAAGTGATCCGATACGACCTCAAATCAGGCAACCGCTCCGGTGTTCTGGTTGATGGCGAGGACCTTACTGCCGCCGGCTTTCCCGGTGCCATCGAGAGTTACCAACTGAGTGGCGACGAATCTCAGCTCGTAATCGCTACCGGCACAGAAAAGCTTTTCCGCCGCAGCTCTCAGTCCTTCTTCTACGTCTATGACCTGGCGTCTAAAAAACTGACCCCTGTTTTCAACGATAAGAAACATCGGCTGGCCAGCTTAGATCCCACCGGTACACAAGTGGCCTTGGTGGTAGATAATAACATCTGGATCAAAGAGCTTGTCAGCGGCAAGATGACCCAAGTTACTTCCGACGGTGTAACGAACAAGGTCATTAACGGCGCCTCCGATTGGGTGTATGAAGAAGAATTCTCCTTCAGCCGCGCCATTCACTGGAGCCCCGACGGCAGCTACCTCGCCTACCTTAAATTTGATGAATCCAAGGTAAAAGAATTCACTTACACAGATTTTCACAACGGAATGTACCCGGAATACAACACTTTCAAATATCCGAAGGTAGGAGAGGAAAACAGTACCGTCAGCCTGCATGCCTTTGCCGTAAAGTCTGGCAAAACCAAGGACCTACTCACCGTCAATACCTCCCCGGAAGATGAGTGGCATTATCTCCCACGCGTACAATGGACCACCGAAGGTGACCGCCTTACGGCTCAGCGTATGAACCGCCACCAAAGCAAGCTGGAATTACTACTTTTTGACCTTGGAGAAGACAGTCAGTCTACACTACTGAAGGAAGAAAACGACTATTACATCGACGTACACGATAACCTCACCTTCCTGCCTAATGGCAAAGAATTCATCTGGACCAGCGAAAAAACAGGTTACAACCACGTTTACCTGTACGAGATAAAAAAAGGAATGTCTTCTCAGGTTACTTCCGGTAACTGGGAGGTCACCAACTTTTATGGTTTGCATGATGGCCAGGTCTACTTCCAGGCAGCAAAAAATAGCCCCATGCGCCGGGAAGTCTACGTCAAGAGCCTTAAAGGCAAGGACCTACCGCGGCCGTTGGCCGCCCAAGCCGGCGTCAGCTCCGCACAGTTCTCCGACACCTATGACTACTTCGTACTGACCCATTCGACCATCAACTCTCCCAGTTCTGTGACGGTGATGGACGGGAAGGGCAGCTCCCTGCGGCAAATTGTCGATAACATGGAATTGCAACAGAAAATGAAGACCTACGGCTATCAGCCCGTTGAGTTCTTTGACTTTAAAACGGAGGAAGGCACGACCCTCAATGGTTACATGATCAAGCCGGGCAACATGCGCGACGGGCAGGAGCATCCACTTTTGATGCACGTTTACGGCGGGCCCGGCAGTCAGCAGGTGATGGACAACTGGCGCGGACAAAACATGGCATGGTTCCAAATGCTGGTGCAGCGAGGATTTGTAGTCGCCGTAGTGGACAACCGGGGTACCGGTGCCCGCGGTGAGATGATGAAAAAGCAGACCTACCTCACCCTGGGTAAACAGGAAACTGAAGATCAGATATCCGCCGCTAAATACCTGGGTGGGCTCGACTTTATCGATAAAGATAAAATTGGCATTTTTGGCTGGTCTTACGGCGGCTTCATGGCCCTGCATTGCATCCTGCAGGGTAGCAATGTGTTTGCCGCCGCCATCTCGGTAGCGCCGGTTACCAACTGGAAATGGTACGACAGCATCTACACCGAACGGTACATGCGTACTTACGCTGAAAATAAGGATGGTTATGACAAAAACAGCCCCATCCACTACGCCGATCGTCTGAAGGGAGACCTCTTGCTAGTCCATGGTATGGGCGATGATAACGTTCATTTCCAGCATACTGCAGAAATGGCCAACGCCCTGATCATGAACAACAAGCAGTTCGATACTTACTTCTACCCTAACCGTAATCATGGTATATACGGTGGTCCTACCCGGCAGCATCTTTTCACCAAGATGACCAACTTCCTGCTGAAAAGTATTGGCCCGGACGTTAAGAAGGGGACCATGGAGCTACAGGTCGTGCCAGGCGATAATTAGGCGCGGCCGCAGGTGCAAGGAACGCTTTAAGAACATCAATTTAATAACTGTCCTGATTGAAGCGTAGTCATCGTGGTACTAACCGAGCCAATGAAACGCTTGCATAGCCTTAGCTACGCAAGTGTCATTGGTGAAGGGCAGTGCCGCGAGGGCAAGCTGCAAATCGGACAGTTCTTGAATTGACGTTCCTTAGGGATGGGAATTAAATAAAACGTGATTCTTTGACCTGCCGCTTTTGTTCTTACCCCAACCTCTCTCCGGCAAATCTCGCCTCAGGCTCGACGGAGAGGGGCTTACTAAAACGCGATGCGGTTTGCGGATAAAATTTGTTGCGTAGGTTTGCCGTCAAAGGGAAAACCCTAGGGATTACCCCTACAGGTAACGGGTGGTAGGGCCTTGCCCGCTGTCGCGAACATGTTTCCACCTCGAGTGACCAATAACAGTACGGCATGAAAATGAAACCCTTTTTCAACGTACTTTTTTCTCAACTAGAAGAAAGCCCACCTTTTTTATTCCTCTTTCGAACATCCTGTAAAAACATGAGTTTAGAAAGCACAGTTAAAGTTTTTCACTTATATAGAAAGCCTCGCGACTCATATCCGCAGAGCCTTTTCTTTTTCACGCACTTTTTTGAGCTAAAAGAAAAGTCCAACTTTTTCACTGCCCTTTCGGGCATCTTATAAGAATATAAGTTTGGACAATACAGTTAAAGTTTTCACTTAATATAGAAAGCCTCGCCACCATATCTGCGAGGCTTTCCTTTTTGTGCCCGCTTATTAAACATAATGACAATTGATAAGCACTCGGTAGAGGCCCTCACTAGACAAAAGCCAATAAAGAAAACTACAGCTTGTCTTTAAGCTGATAAGAGCAAGTTAAAGCTTGCTTTTATGAATGTATCTTTAAGAAATCAAACTTAGATCTCCACTAAAAAGGAGGTTATTCCAGTAAAATTGGTTCGTCCATGTCCTCTCCTGAAAAGGGGTTTATTTTTTCACAGGCACATATTGAGATCAATACGCCCATGATCAACAGTAGTGTTATCTTTTTCAGCAGCATCTTTACTTTACTACTAATTCACCAGTCTTCTCACTTGCTCCTTTTCTACTAGAAAGAAGTAAATGCCTGAGGCGTTATCCCATGAACATTTGCAACGAGACCCCAGCTTGCAAATACCCTAAAACTCACTCACTAACCTCCAACCGCTCCGGGCCTTTACCCACCCTATCAGCCAGATACATCTTGTCTTCACAGAAGTAGAGCAATTGCTCGCGGATAAAGTACTTAACCTCCTCAGCGATCGCATGAGGGTATAGAAGATGCAAATTTGGTCCCGCATCCAACGTAAAGTAAAGCGGATGACCCGTTTGCTCCCGGAAGAGCTGAATACGCTCGATTACGGCCAGGGTATTAGGTCGGATTAGCACGTAAGGCGGGTGGCTGCTCATCATCAGCGCGTGTAAGGTCAGCGCTTCAGACTCTAAGATCTCACCAAACCTTTCTACGTTTCCTTGTCTCAGCACCGTAAGCATTTCGTCCGTTCGGCGCGTAGCCTGGGCGTAACGAGCGGTAGCATAAGGGTTACCCTCCATCAAGCTATGACCTGCACGGCTACTTACTGACTTCTCTGTCTTAGAGATGAGTAGAATATCATCGTGGTAGTCCTGAAACGTCGGGTGCAGCGCATCTGTTACCGATACTGCGAACTCATCGCTGGAGCCCGCCAGCCCCGCCAGATCGCCCCATACGGCTGCTCCGCCGTATACCGAACGGCAGGCGCTTCCCGATCCCAGACGAGCCAGGTAACTAGCTTTAGCCAGGAATAATGCGCGCTTTTCGAAAGGCTCAAAGAACGTTTCCTCCAGGCTCACCAGGCATAAGGCTAATGCGCTCATCCCCGAGGCGGAGCTGGCGATGCCGGCTGAATGTGGGAAGCTATTACTTGTTTTAATAGTTAAACTAAGTTGCCTAAGAAAAGGATATATTGGAAAAAGCTTCTCCAGAAATAATTTTGTCCGTTCGGTAAATCCGATATTCTTTTCCCCGTCCAGGTACAATACCACGTCGACGCCTTCTCCAGACTCCTTACGCACTTTGTATTCAAGGGTAGTGTCAGTAGCCGCACCAGACAACGTAAAGCTGACGGAGGGATTCCTAGGCAGCTGGTTTCCGTGCTTCCCCCAATACTTGACGAGGGCGATGTTGGAGGGGCTACGCCAGCGAATGGCACCGGGAACGATTTCACTAGAGATGAGGGTGAGCGCTGGGTTTTTATAATCTGTCATATGGTTTGAGGACTATTCTTTTTTGATTCGCAAAATACGGACAAGTTGTTACTTGGCGTTCTTGTCAGTTCAATTTTGGTACTTTATTACAAAACGTGGCAGCACGTCACTCCTACCTGCCGGTAGCCATAAGCTATGCTGCTGATACAGCCAAAGGGTTTGCTACTTTTACCCTCCAAACGTAGGCCTCTGGCAGGTATTTATGACGGGAACCCAGCCGCTGAGAAACGCTGTTAATCGTTCGCAAAAACACGAAGGGCCGGACACAAGGCCCGACCCTAAGGAATCAAATTAAAGTAGGCTATTAAAATCCATCTTTTGGTAGCAGAACTAAATCTCAACTGAGATTAAAGAACCGTACTTCACTACCTACATAAAATAGTGCTAGCGATTTGAGCCTTCTTTTTCCTTAGCCCGAAGATCGCGCTGCATGGGGTTTTCACCTCCGCCGCGACGACGACTCTGAAAAAGGTCAAACCTACTTGTTTCAGTCTGAGAAGGGTAGTAGTTATTGCTACGATCGGTATCGGCCGTCTCCAGGAAAGGATCAAGTTCAATGCTGATCACCTCCTTGGTAAAAGGGAATACCTTACTTACTTTTTTATAATTCAGTTTCCATATTTCGGCCGGAATCCGTTTTACTTCAGAAGTACCATCAGTAAAAGTAAACTCAACAATGATTGGCATTACAAGCCCCCCTTTATTCTCAAAGGATAATTCGTAGTAATACTTATTAGCATCCAGTACTACACGCTCAGCGTCGCTAAGGCCCTTTAGGTAAACTTCATACTCTTCGCTATCGAGGACCGTTGCTTTGAGTGGATCGTAGTCGGTATAGAAATCACGGAGGGAGGGATCCTGTTCATCATAGGTTTTAGTAATTCCCCGGTTACGGCTGGTGCTGATGTTTTCTGGTCCATCCTTTATTTTATTCCGCGCCATTTCGTTTTCAACCATCGGGTTGCGGGTATTCACCCGGAAAGGCTCAACGCTGGTAAGTGCGATATCTGTGTTGTCGGTAGTAAAGAACCAACCGCGCCAGAACCAATCGAGGTCGACGCCGGAAGCATCTTCCATCGTGCGGAATAAATCAGCAGGAGCAGGGTGCTTAAATTTCCAGCGGTTCGAGTACTTCTTGAAAGCGTAGTCGAACTGCTCACGGCCCATGATCGTCTCTCGTAGGATGTTCAGGCCAGTAGCAGGTTTGCCGTAGGCATTATTACCAAACTGGTAGATAGATTCTGAGTTAGTCATGATCGGAGAAATAAAGGCTTTATCACCTTTCATGTAATCCACGATCTTATGTGCAGGTCCACGACGACTAGGGTAGTCACGCTCCCATTGCTGTTCGGTCAGGTACTGAAGGAAGGTATTGAGGCCTTCGTCCATCCAGGTCCACTGGCGCTCATCAGAATTAACAATCATCGGGAAGTAGTTGTGACCCACTTCGTGGATGATCACACCGATCATACCGTACTTCGTCCGTTCGCTGTAAGTACCGTCTTCTTCGACACGGCCGAAGTTGAAGCAGATCATCGGGTATTCCATACCGATGCTTTTGGCATTGATGGACCAGGCAACAGGGTAGGGATAGGAAAAAGTGTAGTGGCTGTACCACTTCAGGGTATGCGCTACGGCCTTCGTGCTAAAGCGCTCCCAAAGGGGGTTACCTTCCTTTGGGTACATAGACATGGCCATGGTGGTGCTGCCGTCAGCTTGCTTTACGGCCATTGCATCCCAGATAAACTTACGACTGGTAGCAAAGGCAAAGTCGCGTACGTTTTCAGCTTCAAAGTGCCAGGTCTTCTCTTTAGTCACCTTGGTCTTTTCCCGCTCAACTGCTTCTTCTTGCGTAGCAATAATTATTGGCTGGACAAATTCCTTATTTGCTTCTTCGAGGCGATTGCGCTGTTTTTTAGTCAGTACATCGTCAGGGTTTTGCAGTGTGCCAGTAGAGGCAACCAGGTGATCAGCAGGCACGGTGATCTTCACGCTATAGTCGCCGAAGGTCAAGGCAAACTCACCTCTACCAAGAAACTGCTTATTTTGCCAGCCCTCATTATCGATGTAAACCGCCATGCGTGGGAAGAACTGAGCGATGGTGTAGAGGTAGTTATCGTCTTCCTCGAAGTACTCGGAGCCGGAGCGGCCGCCGCCGTCTTTCATCCTGTCATTGACGTTGTACCACCACTTCATCTGAAGCTCGGTTGATTCACCTGGCTGCAGAACATCAGCAAGGTCTACGCGCATCATGGTCTTCTCGATGGTGTACTTAGCAGGATTACCGCTACCATCCTTCACGTAATCAATCTTAAAACCACCGTCAAACGTAGGCTCAAGACGGGAAAGGGCACTGAGGGTCATACGCTCATTTACGTTACTCGTACCTATCTTGTATGTATCGCTGTCGAGTGCACGTACGTTCTGATCCAGCTGAATCCACAGATAGTCAAGGGCGTCAGGCGAGTTATTGTGGTAGGTAATCTTGGAAGTACCATAGATGCGTTGCGCTGCATCATCGAGACGGATGTCCATTTCGTAATCAGCTTGCTGTTGCCAGTATTCATGGCCAGGTGCACCCGCTGCATTACGGTAAACATTGGGCGTTGGCAACTCCGTATAGAGCTGGCGAAATGGGTTCTTATTGACATTCTCTGTCTGAGCACTAAGGCCACCAACAAGAAACAAGCACAAGAACAATAGTCTAAATCTGGTCATATATATGGGTATTTACTAAAGAATGCTAAGATAACTACTCGCTATAACATGAATCAGCCTTAGGTGTTTTGCGTCAGATAGAATACTCTTGTGAAGTTTCTTTTTTATATATTGGGCGGGGCCGCAGGTACAGAGTAGAAGGGCAATACAGCAAGGGGAAAAGATGGCCAGAGAACAACGTTCTCCTCTCCACTCTGCTTGTACACACCTATTCTTTTCACCTGCGGGCCCGCCCTACAAACACAAATGTTCCACGTGGAACATTACGAAACGCCCGAACACAAACAAGTCCGATGTTCCACGTGGAACATCGGACTTATCGAAAGTAAAGGAGGTCGCCAGCTTAGGCGTATTTTTTTCGCAACCAATCCCTCACTGGTTCATAGTCCGTAGACATAGAAGTAGCCACTTTATCCCTATGCTCAAGCTCAGCCAATCGCTTAGGCACCTCTATCTCCTGATCAAGAATACGTTCAACATCGGGCTTGAACTTGCTAGGATGAGCAGTTTCTAAGATCACACCACGGGTATTCGGATGAGTCTTTTGCCACTCTGTAAGGGCAAGATACCCGATAGCTCCGTGCGGGTCAATAATATAATCAAAGCGATCTTTTACTTCACGAACGGCTTGTTCTGTTGTAGCATCATCATAGGCATAGCCAGTAACAACTTCTCGCATACCCGCGTGAGCAGTAGGGGAGAGCGGGTCCAATCCATTCATGTGCCCATAAAGGTTGAGCATTCGGGCAAAGTTACTAGGCGCACCTACGTCCATTGCATTAGACAGTGTGGCAACGGAAGGCCTTGGATTGTAAACCCCTGTCTCTAAAAACTCTGGCACTACGTTGTTCTGATTGGTCGCCGCAATAAAATGACTAACGGGCAGCCCCATCCGTTGTGCCAGTAAGCCTGCTGTCAGGTTACCAAAATTACCACTGGGTATAGAGAAAACGATCGGATCACCCTTTGCGCCCAACTGTTTATAAGCCTCAAAGTAGTAGAACGTCTGTGGAATCAAGCGAGAAATATTGATGCTATTAGCCGAGCTTAACCGAATTTCTTCCCGTAGCTTCTGGTCAAGGAAAGCTTTCTTCACGATTGCCTGGCAATCATCAAAGGTCCCGTCTACTTCCAATGCATGGATGTTATTGCCCAGGGTAGTCAATTGCTTTTCCTGCAGGAGACTAACCTTACCCTTAGGATAAAGAATAACCACCTCTATACCGGGAGTCTGGTAAAATCCGGCAGCCACCGCACCTCCGGTATCTCCAGAAGTAGCGACCAGAATCACCAACTCCTTATCGTTGCCTTTATTAAAATACCCCATCAAGCGAGACATAAACCGTGCGCCAAAATCTTTAAAGGCAAGGCTAGGACCGTGAAAGAGTTCGAGAACCTGTCGCTGATCGTCAAGCTTAACTACTGGCGCGGGGAAGTTTATAGCATCATAGACCAATGCTTTCAAGTCTGCTTCGGGCACATCATCGCCCAAGAGGTGCTTACTTACCTGGAAGCCAAGCTCGGCAAAGGACATATATGGTAGTTCCTTGAAGAAGGAATCGGGTAGGGGGTCCACTCGTTCAGGCATATATAAACCGTTATCAGCGGGCAAGCCACGGAAGATGGCAGTAGCCAGATCAGCCTTGTGGCTAGGGTCGTTGGTACTATAGAACTGCATATTAGTGGGTAGTGGTTGTGGATAGTGGATAGTTCCAGTTGGTTAGAGCCCCCATTATCTACTTGAACCTTATTAATTAAGAGGTTGCTTCGGAGGAAAGAACGACGACGCCTTTTTGATTGATGGGCGAAACATAGAGTTGGCTATCAATACCGTGCGCTGCAAAGGCTTCTATCATACCTTGGCCAACGGCCTGTGCGAGGTAACCAGAATCACAGATGGCAAACATACTCGGGCCAGCACCACTGATGCTGCACCCCAAAGCACCACGTGCCATGGCTGCTGCTTTCACGTCATCGAAGCCTTTGATCAATTGCTTGCGCTGGGGTTCGATGATAAAATCATGTAATGACCGGCCCAGTAACGGCAGGTCGTTAGTGTAAAGAGCAACGATAAAACTGGCTAAACCTCCCATCTGTAGTATCGCCGTATTCAGGGGTACGGTGTCAGAAAGCACGGCGCGGGCATCCTTAGTTAGTATTTCTAGCTCCGGATGAATAACAGCTACATATAGATTTTTAGGGACCGGCAGGTGGTGGATATCCAGTGATTCATTGGACCGAATGAGGGTAATACCACCTACCAATGCAGGCGCGACGTTATCTGCATGGAAGCTACCATCAGCAACAACTTCGCCGAGCACCGAAAAATACAGGAGGGATTCCCGGGATAGGGGAGCCCCAAGTAATTCGTTAACCGCCACCACCGCACCAGCAGAACTGGCCGCGCTTGATCCTAGTCCGGAACCAAAAGGCATCTTCTTGTGCACTTCTAACTCGATGCCTACGTCGGTCTTACCAAGGTGCTCAAGCAAACGTTGGGCGGCAACGCCCGCAGTATTTAGTTCTACATCGAAGGGCAACACCTTGTTCCCGGTACCGGTGATCGCCGTTATCTTAAGTCCTTTCAGCTCCGGATTGAACCGGGCGACGATTTCATCTCCTGGCCGGTTAATGGCAAAGCCGAGAATGTCATAGCCAACCGCTACGTTGGCTACCGTAGCCGGAGCGAATACACGTACTTCCTTATTCATGGCGCTAGCTTAAGAATTTACCAATCTTGATGATTTCTGCGAAGACCCCGGCGGCCGTTACTTCCGCTCCTGCGCCAGGTCCGCGAACCACAAGTGGTCGCTCCCGGTAACGGTCAGTAGTAAAGACGATCATATTGTCGCTACCGTTCAACCCGTAGAAGGGATTATCAGCACCTACTGCCTGGATACCAACACTGGCATCTTCTCCTTCAAGAGTAGCGATCATGCGAAGTACGTTACCTGCTTTGGCAGCGTCAGCTTGCAGCTTTGTGAAATAGTTTGCGTTGTTTTCCAACACCGTGAAGAATTCGGCTACGCTCTCAGCTTCCATTGCTCCTTCGGGTAGGAAGCCGATTAACTTAATGTGCTCCGTCTCCATGGGTACGCCAGTCTCACGGGCAAGGATCAATATCTTACGACCTACGTCCTTACCAGAAAGATCAACCCGGGGGTCTGGTTCCGTAAAGCCTTTCTCTTTGGCCTCCATCACAACTTCGTGGAAAGGGCGACTGCCATCAAAGTTATTAAAAATGAAACTGAGAGATCCGCTGAGAACGCCCTCTATTTTCCGTATGCGGTCTCCGCTGTCGAGCAAGTCGCGCAAGGTAGAGATGATCGGCAGGCCAGCACCGACGTTGGTTTCGTAATGAAACTGAACGCCACGCTTAGCGGCAATGGCCTTTAGGCGCTGGTACTGTAGGAAGCTCGAAGAGTTTGCTACTTTGTTGGGGGTGGAGATGCTGATACTTTCATCCAGGATCCCAGCGTAGTAGGTAGCAATTTTATCGTTGGCAGTATTATCTACGAAAATACTGTTACTGAGATTCAGGTCACGCATACGACCAACGAAGACTGCCAAGTCGGCATCCGTACCGTCAGACATCAGGCGGTCCTTCCATTGCTCGTCTATATCAAGACCGTCTTCCGCAAAAATCATTTTACGAGAATTGGCCATACCAACTACCTTAACTTCCATTCCAAGCTTAGTTCGGAGGTATTCGTTCTGCTCTCTGATTTGCTGGAGTAAGGTTCCGCCAATCAAACCAACACCAACCACGAAGAGGTGCAGTGTTTTGTAGTCAGAAAGGAAGAAAGCCTCGTGCAGTGCATTGAGGGCTTTGTTCTCATCTTCCTTCGGGATGACCACACTTATGTTGAGCTCGCTAGAGCCCTGAGCAATGGCTACGGCGTTGATACCGTTCTTACCCAGCGCCTGGAACAGACGCCCGGAGATACCCGGCTGGTAGCGCATGTTCTCACCGATGATGGCAACGACACTCAGGTCGCGCTCTACCTTCACGGCGTTCACAACTCCGCGTTCTATCTCATACTCGAAAGCTTCGCCCGCAGCATCCCTGGCGCGATCGGCGTCAGATGGTTGTACCGCGAAGCTGATGGCGTGTTCACTGGAGCCCTGGGTGATCAGGATAATATTGATTCCTTTCTGCGCCAGTGCACCGAATAGACGAGCACTGATACCGGGAACGCCGAACAGGCCGCTACCAGATAAGGTAAGCAGGGCAACGTTGTTGATCGAGCTGATTCCCCTTACGGCAACGCCATCCTCGGGGTTATTTTCTTCGCTGACCTTGGTGCCGGGAAAATCCGGATCAAACGTATTTTTGATGTAAAGTGGAATCCGTTTATGCAGCGCGGGCATCAGTGTAGGCGGATAGATGACCTTGGCACCGAAGTGGGACATTTCCATGGCCTCCGCATACGTCAGCTTTGGAATAGTGAAGGCCTTCTTGACGCGGCGTGGATCAGCGGTCAATACGCCGCTTACATCGGTCCAAATCTCGATGGCATCGGCATTAAGGCCGGCAGCAATCAACGAAGCGGTGTAGTCAGAGCCTCCACGTCCTAAAGTAGTAGTCAGCCCTCCTTTTGCCGAAGCAATAAAACCTGTAACCACCTGTACCTTAGTATGTTCTGAGTAATACTTATGAATTGTTTCGTAGGATTTACCAAAGTTAACCTTAGCGGAGCTGAAGGTTTTATCGGTACGAATGATCTTACGCGCATCGAGGTATTCAGCGGGGATACCTGATTGCTGAAGGGCCTGCGAAATGATGTAAGCTGAGGAGCGTTCACCGAAGCTAAGGACATAGTCCATCGTACGGCTACTAGCCTCGCGGACAAGAAAGATTCCGTAGAGGAGGTTCTTCAACACATCGTGGGACTTCCGCATCTGGGCAGAGGCTTCTTCACGTAGTGGCCCTTCTTGTAGAAGGTCGGCAATGGCGTCTTGGTGACGGTCAGTAAAAGCCTGGAAGGCTTCTCCGTACCGATCGTCTCCGGCTGCTGCAAGGCGGCTCATTTCGATGAGGCTATCGGTCACTCCGCCAAAGGCGGAGAAGACTACGGTGAAGTGGTCACCGGCAGCGTAGTAGTCTTTGAGGATATCAATGATGCCGCGAATCCGTTCTGGCTTAGCGACGGAGGAACCGCCGAACTTGAGGACTTTCATGGGAAATTTTCACTTGGCTCCCATTTAGGTTCTACAAAAGAATAAGCCCTCATTTTCACCGCTGCAGGTAGCAGCGGAGCTAATCAGGAACATTATTCTTTTGCGGCCCCTTGGGGGTAATTACTTAGGAATTACACAAAGATGTGGAAAATCCGTGGCTCTGTAAGGGACAATGGTACTGGGATTTACGATTAGTCAGCTACTAAACCTGAGGTTAAATCCCCTGCACCTTAAACCCTCTCCTTGCACCTGCGCCCGCGCCCTATGAACATGGTTGATTCGCATATTTTAGCGGATTACACGAATGAACAATGATTCCTTCAGAATAATAGGATACATAACCTTTTACGCTATAAACCAGATCTTAAGCCCAGCGCCCAGTTCTCAAGCTTCCGCATCTCCGTTGCTTCCGCTTCGGTTTTATCCCCCTGGCCACAAAGGTGCAGTATGCCGTGAATAATAACCCGATGTAATTCTTCAGCATAGCTGATCTTTCGATCGGTAGCATTATCGGCCACCCGTTCCGTAGAGATGAAAAGGTCTCCGGAAATATGAGGAAAGTGTTCGTAAGGAAAAGTAATGATGTCCGTCAGGGTATCATGGTCCAAGTACTCCAAGTTCATTTGATGGAGGTAATCATCGCCACAAAGGATATAATTGATCGCACCGGCTTTACCACCACGTTCATCAATGACCGCATTAATCCAAGAGCTGACCTGAGCATGGGCGATTTGAGGAAGCGCAGTGCCTCCTTCCTCAACGTGGAACAAAATTTCAGCCGTCATTATTTCAAGCGAAACTGCATTTCGACGGTAGTACCGCCGTTGATGTAGCGCAGCTTATCACAAAGCTGGTTCATCAAGAATACTCCCCGGCCACCACATTCACAGAGGCGTTCGGGAGACGTCGGGTCCGGCAATTTATTATAGTTAAACCCTCCCCCCTGGTCGGTTACCTGAACGGCAAGGCCATTACGGGTTTGTGCCAGTTTAATGCTTACGGTTTTGGTCCTGTCCTGTTTGTTACCATGGATGATGGCATTATTGACTGCTTCCGTTAGGCTGATCAAAAGATTAGCGTGTTTTTCCTGGTCGAGTTGGTAGCGATCAGCAATTTGATTCACATAACCTTCCACCTTATTAATATTGCTGGGATCCGAAGCTAGCTTAAGCATATATGTTTGAGCTGTTTGAGTTCTGACTGATAACAAGGAGGAAGACTTTTTAATATTAACAACACGACCACATAGAAAGGTTGTAATCGGTTGACTTACAAGATGTAGACGCAGAAAACAGGAAGCGTCACACCATTTGACATCTTAATTACGTAAAAACAATAATAAGGTTCGATAGGCGAAAAAAAAAATTCGCTGCGCTTATTTTTTTTTAGGCGCGCTTCGCGCTTTTAGATGGCCCTTCGCCTTTTTAAACGTTGCGCTTTTAGACGAGGCAGCTCGCTTCGCTCGTTAACTCCGTCTTCGACGGAGAGGATCATTCACTAAAAAGCGAAGCGTCTAATTACCTCGCAAAGACCGGAAATACTCATCAACCAAGCCCTGGAAGTAAGGATTCAATTCGGGCGTTACCCGCTTGAACATTTCGATCTCAGCTTTACGCTTCTTCATGTACTCTTCCAGGTTCGGAGGTAATTCCTTACGACGCTGTTGCGCAGTTTCGGATTTACGTTTTTCATCCATATCCTGTTGGCGCTCTGCTTTTTCGTGTTCGAGCATTTTGCTCAGGATTTCCTGTTGGCGAGACATCATCTCGCTGGTGAGTCGCTTATTTACGAGATCTTCCTCCGCCTCGTTCATCTTGTCGATCATTTCCTGCAATTCGGGATCGGTCCCTTTACCGCCTTGTTGCTTGGATTTTTGTTTGCCTTCGAGGGCTTTTCGCAGCGCCGCCTGCCGGGCGGCCATTTCAGCGAATTCCTTAGCCGAACCGCCTTCTCCTTTTCCTTTTTCCAGGCCTTTCTTCATCCCTTCCATGGCATCGTTAAGACCGCGTTGACCTTCACTACCAGGATTAGAGCTTGGCTTTCCTGGCTTTCCGGGCTTCTTACCTTTGCCATCGCCGGGGTTCTCGCATTGCTGATCACCGGCCATCATGCCAGCCATCTGCTGCTGCATATCCTCCATGCTCTCGCTGAGCATGAGTGCCAGGTCGTTAAGCCCGGTCATTGCGCGCTGCTGGATGGCCCGGGCCTGGGGCGTGCGCCGCTCTTCGAGCTGGCCAACGGTACCATTTAAGTTTCCCTTAATCTCGGTAATTTTCTCGGTGATGAATGTTTCAATCTCGAAGTTTCGCTTCGCCAATGCATTAAGCGAGTCCTTCACCAATTCAAAGTCGTTATTGATCTGGAACTGATCTTGTACCAGCTCCACGTAGCGCGGCGTGTTGACGGTAGTGATGTTAAGTTGTTCCATCACTTCTTCCTCATCGAAGCTGAGGTCAACGATGTTTTCCAACAGCTGACGGAGCGCAGCGATGTCTTCTTCCATACCTTCTTGCTGCATGCTCTCCATAGCAGAAGACATAGATTCGGCCATCTCCTTCATCTTCTTGCTGGCCTTCTTTTGTTTTTCAGAAGCCTCTTTGTTCTCCTGCTTTTTCATGTCTTTCTGCGCGCCCTCCATGTCCTCTTTGACCTCTTCCTGCTTTTCCTGGTCATTTTCCATGTCCATCGGCTTCTCAAGCTCTTCGTTTTTCTCTTCGGTCTCCTTCATTTCTTCCTGAAGCTTCTCGAATTCTTCCTTGATCTCTTCCTGCTTTTTTTCTAACTCCTCCTGAGGCTTCTCTTTCTTCTCCGTCTCTTCAGCTAGCTCTTCTTGCTCTTTGGCCAATTCTTCGAGCTTATCGATCTGCTCCTGCATTTCCTTTTCTACTTCAAGCTGCTTGAAAAGTTCCAGCATCCGATCGAGTTCGGCTTCCGTCTGCTCGTCGTCGAGCTCCATTTCCTCCATTTTTTCCAGGGCCTCTTCTTTATTGAGTTCCTCCAGCAATTCCTGGATCTGCTTCATCAGGTCTTGCATTTCCTGATCAAGTGATTTTTCGAACATCTCTTGCAGCTTTTCCTGCTTCTCAATAATCTGTTCGTCTTGCTGCTGCTGCTGTTCCATATTTTCCTGGAACGCCTTTTGCGCTTCATCGATCTGCTTCTGCACTTCTTGCTGACGCTCGGCGAGTTTCTCCAGCTCTTTTTTCATTTTCCAGTCCAGCTCCTTTTCCTGCAGCATTTTCTCGCGCAGTTTCTTGGTGTCCTTCTTCAGTTCTTTGGTTGCTTCGAGGGCTTTTTTCAGTTCCTCTTTTACTTTACTGTCGTTCTGGTTTTCCTGTTCTTTGAGTTCCTCTTCGCTGGGGTTACGGAAAGCCATGACACCGGTGCGGGCAGACTTCGCGCCGTTGACACCGTCGTTGTCGAATACTTCAAAGTAATAAGTCAGCTCATCGCCGGCATTCAACTCCAAGTCGCTGGCCAAATCCCACACGTAGTCGTAGCGGGTTTGCTTACCGGCGGGGCCGCTAATGGGAACGCGCTGTTCGTCGCCTTCAGCACCAGTTTCTCCATTTTTGATGCGGTAAACAAAGTTGAGTTTACTTACACCATGATCATCTGAGGCTTCGCCAACGAAGTAGAGGAGTTTTTCATCGGTGCTGTCGGCAAAGGATTCTACCGTGATCTGTGGATAAAGATCGGAGATGACAGAAAGGCCATAGCTGACCGAGTCGGCCAAGGGCAGGCGTTCGTTACCAATGTAGAGTGTATAGCGATCATTTTTGAGCGCGCGTTTGTCGAAACTGTAGAGATTAGAACCATCGCGGCGCAACGTGGTAAATTCAGCTTCGTTGGCAAAAAGCAAGTCAATGTTATCGGTATTTTCGGTATCGAAAGACCATTTGATGCGGGTACCGGCGGGAACCGTCAGGTCACCAATATTGGCCAGTTGTTCGTCGCGCCGACCGAGGTAGTTCGGGTAATCGAGTTCCACGGTGAAAGAAGCGATGTTGGGTTTTGGCAATACAGCGAGGGTAAACTCGCCACTTTCCACTTTTGCTGTCGAAAGTTTGAATTCAGTGTCTTCCTGTACATTGCTAAACTGGTAGCTGAAAGTATTAGCGTTCTCTTTCTGCAGACGGTAGCGGTAGCCATCGATCTCAATATAGGCTTCGGAAGGCAGGACTTCACCCTCTACTTTGACCGTAAGCGGGAAATCACCGTACTGGATGACTTCCAGGCTATCTACCTGATCGACAACAAAAGAGAAGGGTGCCGGACGATCAAATTTCTCGTTGTTGCGCATCAGGCGGTTGGTACCGTCAGTGATCAGGCTTGGTGCAGCAAATAAAATAACCACTAGCAATAGCAGTGGCGGCAGCGCATACTTAAGGTACTGGCGGTTCTTGCTCAGGTCGATGGCGGAGCGGAATGGTACAGGACTGATATCCGATGCTTTCTGATCGATAGAAGCCAAGACCAGACTGGTGTCCGCTCCGGCACTGGCTTGCTGGCGCAGCTGTAGTACGTTGAGCAGCTTGTCCTTCACATTCGTAAAGTGATTGCCGATCATATCGGCGGCTTTTTCGTGGCTGATCACCTCGCCCAGCCGGAAATAATGGGCTAGTGGAAGTAAAACCCAACCGCCCAGCGCCAATAAGCTAAGGCCGAGAAAACCGTAGAACATCATTTTGCGAGTCCCTGTCTCAAAATAGAACTGGCTCTCCAGCAGGCTGACCAGCAGAAAGGAGGCCAACACCAAACCAGTGGTGTACAGCAAGCCGCGGATAACCGAATTGAGGTAGTATTTCCGAGTGAAGCTATCGAGCTTCTGGATCAACTGATCGTAGTGATTGGATTGGGGCATAACAAAAAGCTTACTGAATGCAGAGAATAAGACTCTAAAATAAGGAAAAGATTACAACTGTAGTATTGTTGTGATGGAACGGTGGATGGGGTGTTAAAATTTTGGGGCGGGATGTTGGGTTTTGTCGTTAAAAGACCAGATTTTAGGGGGCGCGGCCGCGGGTGCAAAGGAGTTGTTAAGGAGCAGGGTACCGAAACTTAGGCCTTCGCCTTCGATCTCCGATTAAAGATCAACCACCCCACGCCAATTAAATACGCCCCGCCGATAAAGTAGGCCATGGCCTCATTGGATAAATCTATTTTCCCCAGAAGCAAGCCGGCATTCTTGTATGCCAGAAACGAAGCCACCAGCAACCCCGCCGCATTCTGCCAATGCGCATTTACCTTATCCCGCAACAACGATCGGTCGTTGGCAAAGACCAGTACGATGGCCGCGATGAGCGGTAGTAAAAATCCGTTGGCTACCTGTGCTGCTAAGATAACGGTAACGATGTCGATGTCCAGCAACGCGACTAATAATCCGACAACCAGCACCCCTCCCCAGATCATCCGGAACCAGAGTTGTTTTACGACGGCATGTTCTCCCGGTTCCCGGATCAATAATTCCTGGCCGGCAATCGCCGCCGCCAACGGCGCCGTCACCGCAGAGCTAAAGCCTGCAGCAAAAAGGCCGATGCCCAGCACCACCTTGCTCCAATCCCCCAATACTGCATCCAGCGTCCGCGCCAAATCTGCAAAATTGGTAAACGAAGTCGCCACGCTACCCACCAAAACAATACACAGGGTAATGATGCCACCGATGACGAAAGACATCAGTAAACCAAAGCGCATATCGCCTAACTGCTGTCCTTTACTGAGCCCCGCCGCCAGAAAGAAATTATAAGGAACGATCGTGGTGCCCACCAAGCCGATCACCGTGCCCGTTATCACCGTATCATTTCCAGCCAATGAGCTTCCGCTCAACAACAACTGCACAGCTGCGACCAAAAACACTACGGCCATCAAAGTCACCACCCCGGCCAGTGCGCGGGCAATCCACTTCGTTTCCCCCGGCCAAAGCACAGCCCCTGCAGCGACTCCCAGTAGCAATACCCACCAGCGATCCAACCCAAAAATAAGTTGCAAGCCCCCCAGCGCACCCACCAAATTTCCGGCCTGGTAGGCAACACACCCCAGCAGCACTGCTACAAAACAGCCAACGGCTAACCAACGGCGGCGGGTACCAAGTAACTGTCCCAAAGTTTGCCCGCTCATCAGCGTCAACCGTGCCGCCATCTCCATGAGCAAAAAACCGGCGAAAGCCGCCAGTACAACAAAAGGCAAATATCCCCAGCCTCCTTCGCTACCTGCCCGGGCAGCGGTAGCAACGGTACCCGGACCAATAAAGGCCGCGGCAATAAGGGACCAAATGACGGCACGAGACCAGGAAGACATATTGAATAATTGAAGGAGAGAATAAAGGAAGGCGAGAATGAGGGGAAGGCTGAAAGGTAAAATATTTCAGCTGTGACTTGGAACAAACTTAGCACTTTAACCCGCACCTTATCTTTGTCCCTGTTCCTTCCTTATTCCTTACCCTTTTTTTCCCTTCGCTATGATCCTTCTCCTCCACACCTTCATCGAAGCCGGCGTAGGCCTCTTACTTTTATTTTACCCAGGCGCAGCCGAACTAATTCCCGGTTTTGCCGACGGACATGGCGAGAGCTACATAATGCTGATGAAGATGTACGGACTGGCAGCCTGCTTCCTGGCTGGGATGTCGTTACTCGCCTACCTCAAAAAAGACAATAAAGAATTCCTTGGCCTTACCCTTGGCAGCTTGACGGTATTCCACCTCGGGATGACCATTGTCCAAGCGATCTACAATCCGGATCCTCGCGCCATGCTTTTACACTTTCTCCTATTGATCATGCTCGGTGGCCGTTTTATTCGGGCACGAAAAACTGATTGGGCCGAAAACGCAGCGTAAGCGTAAACACAATGTTACCGTCTGTAAATTACGTTCACACACAATTTGCGTACAGATGATACTGACTTGAAATAAGGGAGAAATCTCGTCCCATACGGAGCAGTATTAACATTTACAAATTTATTAATCGCCTTTTTCCACCTATTTATCCACACTTCTCAACAGGGTGCCAGAACGGAAGATATAATTCCAATAAACAACGACTCCCACTAGGGCAATCGCACCGAATTGATGGGCGACACCAAGGCCGACGGGAACCTGTCCAGAACTGTTCATCACAGTAGCGATTCCAAGCACAACCTGAGTTATCAACAGGATTATCAACAGGGTATTAGTTTTTACTAACAATGGGCTACGAACCTTAGTAAAGGCTTGGTATAAGTAGATTAAAACAATGATTACCAGTGCATAAGCACTTAGGCGGTGCAAGAATTGAATTAAGGCTGGTTGGAAGGGTGATGCCTCGTAATTCACAAGGTTATCCACATTCCATGCAGAAATGTCGGTTATTGCAGTAGGAACAAACTTTCCTTTCATAAGTGGCCATTCTGGATAGACCAATGCGGCTCTGGCACCGCTCATAATTCCGCCCAGAATAAGTTGGATCGCCAGCGCGATATTGATGGGCCAGCGCCACTTGTCCACACCATTTTGTGGAAAAGTAGGGACATTAGGCTGCACTACTTTCAACGTTGTCCACAAAAGGTAGGAAAAGAGAATAATTCCCAAGCTTAAGTGTAACGTTAATTTATAAGCATCGACCCAGGGGCGGTCGGTCAAACCGCTTGCGACCATGATCCACCCGAAACTGGCCGCAGTTGCCGCCAGGAGCACCACGATGCCCAATCGACGCATCAACGGAGGGTTGAGCCATCCTTTTCTCCAAAAGGCCAGGAAGCCCACCACAAAGACTAATCCCATGAAACGAGCCCACTGCCGGTGGAACCATTCCCAGAAGTAAATGAATTTGAAATCGTCCATAGAGATATCAGCGAAGATTTTTTCGTACTGAGGGCTCTTTTGGTACTTTTCAAATTCAATCTGCCAGTCGGCTGCATTCAGCGGCGGCATTGCTCCCGTCAGCGGTTCCCATTCGGTGATAGACAGGCCCGACTCCGTCAGGCGCGTGATCCCCCCGATCACGATTTGCCCCACCACCATGATGAGCCCCACGATCAGCCAGATCTTTACCGCTCGGGGGTAACTTCCTCCTTTCGTTTTTCCGTTTCTGTCTAGGTTCTTTTCCGTTTCGCTCATCTCTTAATAGTTATTAATACTTTTTTAAAATTTAAATCCTATTATCGTTATTAAGGCTGTGGAAACGGGGAGAAAAAGGAGCCCATTTCTTCTTCTTTTTCGTTTTGCCCATTTGAAGGTTACTTTTCCACGAAGGCTTAACAACGTAAAGCCTTGATTGATGCAGGATCACAAAATTATCCACATTATCTATTTCTGTTCTTAACAGAACAACTTTTTCGCGTTTGAGTGTGGATATATGACCCCATTGTGTCAGTAAGGTGTGGAGTTTACTTGGCCAAAAATGTGGAAATGTGGACAACTCGGCCTTTTGACGGGAACGCAGGTTCAGGGTGTGGATAAGTGCAAGGTTATGCACAGTTGTCCACGCTTAGCCTGGGGAAAACTGATTTCATTAAGTCGTTGATTTACACAGGCTTTACGTATGCTTAATATACGGAGTGTGGAAAATAGTTTTGAGGAGCGGAGCCCTGAAGAGGCAAATTTGAGGTTCTAATCCGATCTGTTTTACTTGGGCTGACCTGTGCTTGACACTTCGGTTGAGGACGCCCAAGTCCGAAGCGCTTGCTTGTGGAGGTGTTCGGACGGGGACGTTCTCAACCTAATGGGGTTATTTCTCTCCCCTCCGGCACGCTACCACTCTACACCATTTTCCGTTTTTTGGAGAATGAGGCTAAGAAATGCTCTCACGCTGGAGTTCCGGGATATATTCAAAATTCTGAGTATCCTGATGCTGGGCTTCGCAAGTAATTCGGGGATCGCCCAAAACTGGGACGTAAACCCCTGGCCCGCCAGCTGGATTACCCACCCTACCGCGTCGGCTACCGTATTCGCCGTCGTTAGCTTCCGGAGGAGCTTTGAATTGGACGTTTTGCCCGACAGCCTCCCGGTTATGGTATCGGCGGATAACCGCTACCAGCTGTTCGTCAATGGCCGGCGCGTAGGCGAAGGCTGTTTGATACTATTCGGTATTCACTGCAAGGTGGGTTGAATAGGGTTATTGCGGGGCTGGAATGAATATGGGGGCGGTCTACATTCTTTCCTTTACTCATTCTATTATTCACTCTTCTATCGCGTCAGCACAATAAAGTCCATCAACACCACCTCCAAAAATTTCTCTGGGGTGTACTTAACTTCCTTTTTATCGAGTTCCAGCTGATCGGCAATTTTGACGGCCAGCTGGCGGGCGGCCTGCCGGTGGGCAGTATTGCCGTAGCGGCGCATGCGCTGGAGGGCCTGCTTCACAATCATCATATCATTGTTCGTGAAGCGCTGAACACCGGGAAATTCCGGATCGTAATCTTCCCGGTTGGTGATGGCCATGATCTCCTCAAGGGTGAAGGTATTAGCGATAGAGGTCTGGATAACAACGGTACCGGCAACGATGTCGCCCAGTCTCTGATTATAACGGCCGCTGGCAATAAGGAGAACGGCAGGTATGCCGGAGGAAAGTAATACATCGGGCAGCAGAAAAATGGCCCGGGTGAGGAAATCGGCGGGGGTGGGGTCCCGGCCGTCTAGGCGGATCACCCGTAGGCCGATGATGCGCTTGCCTAGTGTTTGCCCCCGACTGAACATCTCCAGGAAAAAGTAATAAGCAAGGAAAACAAAGATGATGAGGAAAAAGATAATGCTCGGATCATCGAGGCTATCGATCAGGCTGGCCACTATCACGGTGAGAATGCTGCAGGCGATCAGATAAATGATGGCATCAATAAAGAAGCTACCGACTCTTGAGCCGACGCTGGCCAGCGGATAATCTATGCTGACGTTTTGGGTGGTCTGAATCATGACGGATTCCATGACAGCAAGGTACGAATACCGTTAGGATACCTTTAAAAAGGAGCGGGGAAATGTACTTTTTCTTAGCTGACAACGTACTTTGAGTCTACACATAAGGATTCATGAGTAAGAAAACCATCTACCTGATCATTGGATTGATCATCACGGCCATCAGCGGCGTCTTGTGGTTACAGCTGGATATGATTCAAACCGCGATGAAGGTCAACGAACAGCGGTACGATGAAGCCGTGCAGGATGCCCTTAATTCGGCAGCGGAAGAACAAGAAGAAAAGGAGGCGGCGTTAATAGATGCTCAGGTAAACTCCGGATTCAAAGACCTTCGTCGTGGACTTAGCACCAATCTAGTCGGAGGGGCTGGAAGCCTGCTCGGGCGTACGAACGTCGCCCCTCGCCTAGAAGCGCTGGCGCAGTACGCTAATTATGACCTGATAGATCGCATCGACCGTGAATTGCTAGATAAAAAACTAAAATCCGAATTTGCCAACGCCAATCTTGACGAGGGGCTGGAATACGGCGTTCTTGATAGTCGGAGCAAAGAGTTTATCATTAGAAATGGGCGTAGGCTTTCAGAGGTTGGTTCGGATACCAGCCGGCACACCGATTTGATGCGGAGCGTTTACCGCGTATCTCTTTTTGACGATGCTGCTGAAGTTAGGGGGCACCTTATTGCTTATAGTCCTCGTAAAGATGATGTAATCTTCAACTCAATTTGGTACAACCTGGGGTTGAGTTTACTCTTCGTGGGTATCATCCTATGCTGTTTCGTTTACACGATCTACGTCATTCTGTTCCAGAAGAAACTTTCGGAGATGAAGACGGACTTCATCAATAACATGACGCACGAGTTTAAAACGCCCATTGCGACCATTTCTTTGGCAACAGACAGTATCATAAGCCCACGGATTTCCGCTGATCCGGATAAAGTAAAACGCTTTGCCAGCATCATCAAGCAAGAAAACAAACGGATGAACGACCAAGTGGAGAAGGTACTCCAAATGGCGAAGCTTGATAAATCTAAACTCAATCTCAACTTAAGTCCGGTTGACCTCAATGATGTGATCACCGACGCTGCCGTTTACATTTCCCTGCAGGTGGAGCCTAGGGACGGTACGATCGAGACAGACCTCCAGGCGGAACCTGCAATTGTGGAGGGTGACTTGACCCACATATCTAGCCTGATCAATAATTTATTGGACAATGCCAACAAATATTCGCCAGACGCACCAAAAATCATGGTGTCCACGCGCAATGTATCGAAGGGTGTAGAGGTTACTGTTAGGGATGATGGCCTCGGAATGAGCCGTGAGGCGCGAAAAAACATTTTTGATCGTTTCTATCGTGTGCATACCGGTGACCGGCATGATGTTAAAGGATTTGGCTTAGGCCTTTCTTACGTAAAAACCATTACCGAGGTGCACAACGCAACCATTAACGTAAAAAGTGAATTAGGTAAAGGGAGTAGCTTTATAGTGACTTTCCCTTACCGCCAAAGAACAAAATAATCCCATAACTAAAAACTGACCTTTATCATGAGTGACGCTACCCAGGCAATTGCCCCCAAAATTTTACTTGTTGAGGATGATCGTAATTTCGGCGACGTTCTTCGCTCTTTTCTCGAAGTACACGATTACGACGTAACCCTGGCGACTGACGGTCTCGCCGGATTCGAAGCCTACCGCCAAGGAAAATGGGACGTCTGTATTTTTGACGTAATGATGCCGCGCCTGAGTGGTTTCGAACTCGCCAAAAAAGTACGCGAAAGTGATAAGGATACACCGATCATTTTTCTGACGGCCAAGGCAATGAAAGAAGACATCCTCAATGGATTTGAGATCGGAGCAGACGACTACATCACCAAGCCTTTCAACAGCGAGGAACTCCTGGCTCGGATGAATGTGATTCTTCGGCGAAGCCAGGCACCGGCAGATCCCAAGGAAGAACAAACCGAATTTGAATTCGGACAATTCCATTTCAACTTCCCTTTACGGATTTTGACCCACACCGACAATAGTGGCGAAAAAAGTAAGGATAAGCTCAGCCCGAAAGAAGCACAGCTGCTTCGCTTGTTTGCCATCAACAAAAACGATATTCTGAGCCGAAATGAAGCTTTGACCAAAATATGGGGCGAAGACAATTATTTTACCGCTCGCTCGATGGATGTCTTCGTCACAAAGCTGCGGAAGTACGTTAAGCCCGACGAAAATATCGAAATTGTTAACATTCATGGCAATGGTTTTCAGCTGTTAATACGGAGTGAAACGGAAGATGCTTGATTTTTTATGATACCTACAACAGAAAAATCGCTCCCGAAAGCCGGCTAACGTGTGAAAGTTTCTACATTTGGACTAGGTTAAGACACTGTGCCCACATCGCGGCACGCATATTTTTAGTTTTTGGGATTATGATTTATGGGCCGGGGCTTTGTCTCCGGCTCCTTTATTTGGGCTACATTGTAGCGGCACTAGGAGAGAATAGCACTAATTTTTTTGGCCAGTTTATCAGGCCTTTTTTCTCTTTTCACTTCCCCACCACCGATGTTTTTAACTACACGACTTAAAAAGTTACTTCACTTAGCCGCATCTTTTTTTCTGCTTTTCGGGGTGGGGATGCAGGTGCGGGCACAGCAAGAACTCAGTGGGCGGGCTACCCGCCAGCTGCAGGAATTGGTGGATTTGAACGAAGTGTTTGCCCAAGGGCATACCGGCTTTGTACTTTACGACCTCGACTTTCAGACCTCCCTTTACGGGTATAATGGTGATCGGTACTTCGTGCCGGCCAGTAACGTAAAATTACTGACTTTTTACCTGGCAAACCAGGTACTGGGCCACCGGACACCGGCATTATTCTATCAGGAGTATAACGATCATTACGAAGTCTGGGGCACGGGTTACCCCTTACTCATGCATCCTTCTTTTGCTTCTTACGATGAGGCTGGTCCGTGGTTCGCCGATCAAAAAAAACCGATGGTCTTACATTTTCCCTCAGGAGAAGGACAAAATGTCCCGCGGTATGGTGCCGGCTGGAGTTGGGATGATTACAACGATGGCTACGTCTACGAACGATCCGTTCTGCCCATCTACGGAAACAGGTTATTCCTTGAC
>JBLHRW010000007.1:0-31498 GCA_047626445.1 Neolewinella sp.
CGTCGGAATTGCGAAGCAATTTTGTCGATCGTAACCTCCGAGCGTCCGAACGCCTGGTTTTAGCCCTTGATTCGCGTTTGTAGTCGAGTAAAAAGGGTAGTCTGGTAGTGCTGCCGCATGGGAATGCTCGCTACCGCCGTTAGCCATAATTTGGTAGATCCCCTTTACATTTTGATCGTCGTGTTTAATAAATACGAACCCCTGATTATTGAACACTTCTCTTTACCTCTAGATTACTGAATGCCAAATACTAACCCCTTTCCCGCCGTCGTTTGAAACATCACGCCCTTAAAAACGTATGTACAGTTGCCTCTCTTCCCCCCGGCGAACAAAAACATTAAGCAAAACATGGACCAAATCACCATTCTCTGGGCCGACGATGAAATCGATCTGTTCAAGCCCCAGCTCATATTCCTGAAAAAGAAAGGCTACGAAGTCATAACGGCGACCAACGGCCACGACGCTCTGGAAGAACTGGAAGAGAATGATGAGGTCGATATCGTCTTCCTCGATGAATCCATGCCCGGCCTCACCGGCCTGGAAACCCTGGGCCGCATCCGGGAAACGGGCAACAACATCCCCGTAGTGATGATCACCAAGAACGAGGCGGAAAGCTTAATGGAAGAGGCCATAGGCAGCGAGATCGCTGGCTACCTACTTAAGCCGGTCAACCCGATGCAGATCCTGCTGACGCTGAAAACCATCACTGACGAAACGCGCCTCGTTCGTGAAAAAACGGATACCGATTACCAGCAAGACTTTCGCCAGCTGATGATGCAGATCAACAGCGGGCTCGACAAGGACGAATGGGTAGACGTCTACAAAAAAATCATCAACTGGGAGCTCAAACTTGACAAAAGCAAGAGCGAGCAGATGGGCGAGATCCTCGCCGTGCAGAAGCGGGAAGCCAACGCTGAATTCAGCAAATTTATCGAGCGCAATTATGTAGACTGGGTGCAGGGCGAAGACGCCCCCATCATGTCCCACAACCTGATGCGTGAGAAGGTACTACCCCACCTCAATAAAGAGGTACCAACGGTGATGGTATTGCTAGACAATATGCGCTACGACCAATGGAAGGTCATCGAACCCTACATCACTGAACTCTTCAAAGTGGAAGAGGAAGACCATTTCTACAGCATCCTCCCCACCGCCACCCAGTACAGCCGCAACGCCATCTTCGCCGGCATGATGCCGTCCGAGATTGAAAAGCACTACAAACAATGGTGGAAGAACGACCCGGAGGAGGGCGGTAAAAACATGCACGAAGCCGACCTGCTCGGCAAGCAACTCGAACGCGTGCTCCGCCGCGGCGACATCAAGTGGGACTACACCAAGGTAACCCGGACCAACTTTGCCCGCCAGATGCAGGACCGGGCGCTGGATTTTCTGAACAACGATTTCAGCGTCATCGTCTATAACTTCATCGACATGCTGAGCCACGCCCGTACCGAAATGGAGGTACTTAAGGAACTGGCCGGCGATGAAAAAGCCTACCGCAGCCTTACCCGCAGCTGGTTCGAAAACAGCCCCTTATGGGCCACCCTTCGTAAACTGTCTGAACGCGACGTGCAGTTGATCGTCACGACCGATCATGGCACCATCCGTGTCAATACGCCCAGCCGAGTGGTCGGTGACCGGGACACGAGCACCAACCTGCGCTATAAGCTTGGCCGTAACCTTAACTATGAGGCGAAAGACGTCCTCGAAGTCCGCGACCCCCTCAAGGCAATGCTGCCCCGTCCCAACCTCAGCTCTACCTTCATCTTCGCCAAGGAAGACAAATTCTTCCTGTACCCGAACAACTACAATTACTACAACAACTACTACAAAGACACCTTCCAGCACGGAGGTATTTCTTTGGAGGAAGTTATTTGTCCGGTGATTCGGTTGCGGAGTCGGTAGGCTAGTACGGTGTAAACTAGTGGGAAAACCCGTAAGTTGTTATCGCAACAACTTTAAAGTCGCCAGATCATGAATCAAAATTTACCCCGCTTTTTAAAGTCCCTCGTACAATCTGTTGCTTTCTGGACCATTGCCCTACTTTGCTATGGCGTATTTCGTTATTTTGGGATAGATCAAGAAACTGGACTTACGATTGACGAAGGCTTTGAGGCAGGGAGCCTTCTTATTACGCCACTTGTTGTACTGACCTTTGTTGGTATTGGTTTGGGCGTATTGTTCGCTCTAGTAGATTTATTGTTTGACAAGTATGTGTCTAAGAAAATTTCATTAGGACTCAGTCTGTCATTTAAAATATGGCTACATCTTATTACTACCATCTTAACGGTAACTACGATAGGTACTATTGCCTCTCGTTACATCATTGTAAATGTTCAATTTAAATTTGGTTGGTGGTTGTACGAAAAACGATTCTGGAGTTTGGTGTTTTTCATCTTCGTCGCTTCTATTGTCTATTCTTTTATTAAAATTGCGGCTGAACGTTTTGGAAGGGGTGTTTTTATAAAAATACTCATGGGTTCTTACAAAAACCCGAAAGAAGAGAATCGTATTTTCATGTTTCTAGATTTAAAAGACTCAACGACTATAGCTGAGCAATTAGGGCATCATAAGTATAGTCAGTTTATACAAGATTGCTTTTTCGACTTGAATGAAGTAGTTGTAAATTATGATGCCGAAATCTACCAATATGTAGGAGATGAAGCAGTGTTGAGCTGGCCCTATGAAAAAGGCTTGACAAATAATAATTGCTTAGGCTTGTTCTTTGCTTTTCAACAACAGCGTGAATCGAGAAAAGCATATTACTTTGAAAAGTATGGGGTTTATCCTGAATTTAAAGCAGGCTTGCACGGTGGCACACTCATGGTCGCAGAAGTAGGTTCTGTAAAAAAAGAGCTGGCATACCATGGCGATGTAATTAATACCTCAGCAAGAATACAGGCAGAGTGCAATACCTATAATGTTAGTCTGCTGATTTCTGAGAACCTGCTAAAAGATTTGCATACTGATGCACTTTTCACTTCAAAATCATTAGGGAATATCCTGCTGAAAGGAAAACAAGAAAAGGTCACTATTCATACTGTTGACGGTTTCCACTAAGGGACGCCTAGCGAAGCCCGGCCTTGTGGAGGGTAAAATTTAGGGGGTAAGAGACCTACATGCCTATAGCAGATCAATCTATTGGTACCCGACGGCCACTGCCAACAACAGCCCCAGCCAAGCCCAAATCAGCAACATCCCCGTCAGCGGCAGCGCGAAGCGCAGCCACCGGTCAAACGGTACGCGACAAAGCGACAGCATGGCCACCAGGCCGCCAAGCGATGGATTGAATAAGTTGGTGACTCCGTCGCCGATCTGGAAAGCGAGGATGGAGATCTGTGGGCTCAGCCCCAGTTCGTTGCCCAGCGGTATCATGACGGGCAAGGTCGCCATCGCCTGTCCGCTGCCAGAGGGGATCAGGAGGTTGAGACCGGATTGCCCAATAGACATCCCGATGGCCGAAGCGTAGGTCGGCAGGCCGCTGAGGGCATTGGCCAAACCATTGCTGATGGTATCCTGAATTTGCCCTTGTTCCATGAGGACGCTGACAGTGGTGGCCATTCCGATGATGAAGGTAGCCGGTGCCATTTGTGCGATGGAGTGAAAGCCAGCCTCCGTCACCTTTTTACCCGACAGTCCACTTGCCAGGGCCAACACCACGGTCACGATCAAGAAGATGGCCGACGTGTCGTTGATGTGAAAGCCTTCTACGTTGAAGACACCGATGAGGACGGCCGTAAGGCCCAATAGAAAAATGAGCAGCATCATCCAGTTGCGTCCGGTGATGGCGTATTCGTGCAACGGTTTACTTAGCTGCATACCTGAAGTATCCAGTCCTCGGCCAATACCGCTTTCGGGATCGGCCTTCAGGCGGCGGTAATAACGGACGTTGTACCACGACATCAATAACAAGCCGCCGGTACAAAGGATGGTGCGGAGCCACGCCCCGCTGAATAGCGGCAAATCGGCAATCAGGTGCCCGTTGCCCACGGTATAAAAATTGATGGGAGACAGCCCGAAAGCAACCGTCATGCCCCCTATGCTGACGCCGGCCGCCAGCACCAGATCCCCGCCTAGCGCCAAGACGACGATGGCGGCAATCGGAATGGTAGCAATGTTGTTCTCG
The DNA here is from genome assembly GCA_047626445.1 of Neolewinella sp. Classification (GTDB taxonomy): domain Bacteria; phylum Bacteroidota; class Bacteroidia; order Chitinophagales; family Saprospiraceae; genus Neolewinella. Next base: position 4,127 of record JBLHRW010000007.1, read on the forward strand.
TACCCGACCATGATGCCCAATAGCCCGTAGACCAACGTGAGCAACACCAGAAGAATTTCGGCCCTGGTCTGGCCCATTGGGGATGCCGACACTCCAGGTTGCTGAACAACCGTTTCCGGCACATCGGCACTGTTGTTTCCCATCAGGTGTACCACCCGGCCGATCACGTTCTCGATCGTTTTGGTGGCCTCCAGCAAAGAGAACATCAGCGCACTGGCCAGGCAGATAAAAATGATCGGGGTTGCCCGTTTATACCCCTCGGGGAAAGCTTTGAAAATATCGAAGAAGCTGAGTGGCGTTGAGGGCACTTCGCCGTAGCTGCCGGGGACTACCCGCATCCGTCCGTTCACTTCCATTCGTTCGTACAGCCCCGCCGGCAACAGCCAGGTCATGGCCGCCACCACCAGGATGATGAGAAAGAGCATGATGAGGGGAGAGGGGATGCGGGAGTACCATTTCATAGTCAAGTAGTCAAAGAGTCAGATAGTCGAGGAGTCAGGACCGCGCCGAAAGTACGATGCGAATCACTACAGCCGCGAATCAGTGTTCTTTAACACTCATTGCGGACTATACTAATTGACTGTTTGCACCAATTACGTTAAGGGGCGCCGTGCAAATAACTTACGCCTTTTGGAGTAAAAGCCCGCGTTTAAATCGTTTACTTAACTCCCTGAATCTTTGATTACTTCAGTCGCTCAATAAGCCGTCCGCTAACCCGCAAAAAGTCCATTTCCGTAATGATCCCCACCAGTTCCTGGTTTTTGATCACTGGCAGGCAGCCGAGTTTTTCTCCCCGCATAACCTTCAGTGCATCTGTTATCGTCGTTGATGGGTCAATGGTCTTAGGGTCGGAGATCATGATGTCCTTTACCTTAACGAAGCCGGCCTCGGGTGCGTCGGGTCTATCCCGGCGGTTATAATACCGAAGGAGTTTACGCGTAGTGATGAGGCCAACAAGGTGTCCCTTACCATCTTCCACTGGGAGGTATCGTAGCTTACGCCATTCCATCAGGTTAGCGACCATTTCCAGGAGATCGTCTGCCTGAACGGTGAACAGGTCTGTTTCCATGAACTCTTCTACGCGAAGACCGACGGGACGGTAGTTCTTGAGGTCCTTAGCGTCGGGTAGCGGCCAGGTATGGACGGGTTTCTCCGTCATCTGGTTCTTTATCATCGCGGAAGTGATCACCGTGAGGCCCTCATCCTGGTTGACTTCGGCTTCAAGTTTCGTGTAAGCCTGTAGTAGCCAACGGGCACCGTTTCTGTGCGCCTTGGCTCGGCCTTCAATCACCCCTAAGTAACGCTCGATGTCTTCCTCCACGATACCTTTGCTGCGCAGTCCGTCTTTTGCGATTGGCAGCAACTCCTCAAGGATGAGGTCACAGCAGCTGATCTTTCTATTATTGAACCAGGTGAGCTGGGTATCAATGCCAAATTGCGCGGCCTTTACGAAATTGTCTTTTGCATCGGCGAAGCTCATGTGCTCCCTGACGTCTTTGTATTTGTTTGCCATCCCAATCATCGTTCCCAGCCAGAAGGCTGAATTGGCCACCTGGTCAAGAATGGTGGGGCCAGCCGGAATTACTCGGTTTTCAATCCGCAGGTGAGGCTTACCGTTATCGCTGATGCCGTAGCAGGGGCGGTTCCACCGGTAAACGGTGCCGTTGTGCACCTGGAGAGCTTTTAGCTTGGGAACCTTATTGTTGCTCACGGTCTCCAGGCTATTCTCTTCCACCTCGGCCCCCAGAAGCACCCGGAAGCGAGCAATGTCCTCCTTATAGATTTCCATGATGCTTTCGTCGAGCCAATCGGTGCCAAAACTGACCCTGGGCTCGGGTTGACGCATGTGGTCCTGGGTCGTTCGCACATCGAGCGCTTGCTGAAACAGCGCGATGCGGCTTTCGTGCCACAGTCGCTTACCAAAAACCAACGGGCTGTTGGCCGAGATCGCAAGAATCGGTGCGGTAATGGCTTGAGCAATATTGTAGAGCGGCGCAAAGGTATCCGGCGTCACCTGCAGGTGAACCTGATAACTGGTGTTACAGGCCTCCATTAAAGGACTGTCGTGGCTGATAAATAGTTCATCGATCCCCGTCAGGCGCAATTCGAAGCCCTTAGAAGATTTTGACTGAGCTCTGATGGCCTCGATCAGCGCCCGGTAGCGCGGCATTGGCGTCAGGTTCTCGAGCGAAAGATCAAACTTCCGTAGCGTAGGGAGAATACCGGTGAGGACAACGAGCGCGTCCCGGCTTTTAGCAGCCTTGGTTACCAAGTCCAGCTGGTACCGGTTTTCGGTTTCCATCAGCCGCAAGGCACTTCCGGTAAACTCCTGTGGAGACAGGTTACACTCCAGGTTAAACTGGGCAATCTCCGTAGTAGCCCAGGGGTACTCCTGCAGTTTTTTCAGGACTGCCATATTTTTTGGCGTCGGCTTTAATGTTTTCTTATCGACCAAACACATCTCCTGCTCAGCCCCAATTCTGATCGTGTCGGTCTCAAACCAATCATGTTTCAGCATATATTCCAGCGCCTGAATATCTTGCAACAGGTGGCGGGTAAATTTGGTGCGGCTGTCGACGGTAGGTACGTTTACTTTCTCTTCTCCCATGGTAGTATTCTCGTGAAGGTGGTTATTAAAGCGATTTTGTCAGGACTTTCTTCAACTCCTTCAATACCTCAATTTACGGGAATGAAGTGTAGTTGTTCGCTTGCACCTTGTTATTAAATGCTAAATAACTATTTTTTTCTTTAATCAGTAGTTTTGGGGCGGGGCCGCAGGTGCAAAATACTGAATTTAAAAGGCAAAGGGCCGCCGCCGCCGGGCATTCCCTTGCTTCTTCTATCCTCCATCCTGCACCTGCGGGCCCGCCTTCTGGAAAGGAAGACCGTGTTGCCTCCAGATACCCCGTAGGAACTTTTATTACAAAATCTCCGTTCTAATGGCAGCTAACGTTATCATGTCCAACAGGGTATTAATCCCCTGGCTGTCTTTAACATCCCATTCCTCATGACACTCTTCCTCATCGCCCTCCTGGGCCTCGCCATTGTTTATTTCGTTAATCGTGAAGGTGCCAGCCAGTAAATAAGCGTTTATGGGACTCCGTACTTTATGTTTTTTACTGCCTTCCTTGTTGTTAGTAGCCTGTGGAAGCATCCCCTCCATCCCTGCTTCAGCAGATTTCCCCGTCCCCGCTTCGCCGAATTATTCCCAGGCTAAACACTGGGCGGCCAGCCCCTTCGCCGATGATCCGGCCGACCGCACCCCCGGCACGGCTCTCAAGGACCAACAACTGACGGCGACTGCCGACGTATTTTACGTCCACCCCACCATTTACTTCAAAACCCGCAAGGGCAATGAATACTGGAACGCCAACCTAAACGACAAGAAACTCAATACTTCTGTTGACGAGGCGGCCATGCTCAACCAGGCCTCTATTTTCAATGCTGCTGGCCGCGTTTTCTCTCCTCGCTATCGTCAGGCCCACATCAAGGTGTATTACCCCAAAGGACAGGCAATGAGCCGGCAGGCACTAGACACCGCCTACGTCGACGTCCTCGCTGCTTTTGACCACTACCTTGCCACCTGGAACCAGGGCCGCCCCATCATCATCGCCAGCCACAGCCAGGGAACCGACCACGCCAAACGACTGCTGGCCGATCGATTCGACGGCAAAGCACTGCGCAGCCAACTAGTCGCCGCTTACCTCGTAGGCATGCCCGTTTCCGCGGACGCCTACAAGACCATCCCAGTCTGTACATCCTCCGCTCAAACCGGCTGCTTCGTCAGTTGGCGTACCTATCGTGACGATTTCAAGCCAAAGCGGACCTATTTGGATACGGTTCCCAATATCACCATAGTAAACCCCCTTAGTTGGACAACCGACCAACAACGCGCGCCCGCATCTCTTAACAAAGGCATGGTTTTATACAACTATGAAAAGGGGCCACTACCAGCGCTCATTTGGGCCGAACGCCGCGGCGCCGGTCTTTTTACCAACAAGCCTAAGTTTTTCGGAGACATTCTCTTTAACACCAAAAATTACCACATTGGTGATTACAATCTCTTCTGGCTCAACGTCCGGGAAAACGCGGTAGAACGCGTGGCGGCTTTTAGTCGGTAGACCCTGTGAATACATGACCATGACTGGGATAGTCTGGATAGTCCTCCGGCATCGGAAAGTCAAGGTAGGCGCTCAATGTTTTTGAGCTGATGATGTGAGTTGTTTCACAAACGGAGCTGTGGCTCGGTTCAGCACTATAAATCCAGTTACCGCCCAAGTCGCTATTGGCTTCGAAGCAAACAGTATTTAGGTCTTGTGCAAGGCAGTTTTTTAGTGCGGTGATACCGGAACATCCGGCTCCAATGATAGCGACGGTTGGCATGAGTGTAAGTGTTATTGTCGTTAAAGTCCAACAATATAGGCCTTTACTCCATCAACCATTTTCCTTGGATAGCAGCTTATGCTCCCAGTCGATTGCTCGGTTTTTACAGACGATCTGCGTACAAGATTGGTTGCGGATATTCTTTTTTGAAGCTATACTTTATTACGTCAAATGCGGTAACCACTCCCTTAAGGTCATTACTGAGGTTAACCACGGGCAAGGTTTTAAACCGGCGGTCCATGAACAACTCGGCTGCCGTCCCCACCTTGTCTTTAGGGGCTAGTTTAACAACGGCGGAAGTCATTACCTCACCGACGGTATTTTCCGAACAATTGGGGTTAGACCGGCAGTTTTTCCACAGGTCATAGGTAGTAATCAGGCCAACAAGTTTTCCGTGTTCAACAACGGGGAGCTGCTGCAAGCGCTTACGCTCCATAAGGTTGAGCACTTCGTCAACGGTTTGCCGGGGGTTCACGGTGGTAACATTGGTGGACATTATCGTCCGTACTTCCTCATTCATCATGGCTCTGGATATTTAAAAGTCTTTAGTATGCTGTTAAATTACGAAAAAAATACCTTTTTTACAAATTTTGTTTGGTCCCTGTAAAATTTTTCCGCACATAAAACGTTTCTCTCGGGTTTAGCCCAAACAATACCAACTCCTCACCCTATAGCTTTTTGGCAACCCCGTGGTAAAGACAAACGGCCCGCCCCAGAGTATTCCGGGGCGGGCCGATAGGGAAATTATTTCCCCGGGTCAGTTATTCCAGCTCTTTGAGGGCTTTCCCCAATTCCTTTTTCCAAGCTTTTGAACCGACCTTATGGCGATTAGAAACGCGTTCCAACTCCAGAACGAAATCATTCATATCCCCGTCGAAGTCTTCGGCCCAGGCATCGATTTCGTCGCTAAATTCTTTGAACTCTCCTTCGTTTTCTTTTGACCAGTTTTTGAGCTTACGACCAAGTTCTTTAAACTCGTCCTCATGTTCTTCGGCCCAGGCTTCAGCGGTTTTTGAGATTTCTTCGCTGTTTTCCTCCAGCTGTTCTGCCCATTCCTCAATTTCTTCTTCGTGGTCCTCGGCCCACCGCTCGATCCGTTTGCCCCAGCCTTCCGCACCTGCTTCGAAGCGGTTGGCTAATCTTTCGAGGGTGTACTCCAATTTTTCACCGTCTTTGCCCAGGGATTTTTCGAGGGCCAGGCCGATGCCTTCGCCCAGGCCCTCCAAACCACCCAGGAAGTCATCCCCGAACATGTCTTCTGAGATGGTAGCACCATCAGCGAGCTCATTAGCATGAGACGTGGGGCGATCCAGTTCCAGCTGGACGCCTTCAGATCCGCTGCGGATATTGAACCCCTGATCTTCGTACAGCGCCTCCTTCGTAGAGATTTCGATATTCACGTGCCGGCCTTCAAAACGTACGTCTTCCACTTCTCCGACGGCAATGCCCTGACGGTAGACTGGGTCGCCAGCTTCAATGCCCCGGGCATCATCGGTGGTCAGGTAATAAGTGTTGCCGCCACAAGCCATAAAGACGGTGGTAAGGATAAGCAGCAGACAAAAGTTGAGGTAACGCATATTTGTATAATTAAGTGATTGAGCTGCGAAGATGGAGGGAGAAACCTGTCGTGTCAAATAGGTTTCGACGAAGCCGCATACCGCGTCGACGAATAGGAAGGCGCGGCTGCAGGTACAGCGCAAGGTTCGTTATCACACGGTGCTTTTAGTGATAAGTAACGCACACACTAAAACAGGCTAATGATCCCCTTGCCAAGGTATACGTAAGCAGAAACCAGTACCATTTCCCCAATGAAGAGGCCCAACATCATCTTGTAAAAAGGCATCTTCATCACCCCCGCCACGTAACAGATTACATCTGTTGGAACTAGCGGAAAAACGGACCACGCCGCAACAAAAACCGTTGCCCAATTACCGCTCAGCAGTTCTTTGGTGGCGGTGATCGCCGAAGAATATTTCTGCTCCAGGTGGCTTGAGAACCCTAGTCGCTTAGAGAAGTAATAAAGGAGGGTAGCAGAAAACAGGATTCCTGCCATCGAAATCGTGATAACCAGCAGCGGAGCATCCGGATACATCGCAATCCCGGCCAGCACAAAAGGCGTAGAAGGTATCAGAAAAAACCCTCGGAACATTGAAATGAACACATAGATTAGCAAGGCAATAGAACCATACTGCATCACTACCTCCTGAATTTTTTCGGGCGTTAGCATACGGGGGTTCAGGAGAAGTGCTATGCCTATTGCCAGGCAAGTAGTGATCCAAACACCTTGCGTTATTCGATCAAACCGAAGAGTCCGCTTCTCTCTCGGAGGCCTAGAATCGTCTTGTATCATGGTGCTCTTATCGACAGGTATACACTAAAGCAGGAGGTATATTGCGAACTTCCACGCTGACGTGTACCTCTTCGAATACCTTTCGGAGTAACCCGAGAGACTCCGGAGAATATTGAAACTGTACAAAAGCACCACCACCTTTAAGTACTTCCCGGCAATCAATTAGCATCCGCATGACCTGCTGTTTGGGCAGCAGCGCCAGCGGCAAACTTGAAATAATGAGGTCCGGCCGCCGGCCCTGATCAATACAAGACCGGAAATCATATGCAGACCTCAGGTGAAAGTGCAAGTTCTCGTAGCCCGCCATTCCACGATCAGAAGAGAGCTGCACGTAGAGCTCCGGATCTATCTCTAAAGAATCAATCTTACAGGACGAAGGTGCTTTTGCCGCGATCCGTCGGGTAATGGCTCCCGTACCTGCCCCCAGCTCCACAATGTAATCCGTACGCTCATCAAGCAGCCTGGTCATTCTGTTGGCCAAATATTTCGAGCTGGGCGATACCGCTCCCACAGTATTGATGGATTTCAGCGCGGCAACTGTAAAAGCTCTGTTCATGATAGATAGGGTTAAAGAAATAGGACTGAAAGATAAATTATTAGTGCGTGAGCCACGAAGATTAAAATAGAAAACTACGATGTCAAATAGGTTTCGACGAAGCCGCATACCATGTCGACGAATAGAAAGGCGCGGTCCCGAGATTAGGTATAACTTAATCCTTGTCATGCATTTCGCTATGCTTATACGCGGCCGGACCCTGCTGAATTTGTCGAAGTACAGGTGCAGAAAAAGGATTGAAGCGCAACGTTCGTCAACTCATATCCTATTCTATTAGTGGTACTTTAGCGTAAACAACCTTACCTCCATGAATCTACTGTTGAAAGCCTCACTGATCTGCCTTATACTTTTGCTTAATGCCTGTGGCGATAATGCCCCTGTGACTACTGATGCTGCACCAAAGCCTAAAGACAGCACTGCTCAACTTGCAGAATTTGCGCCAAAGCCACCAGCTGCTGGCAGCTATAGCGCCGGAGACCTGCTTTATCCCTGGGTCGACCAACTCAACGTTCGCGAAGCGCCAAACACCGAGGCCAAAAGAATAGGTAAAGCCCTGAAAGGACAATCCATTACCCTTTCCGGAGAAAAGACAGAAAAAAGGGAAACCTTCGTCCTACGTGGCGTCGCCTACGATGATTACTGGATCAAGGTGACCACCAAAGACAAAACGGAAGGTTGGGTCTTCGCCGCTGCCCTAAAGCGGGAAGGCGATTACAAAGGCAATGCCGTCATCAGTGATACGCGCTTTAATTTCCAGGCGTTCGGAGACTTTGACCTGAATGAATGGGAGAAAAAAACAACCGAAGAAAGCGATGGTGGAGATGCAGAAAGCAATACGACGACCTATCAGAAAGGTGATCAGATACTGGAGATCGACCTCACTGAAATGGGCGACTACGGCTACTACTACACCTATAAGTTGACGAGTACCTCCGGAGACCTACAAAAGGAAAGAACCTTCAGGTTTAGCGTGGACCCTGACCTCCTTCTCGAAGAAACCGTTACTGATCATCTTGCCGGTAAAAAATATGTTCGTAGCCAGCCGATGAGTAAGCACTTTGCTCAATTGAACGCCCGCCCGCTGATGGCCAGCGGGGAATGGACGATAACGGAACTGTAAGAGGTGGAGGCCATGTTAAAAAGATCAATTCCTTTCTTCTTCCTACTGTGTGCTTGTGGTGGACCATCCGATCCGCCTGGGGCGGAGTCCGCCTTAGCTCCGGCGCCTGATTTCAACTGGATGATCGGTCGTTGGCAACGGGGAAACGACAACCCTGGACGAACCACCTTCGAACAATGGGAACAAGCTTCGGAAACCCTTTACCTGGGGCTAAGCTACACCATGGTCGGCACCGATACCGTCTGGCAGGAGAAAATGCGACTCGTTGCCACTGAAACCGGTTGGACGTTGGAAGTTAATGGGGAAGGAGAAACCATCCCTTTTCCCCTCACCAGTATAAAACAAGGCTCCTTCACCAGTGAAAACCCTGAACACGACTTTCCTAAGATGATCACCTACGCGCTACGGGGAGATTCGTTGGCTGCGGTGATCTCCGGGGAAGGAACGGAAGTTCCGTTTACGTTTGGGCGAAAAACAAGAGCACCTTATATTGATTAAAACTATCAATATAAGCTTAATGTATGATCACTTTTGAGTTCTGTAGTTGCTGTTCATCACTGACGATAAAAGCGTACACCACTTTCTCCATCAATATCGTTTCCTACTTGAGTCCATGAGTTATTCTCTTCTTGGAAAACCCTCACGTGCCCGGCAAAAATGAGTCCCTGACCGGGAGTATTTTGTGGAGCACCGATGGCGAGAACACTACCGTCCGTAGAAAGGGCGACCGCAGAACCAGACCGATCTGAATCCCCTTCCCCGTTTATGTTTTGTCCAACTTGCGTTTGTGCCAAAACAACCCAAGGAGCTAGAAGAAACGTGAAATAAAATAAGGCCTTGCGTTGCATAAATTATTTTTTGAGGAGAGTGCCAATATAGATTAATCCAACTAACACACTTTGGCATTTTACCTCACATTTGCACCCGCGTCCGCGCCCGAAAAAGACCTTCGAATGCAACCATCTTCTCCAATCTAATCGTTAGCACCCAAAACAAAGTCCGCGCGTCGGCTCCGGCCAACTACCAGACTACCAGACTACCGAACTATCTTCGCCCCCTGAAAATTAATAAATGGAACGCAGCGAACAAGAACTCGTCCGCCGGGACAACCTGGCAAAAATCCGCGAAATGGGCATCGATCCCTTTCCCGCAGCCACTTTTCCCGTTAGTCACCTAGCAGAAGAGATTATCGCAAAAGCGGAGTTCGACGAGGAAAACATGTCGACCAACTTTAAGGAAGTAACCGTGGCTGGCCGTCTGATGGCTCGTCGCATTATGGGTAAGGCTGCCTTTGCCAGTATCCAGGACAGTTCCGGCCGCGTTCAGATCTACGTAAGCCGCGACGACATCGCCCCCGGCGAAGACAAGGCGCTCTACAATACCCTATTCAAGAAGTTGCTTGACCTCGGTGACTTCATCGGTGTTACCGGCCACGTTTTTAAGACCAGGACTGGTGAGACCAGCATCCACGTGAAGGAATTCACCTTCCTGGGCAAGTCTCTACGCCCACTACCCGTAGTAAGAACGGATGACGAGGGTAACGTTTACGATGCTTTCACCGACCCAGAAAAGCGGTACCGCATGCGCTACGTTGACCTGACCGTCAACCCGCAGTACAAAGAAATCTTCCGCAAGCGCAGCAAGCTCATCACCTCCATGCGCATCTTCCTCGACGAGATGGGGATGCTGGAGGTCGAAACCCCCGCCCTGCAGCCCATGCACGGTGGCGCTGCGGCACGCCCCTTCGCTACCCACCACAATACGCTCGACGTACCGATGTACCTGCGTATTGCCAACGAACTATACCTCAAGCGGCTGATCGTAGCTGGCTTCGACGGCGTTTACGAATTCGCCAAGATGTTCCGCAACGAGGGCATGGACCGGACCCACAACCCCGAGTTCACCGCCGTCGAATTCTACGTAGCCTATAAGGACTACAACTGGATGATGGACACCTGCGAGGCGCTCCTCGAATACTCCGTTAAGGCCGTCAATGGCGAAGGCTCCACCAAGGTGATGGTCGGCGACAACGAGATCGACTTTGCCGGTCCCTACCGTCGCCTGACGATGGCTGATGCCATCATGGAATACACCGGTGAAGACATTAACGGCGCCGACGAAGATACTCTGCGCGCCATTTGTAAGAAGCTCCACATCGAGACCGACAAGACGATGGGCCGGGGTAAGCTGATCGACGAAATTTTCGGCGAAAAAGTGGAAAGTCTCCTGATCCAACCTACTTTCATCACGGACTACCCCGTGGAGATGTCTCCCCTGACCAAGAAGCACCGCAGCAAGGAAGGCCTCGTAGAGCGCTTCGAGCTAATGGTGAACGGTAAGGAGATTGCCAACGCCTACTCCGAGCTCAACGATCCGATCGAACAGCGCGAACGCTTTGAAGATCAGCTCAAGCTCGCCGACCGCGGCGACGACGAATCCATGCCCATGGACGAAGACTTTCTGCGCGCACTTGAATACGGTATGCCCCCCACTGCTGGCATCGGTATCGGCATCGACCGGCTGGTGATGCTACTTACTGGGCAGAAGTCGATTCAGGAGGTATTGTTCTTCCCTCAAATGAAGCCGGAGGCTTAGTGGGTAGTTGGTAGTATATAGTGGGTAGTGCTGCCGCACGTTATAGTGTGGATGCTCGCTTCGCTCGTGCAGCTTCGCCTTAGAGGGCTCAAATCCTTGAAAAAGGCGAAGCCATACGAGCGAAGCGAGCATTTATTAGAAGTAGCACTACCTCCTTTCGACTATCCACTACCTACTCGCGTCTATTACGTTATATAACTTACGGGAGTACTACACTACCCACTACATACTATCGACTATGGACTTCCTCTACATCAACTGGGACGCTTCTCCCGAAATTTTCCGCATCGGCTCCTTCGCGCTGCGCTGGTACGGCCTCATGTTTGCCGCAGGCTTCATGCTTGGCTTCTACATGGTTCGTAAGATGTTCCTCGCCGAAGGCGCGCCGGAAAAATGGTTGGATTACCTGTTCTATTTCCTGATTGGCGGAACGATACTGGGGGCCCGGTTCGGTCACGTCGTCTTCTACCAATGGGATTACTACAGCCAGCACCTGTCCGAAATCCCGAAGGTTTGGGAAGGCGGCCTGGCCAGTCATGGCGGAGTGGTTGGCGTCGTTTTGGCCCTGGCACTATTCAGTTACTTCATCAGTAAGAAATCGTTTTTCTGGGTGAGTGATAAAGTCGCCGCTCCGATTGCCCTAGTCGGGGCTATGATCCGTTTCGGCAACCTGATGAACTCAGAGATCGTCGGTATCCCTACGGACAAACCCTGGGCCTTTAAGTTCGTCAACGCCGCGCGGGTGAGCATGCAAGACGCACCACGTCACCCCGTCCAGCTCTACGAAATGATGAGCTACCTCCTGATCTTCGGTATCCTCCTCTGGCTCTACTGGAAGAAGGACGCCTGGAAAAATCCAGGGCTGATGACCGGCCTGTGGTTCATCGGCATCTTTGGCTTCCGCTTCATCTGGGAATACTTCAAGAGCGACCAAGGCGGTTTCGGCGAAGCCTTAACTACCGGGCAGTGGCTGAGCGTTCCCTGCGTCCTGGCGGGGTTGGTCATGGTGATCTTAAGCCGACGGTCTTCCTGATTATTTGACTCCTTGAGTGTTTAATTACCTGACTAACAAGGGCGAGGCCGCAGGATACAAGGAAAAGTAAAAGGAGCAAAAAGGCGTTAACCTTCTTTGCTCCTTTCAAATTTTATTCCCTTTCCTTTGACTATCCAAACTTGATCAGATCCAACAAATCGTCCGCCGTCAAGCTCGCGCTTTGCTCGGTGCCGGCCAGCAGGCTGTCGGCCAGGTCCCGCTTCTGGTGGTGGAGCTGCACGATCTTTTCCTCGATGGTGTTTTCACTGATGAACCGGTAGACGGTAACTGGTCGTTGCTGACCGATCCGGTGCGCACGGTCACTTGCCTGATCCTCTACGGCGGGGTTCCACCAGGGATCGAGGTGAATGACGTAGTCTGCTGCAGTAAGCGTAAGTCCCGTACCACCAGCCTTGAGGCTGATGAGGAAGGCATCTCCCTCTCCACGCTGGAAGGCTTGCACCGCTTCATCCCGTTTCTTGCCCGGCGTACTACCATCCAGGTACTGGTATTCGATGCCCTCTTCGTTGATCCACTTTTCTACCAGCTTGAGGTGTCGGACGAACTGGGAGAAGATCAGCACTTTGTGCCCACTCTCCACAATTTCCCGGACGGTCTCTGCCAATAGTTCCAGTTTGCTGCTGCCGATATCGACGGAGGGGTCTACCATCTTGGGGTGGCAGGCCGCCTGGCGTAGCTTCATCAGCTGAGCGAGGATCTGGAAGCGGCGGGTTTGTCCGTCGCTCTCATCGATGCTTTCCAGCGCGCGTTGGCGCAGCGCTTCGTAGAAGGCACGTTCTGGCGCGGAGAGTTCCACGGTGAGCGTAACTTCGGTTTTTGGTGGCAGTTCTTCCAATACTTCTTCCTTACGTCTACGCAGGATGAAGGGCTGGATAAGCCGGCGCAATTGCTGCCGCCGCTCGTTATCATTGTTCTTCGTGATCGGCAGCGTATACTTTTCGTTGAAACGCTGGAAACTGCCAAGCAGACCTGGATTGAGGAACTGGAACAGGTTCCAAAGCTCCCCTAGGTGGTTTTCGATAGGGGTACCGGTAGTGGCCACCCGGAAATCTCCTTGGAGACTCATGGCTACCCGGCTCCGTTTGGTTCCCCGGTTTTTAATCGCCTGGGCTTCATCGAGAACAATGGTGCCAAAGCGCTTTGCCGCCAGGGCCTCCCCCTCGAAGGGTAGCAGGCCGTAGCTGACAACTAACATGTCGTAGGGCCCAACAGCCGCAATCGCTTCCTTACGGTCTCCCTGCCCCAAAAGAACGGGGTTGAGGGTTGGTGCAAACTTGGCTGCTTCCCGCACCCAGTTGCGGGTTACGGAGGCCGGAGCGATAACCAAAGCTGGACCATTCTCGGCCTTAGCCTGTAACATCGCCAGCGCCTGGATCGTCTTACCCAAGCCCATGTCATCGGCCAAACAAGCTCCGACTCCCCAATCGGAGAGACGCATTAGCCAGCGGAAGCCATCGAGCTGGTAAGGCCGCAACTCCGCTCGAAAAGTAGACGGTACCCGGGAAATCGTCCGGTTAACGTTTTGGATCCGTTGCAGGCTTTCGCGCCAGGCTATGTCGGCTTCGAAACCGCCGAGTTGATCGGCAACATCGTCGAGGATACCAGCAGCGAGGGGATGCAGTTGCAGCCCATCTTTCCCTTTACTGAGCAAGCCTTCCATCTCCCGCAGTTTACGGCGAAGGTTCTCTGTCAGGGCAACGTATTGCCCTTCACTCAGCTGGATAAATTTGCTTTGTTCGTTTTCGGCCACCTTTTCCATCAACTCCCGGAAATTAATGACCTGGTTATCGTCTACCACAAGTTCTCCTTCCACGTCAAACCAGCCGGCCTTTTCTTTCACGCCAAGGCTGAGGTCGCCGAAATCAACGCTGCCCACCAGGCGGATACGTTCTCCGCGTGGGTGCTCCAAGACGATTTGGTCGAGGGCCCGTACTGGCTGGAGTTCGAGTAGAATGCTGAGACAGTCTTCTACTTCGTCGATCTGCCACTCATAGTCGCGGTGCACAATGCGCTGCAGCGTGGGACAAGAAAGGATTACGTTTTCTGCCGCTTCGATTTCTTTGCTCAGGTGGCGTTCAGCCATCCGGCGATGGCCGTCGGTATCACCAATAACTTTGTTACGGCCCTTACCCGGTTTGAAGTACTGGTCTTCTTCGACAAGGGGCCTGACGAAAAACTCTACCTTGAAGGTTTCACCAATCGGGAGCAAATGTACGTAGGGACGCCCGTCCGCTTTTGTTTCATCAACATCGTCAATTACGCCATTGAGGGTACTTTGTACCTCAACGATTTTACTAAGGTTACGGCTTACCTCTTGCAGGCGGTGCCGGGCACGCTTGGGGATTTCCAACCCGTCGCCAATCTGACGGTGAATACCATCATGACTTTCGTTTACTTCAATAACCTGGTAGCGGGTGGGCGTCTCTTTGACCACCTGAACACCGGTCCCACTAAACTCCTGCGCAAACCGCAGATAGAGGCGATTATCTCCCTCTTCAATCAGTAATTGTGGGTTACGACGAACGAGATTCACCCCCACGGCAGGGTTCTGCAATAAATAAAGATTCGGGTGGCCGACGAGTGCCAATAGCGCATCTTCATAACGGATACGGAAATGCCCGTTGGGGTGGTACTTGCTGTAGTCTTCTTCGATCGCCTGCGCGACCGTGACATCCTGAGGCGTCATTCCGGATACGTCGCCTTGCTTAACGCGTTTGAGGGCCACTTTGCGGCCCTTTGACCAAGTACCATTCTTCGCCAGAGTCTGCTCTCTGGGCTCGAGTTCCTTCTTTTCGAAGTCGACGAACCAGACGAAGCGAGCGGTCTTTTTAGCGCGCTTTTCGGCGCGCTGCTCCTGAGAGCCCATGCTGGCCAGCACTTCCAGGGCTCGTTCCCAGGGCTCGATCCTCGGCATGGCGTCGGCCAGACTGAAGATGTGTAATTCTTTACTGAGGGCTTCGGCGCGGGTGCCAAAAGCCTGTCTGGCTTCTTCCTCCGGATGACGGCCAGCCAAGACCCGGGTAAGTTCCATCTCCACCCAATAGTAGCCGTTGGTATGGGCTTTATCGCGAAGGGCATCCAGCTCAGCGATATACTCCGGGGTAACGGCGTTCATGGAACTGTCGGTCCACATCCGGTACAAGGACTGGAAGGTAATGGTGAAGGCGTTGGCCTCCATCCGTAGCAGGCCGTCGTCGGCCACCAATTGCGCATGCTCGTCGTTACGCAGGTAGGCAAACAGCGAGCGGAGGACGAGGTAGACCCCCCCCAGACGGAGGTTGTGCGTCGGATCTATATCTTCGAGGTGTTTCCCGATGGCTCCGGCGTTTTTGACGCCGCCGTGGCGGAGTAGGGCCACCAGATAAAGGTAGCCGGCGAGATGAGTGGGAAATTTGTCCTCTACCTCTAGGCGGTACCCTTTGCGGACGTCCTCGATAAGGGCCAGTGCACCGTCGTCATCGTCGCGAAGGACGTGGTAGATCAGACTGATGGCTGCCTGGCGCCATTCGTCGGTTTCCAGGTCACCCCACAGGCGGAGCCGGCTCCAGGCCCCCTGGAGGACGAAGGCTTCGGTGAGCAACTCACGCAGTGGTCCAGAGCTTTCGTCCCGGATGTTTTCGTGTTGTTCAAGGAACTCGACGATGGGATCCAGGGGCTCCATCTGACCGATGGCTTTGCGGAAAGCATTACGGACGTTGATCTCCTGCCAGGCCGGTAAAAGGTGCTCGACCCAGCGGGGCTCGAATTCGGCGAAGAGCGGGTCAATGAAAATGCCGGTGCGGGCCTGGTCTGGGTAGAACGTCTCGGATTCTCCCTGAAGGCGATCGAACCCTGCTTGGTTCTGAAGGTAAAAGGCAATACGGATCTCCCGCATCAGGGCGAAGGGGCCGGAGGGTTGCCAGTAAGTCTTGTAGGGTAGTTCGCGGCGTACTTCGTTGAGCATGAACTCGAAGTCCGGGCGGCGATGGGCCAGGCGCATGATGGCTTCACTAACCTGCGGACTAATCCGCCAGGTACGCTCATCATGGCGCTCCACCACCTTGAGGTCGTGGAGCTTGTGTACAATTTGCTCGGTCACAGCATGGGTGAAGCGGGATTCCCCGACGGGAGGCCGCAGGCCAATTTTATTGAGCAGGCGGGAAAAGTCCAGCACGGACCTTTCTTCGTACACGATGCTCAAGGCCGTCGCTACGTCGCGCTCGGTGGGGGAAAGACTGTTCCAGGTGTCGCGGAAAACTCCGTTCATTCAGTAGGGGTATTAGCTACGTTGTTACCATCTGTGGCAACCCTTTCTAAAGGCCTGAACCTCGGTGTTAGTTGTATAAAGAGGTGTTTTTTTTGTCTCGGTTACAACCATATAAATGGAAGATCGGCCACCGGACCACACTTTGCTTCTCCTCCTGGCCTGGCACCTGCGGCCGCGCCTGCTTGAAACCTAGTGGCTTAGCCCACAATTATCCCGCTAGATTCTGCTTGGTCTACACCGATCGCCTTTCTGTCGAAAATTTACCCTCCATCTAACAGAAAAGGTCCGTAAGCAGAATTTTACACCACAGGAAATGGTCGACTTCTTTAAGGATGAGCCGATGGACTTTGCCCCTGGAGAAGAATTTCGCTACAACAACTCCGCCCACTTCCTGCTGGGGTACATCATCGAAAAAGCCTCGGGTATAGATTATGGCAGCTACATCGAAAAGACGTTCTTTGAGCCGTTAGGAATGACAAGTTCTTCTTACGACCGGAGTACCTTACCAGTAAAAGCTAATTCAAGATGCCCAAACATCCAGGCCTTACCACCCAGCCAATCCTTCGTTTCCGGAAGGGAACGATGACGGCTACCGACGATATTTTGGCGGTGGAAGAGCCGCTGGATATTCGGGTACGTACTGGTGGTGCCGACCGCTCTGTCGCCATCACTATGCGGACGCCGGGGCGGGACGAAGACCTGGCGCGAGGCTTCCTTTTCACCGAGGGCGTACTGCTGGCTGACTTACCGGTTACGGTGGAGACCGGCAAGGAAAACGTCGTTACCGTCACGCTACCCCCCGGCCAAAACGTCGATTGGAAACGCCTCGAACGGCATTCCTACACCAGCAGCAGTTGTGGGGTGTGTGGAAAGACGTCGTTGGAGCAAGTCTATGCCGCCGTGCCCTACGGCGAAGCACCCGGCGTGGGTTTCCAGGTTGATGCGGCGCTTATCCACTCCCTGCCGGCGAAGCTGCGCGCAGCGCAGGAGCTGTTCGATAAAACCGGAGGTATTCATGCCGCGGGCTTGTTTGATCTCTCCGGGCAGTTGCTCCATTTTGCCGAGGATGTCGGCAGACATAACGCCCTAGACAAGTTGATCGGATATGGCCTGCGAGAACGCCTCCTCCCGTTTGGCGAGCGCCTGTTGTTACTCAGCGGCCGGGCAAGTTTCGAGTTGATCCAAAAGGCTGCGATGGCGGGCATCGGTTTGGTGGCGGCGGTGGGCGCGCCTTCCAGTTTGGCGGCTGCGCTGGCGGAGGAGTTGGGGCTTACGTTGTGTGGATTTGTGCGGGGTGGGAGCTTCAACGTTTATTGCAGGACAGAAAGACTAGTTCATAGCCTGTAGTTTAATGAACTTTCTCTCCGATGCTCTTTGGTACGAAACTCCCCCATTTTTTATTGTAGGTATGTAGTCGGTCCGTAGGTTCTTCGTTGGCGTCGACGAGTGGGAACCCAGCCAGTTTCCAGGCGTAGAGGCTTCCGTATAGGTTGTACACCTTACTGAATCCGGCTTCCCGTAGCTTTTTTGCGGCCCGCTCACTTCGATAGCCTACGGTACAGTAGACGACTATCGGGCGGGATTTGTCCACGTTCTTCACCACATCCAAATTCATGTTATCGTAGCCGAGCAGCAGGGCACCGGGCAGGTGGCTAACTTGGTATTCTTCGGTTTCGCGGGCGTCGAGGAAGACGGCATTGGTCAGGGCTTTGGCGCCCCGTGCGCCAATGGCGACACTGTCGGCAGAGATCAACGTCGAGAGTTTCTTATCAAGCGGTGCGTAGCCAGTTTCCAGGCTTTGGGGCACACTTTGGGCGCGGCCGCAGGATGCGAGGAGCAGAATAAAGAGCAGGGGGAGAAAGCGGAGTTTAGCCATTTGGCTAAATAACGAATTGGGGGGCATTTTCGTTACAATGGGTTTCAATAAATTGATATTTATCCTGGTAATAGCCTGGTGGACGAGGAAATGAATCGACTGGTACAGTATAATTTAAGCGTCGTAGTTGAGAGGCTTACCCTCGCCACTACGGTGGGGTAACCTCGAATCGTTCGCTTAGCGAATGCGTTAAAGCCTTTCGGGGAATTTCGTAGGGACGGGGGCGAGCCCCGTCCCTACCGAACAGCTCATGAGAACGCCGCGATTTTGCACGTGACAACCCTGTAACGCTACAGCCATCTCCGCTGCGAGAGCCTTCCGCCCTCGTTCGTGCCTTGAACTACAAGTTCTCGACCTTAGGAACGTCAATTCAATAACTTTCCGATTTGCAGCATTCCCTTGCGGCAGCTACTATTTGACTACTTTGCCCCCATGCTCTACCTAATTCCCACCCCCGTCGGTAACCGCGAAGACATCACCCAGCGTTCCATCCGGATGCTGATGGAGGCAGACCTTGTATTGGCCGAAGACACCCGAACCAGCCGGCCGCTGATGAAGCACTACGGCGTAGATACTCCCTTGCGGGCCTACCATGCCCACAACGAGCACGCCATCGTCCCCCAGCTGGTGGATGAGATGTCTGCGGGCGCAACTTATGCCTTGATCACCGATGCCGGCACGCCTTGCATCAGTGATCCCGGGTTCCTGCTCGTGCGGGCCTGCCGGGAGGCGGGCGTGGCGGTCAGTTGCCTGCCAGGTGCAGCGGCTTTTGTGCCGGCCTTGGCAGCCAGCGGCATTCCCTGTGATCGGTTTCATTTCGAAGGTTTTTTGCCCCACAAAAAGGGTCGCCAAACCCGGCTGAAGTACCTCGCCGCCCTACCCAACACTTTCGCCCTGTATGAAAGTCCCCACCGCATCGTCAAACTCCTCGGTCAGTTGGCCGAGTTCTGCGGCGAAGACCGGACGGCCTGCGTTGCCCGCGAAATCTCCAAGCTCCATGAAGAGGTCACTACCGCTAGCTTGGCGGAGCTTAAAGCGCATTATGAGGCTAAGGGGAAGGTTAAGGGGGAGATTGTGGTAGTTGTTAGTAGTCTTGTAGTCAAGTAGTCCCGTGGTCTGGTAGGCTGCCGCAGAGTAGTCTACAAAGACCACAAGACTACCAGACTATTTCCCTAATTTCCCCCCATGGAACCCTTCTTCACCAACGACGCCATCGTCTTCGGCCTACTCATGGTCGTCCTCGCCATCATTTTCACCACTGAGAATAGCGGTTCGCCTTTCTGGAAAAAATTCTACACTTACGTTCCGGCGTTACTGCTATGTTATTTCGTCCCGGCCATTCTGCACTGGCCACTTGGCCTGATCGCTTATGATTACTACACCCCGGAATTCGTCTCTGCCCTGACGGAACAGGGCATAAGTATTCCCAAGGGGATGTCGTTCGGGGAGATCAATAAATACCTGGAAGGGGCTGGTTATGACCCGGGCGACTATGCCCAGTTTAAAGGCCATAGCAACCTCTACTTCATGGCCAGTCGTTACCTGCTGCCGGCCAGTTTGATCCTGCTGTGTCTTAACATAGACATCAAAGGCATCATCAACCTCGGCCCCAAGGCCATCATCATGTTCCTGGCGGCTACGCTCAGTATTGTCATCGGTGGGCCCATTGCGTTGCTCATCATCACCAATTTATTTCCCGACCTGATCGGGCTGGACCCCGACGAGCTCTGGCGTGGCCTCAGCACCATCGCCGGTTCCTGGATCGGGGGCGGCGCTAACCAGGCGGCAATGAAGGAGATCTACGAAGTCCCCAGCGGGATCTTCGGGCAGATGATTGTCGTCGACGTACTCGTCGCCAACATCTGGCTAGGCTTCCTGCTTTTCGGTGCTGGCCGGAGTGAAAAGATCGACCGGTTCCTAAAGGCAGACAACTCCGCCATCGCCGACCTCACCAAGAAAGTAGAAGCCTACTCCGCCTCCGTCAAGCGAGACCCAACGTCACTTTCCACGTATCAGATGATCGGCATCACCTTCGGCGGTGTGGCCCTGGCGCACTGGGGAGCAGACATCCTCTCTCCTTTCTTCGGTCAATTTTCCGAAACCCTCGAAGCCTGGCGACTCACCACCCTAAAAAGCGGCTTCTTCTGGCTCATCGTCATTTCCACCACCCTCGGCTTCCTACTCAGCTTCACCCGCGCGCGCAAGCTCGAAGGTGTGGGCGCCAGCCGTTGGGGCTCCGTCTGTATCTATATCCTCGTGGCCACCATCGGGATGCAGATGAACATCGGCGACATCTTCTCCAACCTCGGCCTCTTCGCCATTGGCGCCATCTGGATGCTGGTCCACGTCACCATCCTGTTGTTCGTTGCCTGGTTGATCAAGGCGCCGTTCTTCTTTGTCGCGGTGGGCAGCCAGGCCAATATTGGTGGCGCCGCCTCCGCGCCCGTCGTTGCCTCCGCCTTCAGCCCGGCACTGGCGCCAGTAGGCGCCATCATGGCCGTGATCGGTTATGCGCTGGGTACTTATGGCGCGCTTATTTGTGCTATCTTGATGGAGCTGGCGGCTACTTAGGGATTGATAAATCCAAATTTCAAAAGTCTGTGAGAAGCCCCATGAACTCATCAGCAGAAAGAATATTTATGTCAATTTCAGTCTCAATCCTAAAACCCCTAAATTAGCCCAACACCCCAATCTCCCTCCAACCATGAACGTATTGATCTCCGGCACCTCCTCCGGCATCGGCCAGGCCACCGCCCAACTTCTGCTCGACGCGGGCCACCGCGTCTACGGCACCGTCCGCAAGCCGGCTGATGCGGAGCAACTTGCCCTGCATCCTGCGTTCACCGCCCTGATTATGGACGTGACGGACCGGCCCAGCATCATAGCCGTAATGGACACCATCCGTGCATCTGGCGAACCCCTGCACGCCATCATCAACAACTCCGGCGTGGCCCTATCTGGCCCCCTCGAAACCCTGCCGGAAGCAGACTACCGCCATCAATTCGACGTCAATGTCTTCGGCCTGCTCGCCGTTTGCCAGGAAGCCCTGCCGCTGTTGCACGACGCTCGCGCGGCTGGCCTCACCAACGTAAAGATCATCAACGTTGGCAGTGTCTCAGGCTACGTCACCTCCATGTTCACCAGCATGTACTCGGCCAGTAAGTTCGCCGTTGAGGCCATCACCGACGGGCTGCGTCGCGAGCTCCAACCCTTCGGCATCGATGCCATCAGCGTGGCCCCCGGCCCCGTCAAAACCCCCATCTGGGATAAGGCCAAAACGCAGATCAAACCCTATGAAGGCAACCGCTATGAATACGTGTTGGAAAAACTCGGCCCCTATACCGACGCGGCCGCAGCCTCCGGCATCACCCCCGAAGAAGTCGCCGCCGTCATTCTCAAAGCGGTAGAGGCCGAACGCCCCCGCCCCGATCAATTGGTGATGAAAAAGAGCTGGATGATTCGCCTGCTACTATGGCTCCCAAAGCGGATGCAGGATAAGATGTTGCTGAAGAATTTGGATGGGAATAAGCGGTATTAGAGGTCCGGAGGTCCTGCTCGTGCGCCTCTCGCTTGTTCCCTCTCCTCCAGGTTTAGTTTGCTGATATACACTTAGGTTGGGACGTTTTTTACGTACGCCGCTCCGCGCGGACTCCTCCTTTTCAGATGAAAAGGAGCAAAAATATCTGGCTGTGACCCTGGCTAATCCCGAATGGTGGTTGCAGGGAACGCCTGGTCTTTCAAGCAAAACTACCAACCTGGTGGGTCAAGTAAAATTTAGCAAAAATTCAAAGCCTTGGTTTTATCTTCAGATTTTCGTTGTAAAGCATAGTTTAAACGATCAGGCAAAGCGGCTTCGCCCCTTACTCCTTTTCCCCCTTTACCCTTTTCTCCCCCCCAATAGAAATAGAAGCCCCCAACCGCACACTAGCCCGCGAGTTGTCCTTCTGGCTGAATACCGTCAGCAGATTATCGGTACTGGCAAGTAGGTTGACCGGGCCGAGGTGGGCAACCAGATGGCCGCCAAAATTCGCCGCAGCTTCCCGTCGCGCATTGTAATTGAAACCGACAGTCAACTGATCAAGTACCTTATACCGGGCGGTAATGGCAAAGGCCGT
Source organism: Neolewinella sp. (assembly GCA_047626445.1). Lineage (GTDB taxonomy): Bacteria > Bacteroidota > Bacteroidia > Chitinophagales > Saprospiraceae > Neolewinella. The sequence continues at coordinate 26,422 of JBLHRW010000007.1, forward strand.
TTCGGGGTTAACCTCCCGGTTGTAACGGACCAGCAGCAGGCCGGCCGTGATTCGATCGGTAACGTCGTATTCCCCGCCAATGAGGAAGACACCCCCTAGTTTAGTCGTATAAGGTGTGTTACTTTCGGTAGGCTCAAAGGTGACCTGCAGGCTGTCCAGGGCAGTATTGAACGACAGAGAGTCTTCCAACACCTGCGCCAGAATATCGAGACCGCTGAAGGAGGTGACCCCACTCAGGGTGAAGTTGGAGACTTCGTTGGTCCATTCCACCTTACCCCCCAGGTCATTAGCAGCGGCTTGTAGACGAATGTTTCCAAGGTCAGCAAACAGGCCAAGATCAAATGCGATGCCGTTATTAGAACTGAATAGGTCGTCGGTCTGGATGCGATTGAGGTCGTAATTTATGCTTATGTCATCGAAGCCGTTGTAGTCGATCGTTCCAGCAGTATTGATGGTCAGGTCCTGGTCAAGTGTCAGGGCAAAATTGTCCTCATCAGTAGTTAACTGCAAACTACCCTGCGTACTGGTGCGGACGTCCGCTATGCCGCTGAGGTACTTGATCCGGGCACCGAAGTGAATTTTATCAGTAATGGCGTAGCTACCACCGAGACCAAGTTCGTGGTAGCTGGTGGCGTAGCCTAAGGGCGCTACTTCCACCGTTTGCCCGACGAATTGTGCGTTGCCCTGCACCGCCAGTTGTACGAGCGCCTTGGGGTAATCTACCTGTCCGAATGCCCGTAATCGATGGTAGAGGCCGAAGCTGAGGCGGTCGCCTCGTAGGCCTACACCTATGGTTTCCAGGGTAAAATCGTTGCGCAATTCATTCCGTTCCCCCAGTAAGTCGACCAGCCGGTCGAGGTCGAGAATACGCTGACCATTTTCGTTTACCAGGAGTTGATTATAGGTAACGTTTTCTGTGTACAGGTCGTTACTTACGCCAGGCAGGCCTACGGTAAACCGTCCTTTTGCTTGACCGTAAAGTGCCGGATTACTAAAGGTCGCCTGCCAGGTATCGCTCAGCAGGGGCGTGGTCAGGTCCTGGGCGGCCAGGGTGGTCAGGGCACCTAAAATCAGCGGTAGGAACATTAGGCGCGGCCGCAGGATGCAAGAAAAGTTAAAGGAGCAGGGAAAGGACATAACTTAGTTTGGTGGCGGCACTTCCGTGCCGTCTGGCCGATAGGGATAAGTTGGGAACTGGAATTAGACGGAGACTATCAATTTTCGACTTTCACGATCGCCCCCAAGAGTACCTGGAGCATCTGGTTATCGGTAACGCGGACAAAGGGAGTACCGCCATCCGTGGTAGAAATGTCCAGCGTAATCACCAGGCTGGCAGCATTCCGGATGGCTTCCAGTCGTGCACCTTCGAAGGTGATGTCGTTCGTCTCTTCGGCGATAGTGGTCGTATTTCCCAATGCGTCCACCGAGGCAGCCTGGAGTAGCTGGATGGCACCGTCGTTCAAGTCAGCCAAGGCATTTCCGTCAGCATCCAAAAACGTTCCCTGCAGCTCAATGGCCAGGGGGAGGCCGTTACGAGTGGTCAGACGGAAGTTGAGCCCCACGACATTCTGGTACCGTTCCATCAGATCGATGGCAAAAGTGTCCCGGACGGTAAAATCGCTGGCATTGCCATAAAGTGGAAGCTCTACATCGACCTTCGCTTGGTAGGCCGCAGAGTCGGTAAGGAACCCGATGATGTCCGTATCGGCATCAGGGTTGACCAGGGCATCGACCTCATAGTCCAGGGCAACGGGGCGGGCACTAAGCACCTCCGCGATATTAGAGTTGGTCTTGTCAAAAACGAAGGTGGTAAAAGCGGTGTCTCCCGGAACAGTAGGGAAGTTGAAGTAAAAACCTTCGTCTACGGCATTTCCAGTAATCGGGATAACATTGCCGTTAACGTCGATCACGTTCAGCACCGTGACCTGCGCCAGGGCCGGCACACCGAAAGTGTTGATAAGCGTCATGGTAATGGTCGGGTCTTCGAAGAAGATGTCTCCTTCCAGGTAGTTGTCGAAGAAGTCAACTTCTATGGTATCTCGTCCACCGGGGTACAGGGCCTGTCCCAGGTAGCCTTCCATATAACTGAACCGAAGGTTGGTAATGGCCACAATGGCACCAGGGCTGGGCATAAGTTCGTTGCCCATTTCATCTACTATGTCATACTCAAAGTAGAGGGAGTCGTTGGGGATGGTAAGCACGTAGCCCTTCAAGGTGATCGGGTCATCGGGATTGGAGAAAGTCGGTACGTCTCCGGTGCCCGAATAGGCCGGTAGGGTGGCGGACGCAGTGAAGGCAACGCCATCCAGGGTCGCGTCGGGGAGGCTCAGAGTAACGGTGACCGGCCGGTCGTATTCGTTGGTGAGTGCGTAGGTCAATAGTCCGCCCTTGATGCGCAATTCGTCGATATCAACATCGTCGGCACCGCCAAACGGAGCGGCCAGCCGATTGCGTGTAATGGGCAGGAAAACACCCCGGGCCAGTGCTTCGAGGCGGGCGAAGATAACGTCGCTACCCACCGCTGGCACCTCTCCGGAATAACGAAAACGTAACAAGCCGTCGGGATCGACGGACAAGGAAACATCTTCAGTTACATCACCGATGAGTTCGCTAAGCGTTACCTCACTGTCGATGATAGGTACGGCGTACGACGGGTTATATCGGGTCTCATCCACGCGGGAAATATCCTCCAGCTGATTACAGCCAAGGCAACAAGTAATACAGAGCCCCATCAGGAGCAGGTGTGGGATATACTTCATTGGGTTGGTTTGAGAAGCAAGGATAGCGGTGCAACGCCGCAAAGATAACGAGGGTGAAGGGATGGTGTTGTAAGCGGGCTGACGGTGTAGGTGATTTACTGGTACTTCAAAGCAGTAAGAATCGTTTCTGATTCCTCCAATTTTTTGCCTAAAAACACTAATGCCTGGGTCCCCTGATTTTTTGGTCAAATTCTCGCCAGTGGGGCGGGGACAAGTATAAACCCAAAAATTGCTGGAAGCTTTCTCGGTAGCGGATTCCAACCAAGCCCTTACCTTACCCTGCACAAAACTATGGATTATGAAATGGGGCATCGACCTGGGCGGAACCAAAATAGAAGGCGCCATCCTTGCGGACGACGGCAGCGTCGTCGATCGCCGGCGTATTGCGACGGAACGCGAAGGAGGGTATGACCACATCGTTTCCAGGATTGCGCTGTTGGTGGAGGAAATGAAGCAGGCCACCGGCCTGCAACCAGAAAAAATCGGCGTCGGTACACCAGGCACCATCGATCCGCCAACCGGCCTGATGAAGAATTCGAATACGACAGTACTCAACGGGCAGCCACTCGGAAACGACCTGGCGACGAAAATCGGTGTGCCTTTAACTATGGCTAATGATGCCAACTGTTTCGCCGTAGCCGAGGCTTTGATGGGCGCGGTACCCAAACATGCGCCGTCGGCGAAGGTGGTTTTTGGTGTTATTCTCGGTACCGGTACTGGCGGCGGGCTGGTGGTAGATGGCCGGATCCTGGGCGGAGCCCAGGGCATCGGCGGGGAATGGGGACATATGTTCCTCGACAACTCCGGGGGGTACTGCTATTGTGGTCGCGTCGGCTGCGCCGAACGCATTCTGGCCGGGCCCAGCCTGGAGAAATATTACGCCAATATTAGTGGGCGATCGCTGAGCATGAAAGAGATCGTCCCCCGTTACCGCGCCGGAACCGACCCCGCTGCCACGGCAACGATGGAACGTTGGTTCCATTTCTTCGCCAAAGGGATCAGCACCATCATCAACGTAATCGACCCTGACGTAATCATTCTAGGAGGTGGACTTGGCAATATTGAAGAACTGTACACAAAGGCGGTTCCCAAAGTAGTCGACCACCTCTTTAACCCGAGGATGGACACCCTTTTTCTCAAGCCTGAGCTAGGGGACTCAGCCGGCGTATTTGGTGCTGCATTATTGTAATCTTCGCACCGGACAATAAAGGCAAGCTGCAAATCGGACAGTTATTGAATGGGCGCAAACCAAATTGAATTGACGTTCCTTACCCAACCATAAACCAAGTTTTGACACCATAACTGAACATTGACCAGGTTCTTTCCGTAGTATCTTATGACATCAGTTAGGAAACCTGGCAGCTGAAGCAATAATATTTTATTCCGTCCAGGCTCCTGTTAAAACCTAAATTTTATCAATATGAATGATTCCATTAATAAACTCAAGGAAGCCATTATTGCTCACCTACTGGAAGAAAAAGAGGCCTCCTACCGGAACATGATGGCCATACAAGAAGCCGAAATAGCGGCTGCAGAAAAAAACAGTGCCGAAGGAGACAGCCAGGCCCAGAGCTCTGGAACTGGTGAGGTGCTCGAGCGGGTAGAGGCACGCTCTTCCGTTGTGGAAGCGCTGCAAAATGACATTAACATCCTGAGTGGTCTGGGTTCAATCGAGCCCACCCCTGAAATTCAGTTAGCAGACATCATAGAAACGAATTTGGGAAACTTCTTTGTAGCCGTACCTGCCGATGAATTTGAAGTCGGCGGCGTTAAATATCGGGGCATTTCCGTTGACAGTCCACTCTTTCAGGCACTTCTCGGAAAGAAAAACGGGGACAAAATAATCGTTAGTAATAACAGCTTTACCCTCCAAAATAGTTACTAAGCCACATAAAAAAGCCCCGCCGGAACCATAATCCGGTGGGGCTACATCATAATCTCACGAAAAAATATTTCTCCGAAAGTTGCCCGGTTAGTATAAACGGCCTATCTTCGAGATATCTTTAGTGCTTTTTGTTTTGATCCCATGAATGTATTACAGCCGGTCCCAATAGGGGCTGGCTTTTTTTTTGGGTGTTCTCTAAGCGTGTGAGCGTGTAGCTAAAAAAGTAGTCGTCGTCCCAATTCAAACATCAGGACGACGCCACTTACAAATCATAATCCCATGAACATATTTCTTGTCGGGTAAGGGTGCATTTACCCTTTCGACAATACAAATATGAGGCAAGACTTGAGCCAGAGCAAGGACACATTTACTTATTTGTGAAAGATTTTAAACAATAAATACTACACAATAAATTGACTATCAATTCATTATA
>JBLHRW010000008.1:0-30106 GCA_047626445.1 Neolewinella sp.
GTCCTTCCCCAAGGACAAAATTCAGTCACGTTTGATGGCACTAAGCTTCCAGCAGGTTCTTACATTCTTCAAATTACGGTTGACGGAATACCAATATTTAACGAGCGGATTCAAAAGATCCAATAACCTTTTTTGAACCAGACTTATACTGGGTAAGGTGGCAACTCTGTTACCTTACCCATTCTTAATAAATATAAATCAAGATGAAAAAAATTATTACTTTACCTATTTTTCTACTACTGTTGGCTTTTTCTGGAATAGGCCACGCCCAGCCACCAGCAGAGTTTATGCCAGTTCCAGGTGCAATGCCGATGGAAGCCCTTCAAGTAGCATTTCGGGTTTTGGATATAACGTTTCCTTCAGCAGATGGAGAAGATTGGGTTGCAGCAGTTGACGCTGATGATGCAAATATCTTATTAGCCGTTGGTGGAATCGGGATTAGTGATGATGGTGCTGATTTGATTGGATTTCTCGCTGTTAATCCTCCGGTAGGCCCGAGTAACCAATTTCACTTTATTTACTACGATGCCTCTGTGGATATGTTCCATATCTTAATGGACGACACGGGAATGCCAGTTACTGTAGATTTTGTACAGGATCTTGTAAACGAGAGTTTCGTGGAAGGCTATGATATTAGTGCCTCCCCTCCAATGATTCCGGGTGCTGGCACACCAGGAATGCCTGGCACTGATGATATAAACGTCTTAATCGATATTCTTCCCGTAGACCTGACCTCCTTCACCGGCCACAAGTCCGGTAAATCTGTTGCACTTGATTGGACTACCGCCAGCGAAGACGGTAACGATAACTTCAGCATCGAGCGTTCCGCTGATGGCGTCGAATTTGTCGGTCTGGGTGAAGTTGCCGGAGCGGGCACGTCCCGCGAGGCAAATGCTTATACCTTCAATGACGAAAGCCCCTTAGAAGGCCAAAATTATTACCGCCTCCGCCAGAATGATTTCACTGGTTCCTTCTCCTTCTCCAATGTTGTAGTCGTCTCCTTCAACGGCGGCAACCAAACATTCCTGGAAGTATCTCCTAACCCTGCCAGCGATCACCTTCAGGTGAAACTGTCTGGGCAATGGTTGGATTTTGCTCGTGTAGTACTTATGGACATGAATGGAAAAGTAATCTCAGATAAGCAGCAACCAACAGATGCTTCTTTTGATATGGAGCTTGGTCGTCTACCTATGGGCATCTACCAGCTCCAGGTTACAGATGGTAAGAACAAGCAAACACAGCGGGTGATTATTCAGTAATACCTCGTTTCTAAGCAATAGCAGTTATTAACCTCTCAGAGAAACTAATTTTTCTTGAGGCAGGTTAATTAGATGGCCATCCTCATTCCGGGGATGGTCATCTATTATTTTGCGATCCTGTTAAGACGAAAACCTACTGTTCAGTGCATCATATTCTGCTGTCTACTCCAAGATTAACCATCCGCCCTTTTATACTAGACGATGATGTCCAGGTGTACCCCCTGAACGCCGACGCAGAGGTGATGCAGCACCTGCCCAAGGATGAGGTTTACGCAAGTGTTGATCAGGCAAAATTCTTCCTGAAGCGGTACCTGGAACGAACTAAGGATATCCCATTCGCTCGCGAGGCTGTCATTAGGAAGTCGGACGGCGCCTGGCTGGGATGGTGTGGTCTTAAAAGACTCGAGGACGGGGCGGTAGACCTCGGCTTCAGGTTTCATCGGGAGTATTGGGGGAATGGCTACGCCACTGAATCCGGGAAAGCGTGGTTAGCGTATGGCTTCGGAGAAGCGAACCTGAAACGAATCATTAGTAATGCAGCAAGCGGTAATGCCGGCAGTCAGCGTGCACTTGAAAAGCTTGGCTTTCAACGTTGCCCCAGGGAGGATTTCTCCGAAGACGGGTTTGACTGGTTGAGGTATGAAATAATGGGGTAGGGGAGCTGGCGCTGTTTATCTTTCCTTGCGGCTGTACTTTGGCTAAGCAGGGGACTCATTAAGGGCATTTAAGCATTGAGGACTGATTCGTAGTTTACACTGTACTAGCCTGCTCTTAAACAATTCTTTGCACCGGCGGCCGCGCCCTATTGTTAGAAGCTAGCTACTAGCTTCTATTTACTCCCCAACCGGTCAATAGCCGCCGACAACCGGTTGATCATCTTACCCTGGTTCGCAATGGTATCCTTTAGGCCAAGCATTTCATCGTGTACATAACGCTGGATGTTCTGCGGGGAAGGCAGGAACGGCGTAATCCGTGCCCGGACGTACCAGATCTCTCGCAAATCGGCGAGCGAGACCCGGTAAGGATCATAGAAATGATTGTCTGCAAACAATTCCAATTCCTTACTTTCCTCAAGAAAATTTTTTACCCGACGGACGACCACGTCGCTACGCGTTACGATGATGTAGGCATAGTTATCCTTGATCCCCGAGGCCCACAGCGTAGGTTCTAAAAAGGAGCATATTACTTTGTCACCCTCAAAAAGGGTGGGCTCCATGCTGTCACCAGGAACATCGAAACTTCGGTGAGTACCCACTTTATATTTATAATCAGGCAAACTGAAGGTTGGCAGGTCCTGCACAAAAGAAGGGTCTCCCAATTCAGCAGAATAGACTGCCTGGGCCGGTAGTGGAACGTGCACGATCAGTTCTTCCTCATTTGGCGTTTGGATGGTGGTCAAGACCCGAAAACTTTGGTTGGTTTCCTCCGTCATAAACATCGGCCCGTCACCGGTCATGATGTAGACCGGGTTCATCTTGTACTTGTCAATGGCTTTACGGAGCAACTCGATGGTTACATCACGACGGCCTTTCAGTATTTCTGATAAGGACTGGGGTAAATAACTGAGGGAAAGGGCAAATTGACGACTGGAACGGACACGTTTCTCTTCACGTAGTTTATTGTGGCATTTTATGAATCGCTGAGAGACTACGTTATTCATTATCCGGGTTTTGGTCCTAATGTGGTGATAGTTCCTCAAAGGTACGCGTAATGCGCGTTCATTTACTAGTTACGAACGTATTTTTATGCAACAATTTGCGAATTATTTTCCCTATTTGATTAAAAGGTCTTTGTTGTCTGCCTTACCGTTTTTAATCACTTTTATGGACGGATTGAACAGGCAGTACCATCGGGGTGTATTGCACTACAACTAATCAAATGATCATCATGCCGACCATCCATACCATCGACCTGAAATTCCTGGGCGAACCCGCCGCCATCGCCGCTTTTGCCGTAGAAGACGAGGCCGGGGTAACTTTGGTGGAATGTGGACCTTTCGCTACCAACGATAACCTGGTCAAAGGACTAGAGGCAGTCGGGATTAGTCCAGGCGACGTACACACCTTGCTTCTCACCCACATCCATTTTGACCACGCCGGCGCCGCCTGGTGGTGGGCGCAGCACGGCACGCAGGTGTACGTTCACCCCAAGGGATTGAAGCACATGATTGATCCTACCCGGCTCTATGCTTCCGCCGCCCGGATCTACGGAGACGATAACATGGAACGGCTATGGGGGAAGATGGAGAAGATAGATGAGTATGACATTGCAGCGGTGACCGACCGCAGCCGCCTTACCTTCGGCGGTAATACCTGGGTGGCGCATCACACGCCCGGCCATGCAAGCCACCACGTAGCCTGGCAACTGGGTAAAATCGTCTTCACGGGCGATGTCGGCGGTGTAAAAATTAAGGGCGGGCCGGTAGTACCTCCATTGCCGCCGCCAGACATCAATCTTACCCAATGGCGGGAGTCCATCAGTCGGTTACGTAGCCTACGGGCAGAGAAATTCTACCTGACGCACTATGGGCCGGTTGAAGCCCAGAGCGATCACCTGGGGCAATTGTTAGAGCGACTGGATGGTTACGTCGATTGGGTAGGCGAGGCCCGAAAAACTGGGCAGTCCGAAGATGAAATGGTGGCCGGGTTCACGGAGTTCGTAGAAGCTGATCTGCGGTCCAACGGCGTAACCGACGAGGTGATCGGTGCCTACCGGGCGGCCAACCCTCCGGGGATGAGCGTGGCGGGCATCTTGCGGTGGTTCACTTATTTGGAGGCTTAATCAGGTCCAGAAATCATACGCCAGTCGAGTTCTGAGTGAAATCATTTCCAACTGATCCGCAGCACCGTTTCATGTTCCGGCAGCACCTTGAACTTTTCGGAGATGCAACAGCCGGGGATGGCCATAATCTCATCCTGGTCGTTGGTGAGCAGGTAGATTTGATCTCGCAGCCAGACGGGAATCTTTTCGTCGATCATGTAATCCTTCACCTTCTTGGTTTTACCGCCGAGGCCGAGTGGTTGAAAGCGATCACCTTTTTGGCGCGGCCGCAGGTGCAAGGGAAGGGTAGGAGGAGCGAGGTACTGAACGTCGGGTTCCTTCAGCGATGAAGGCCTGGGTAATAATTCAAGGCGGATAGCATGGTGCCCAAAACCGCGATGGGAAGCTGGAAGTTTATGAATAGCCTCTGGACGAAGCGGTTCCTCCTCCCGCTTGATTGGGCTGAAGGTAATACACTCAGGTGTGACGAATACCCGGGAACTGATACTGTCAAGACTTCTTTGTCCCTCAAAGCTCAGGATTTGCCGGACCTGATCTACCGTGAAATGATAGTTGCGCGCAACGTGAAAGACCAAGTCCTTGAATAGGGGAAGGTCTGCCTTTAACCAACCATCCCGAAGTACCTCCTGTAGGCTGTAGTTTGTTCTGACATACTTTTTCTTCAACGATTTTAAGCCATAATGCATCATCCGGTGATCACTAGAGAGGTGTTCGGCATTCCGGTTCCAGTGCTTTGCGTCTAGCCCATATTCCTTTGCGAGCAGTGGTGTCAGGTGATGCCGAATACGGTTGCGCAGGTAAGCGTCGGAGGAGTTGCTGGCATCTTCCCTCCAGGTTATTCCGTTCTCTTGGGCGTGTAGGAGAATATACGCTCGGCTAAACATCAATAGTGGGCGGGTGAGGGAATGGTATTTTGGCAGCATCCCCCGGATTCCGGCCAGGCCCGTACCTCGAATCATGTTGATAAGGGCTGTTTCGAGGTTGTCGTCCTGATGGTGAGCGGTGAGGAGATTTTTGAAGGGGTAGTCGTCCATTAGTTTGGAGAAGTAGCTGTACCGCAGCCGCCGCGCCGTCATCTGCGTACTCTCGCCAGGCTCCGCCTGGCCCTTAACGTCCACTGCCTTACAATGAAACTTTGCATCCAGCGTCCGCGCCAACTCCTCCACAAAAGCAGCATCACCGTCGGAGGCTTCGCCCCGCAGCTGAAAATTCATGTGCGCGATGGCAAAATCGTAGCCCTCGGCGTGCAGGAGATGGGCCAGCACGGTACTGTCGAGGCCACCACTACAGGCCAGCAGCAGCTTATCTGTTTTGGTGAAGAGTTGCTCCCGTTCAACGAAGTCGTGGAATGATTTGAGTAAGTCGGCCATGAATTAGAATACTACATGTTGACGATGAGCCCCTCTGCCGGCGAAATTTTTCCAGCGCATACATCAGGATGGACCCGTTGGAGGCCTTCCAAACCATCAAGCTCACGGAAGGTAAGCCAGCTCGCAGTACTCTTGGCGGAGTTTTTCAGGAAGCCTTTCGTCTTCCGTTCAAAGCCTTCCGGTCCCCAATCTTTCATCCGTTGCTGGATGTGCTCGGGAGCGAAGAAGAGCTCACTCTTTTTAGCCAGTTTTTTGGATATCTCTCCTGTGTTTTCCCAATGCGTGAGCCCGACCCTGATGCAGTAGTTCAGCGAACTGCCGAGGTGGTTTTCCAGCGAGGTCAGCACCTCGAGGTTGCCGGACATATCGACGATCAGCGTCGGTATTGCTTTGAGGTTGGCGATGTCCTGGTAGGTGATAACTCCGTCGTAAAGTTCCATCTTTTCCACCGCCTCCAGGTTTCTGGCTGAGGTAATACCGATGACCGGTGGCGAGCTTGCGTCGGCCTTAAGCGCAAAACCAAGCCCCGTACTCGTTTTGCTGGAGGCACTAAGTACCAGGACTTGTTTCGCGCCGTACCACTCTTTGGTCTTGCACAGGTCCCAGAGGCAGAAGCTGGTAAGGTGGAGGGGAAACAGCAACATCCGGAATTTGTCCATCGCTTTATTATAGCCCTTTTCATTGTTTACCCTGCGGTAAATGTTGTAACCGGCGGGCAACTTACTGCGGTACGCCGTACCGTCAATAAGCCGTTGTTGGTTGACGCCGACGGGCGTCATTACCAAATGAGAAGCCGGGGGGAAATAGCCAAAAAGACGGTCTCCGACGGGAATCCCTTTCGTTTTGGAGGCCGTTACCTCTGCAAAACCCCAAACGGGCGTAACGCCCCAGCCATCAGTATTCTTACCCATCGGCGGAAAGAAGTGCCAATAGCCCATCCTATCACCCACCGACGCGTAAGTGATGTTATTGGCAGAGTAGGCGAACTGCTGGATTTTGACCAATACTTCTCCTTTGTTTAATGTGGTATTTTTGGCTGATTCTTTAGAGATAATTCGACTGGAGGCGAAGTTGGTTTTTTCAATCTGGAACTGAGACATGGTGGTAATTTAGGTAGTAAAGGTGCTAAGCCAGCTCGGCCATAAACTGTTGGAGTTTTGCCATTGCCGGCAAGGTATTGTCCCGGAATCGTTGCATGATGGCCTGCTTTTCATGGTCGTCTTTGCTGACTTGTTCCACCATTTCGTTGAAGCCATCGAGCCGGTTATTGATGAGCCATTCTTTGAGGCCTTTGTCCTGGCCCCAATTGTCCTGGTTGATCATGAAGGTGGCCAGCATCTTGATCCAATCGGTGTCGTGGTTGGGAATCGGTACTACGGTGCAGATTTCGTTTTTCTTAGCCTCGCTGTCGTAAGTCGCTTCAATGTGGGCGACGAAGGCGGCACTGAATACCGGCTGGTAAGAACGTACCGATTGAGGGGTGATCAAGTTTCCCTCAAAAATAGGTTTAACGTCATGGTTGGAGATCGCACTGGCAGAGCAATCAATGTGAACATGTCCAGTAGTGGTGGGGATGCTGCCCTTGGCTAGTTCGATTGAATCAGCAGATATGCTGCTGATGCGGCCAAGCCGGACGACGCTCTTGATCCGCCGTAACTGTTCGAGTTCGAGTGCACTAATGGTGGCTCCGTGAAACATGCTTGGCCGAACCGTTTTATCGATACGCACCAGCACACCCTTGTCTTCTAGCCTGTTAAAGAGGTCTTCAATGGAGGTTGCCTTAGCGATGGCCTCAAGCTGATCCGCTTGGGAGCCTATGGAATAGTTGAAAAACTCCATAGAGGGTTGGATGTTTCGCCGGTCCAATAGCCAGGCATCACGGGAAATAATCCAAGTGATTTTGTCGGGGTCTACTTTATGTTCCAGTAACCATAGACAGGCGTCGATTCCGGTTTTGCCCCCCCCGATTACTACGAAGCCACTGGGGGGTGTACTGATGTCTGGTAGGTCGTTGAGCGATAGGAAGTTGGCCTCAGGCGCAACGGTAAAGTTGGGGGTGTGGGTGGAGGGAATCTCTGTCTTTAGGTAGCTACCATCAACGATCTTATCAAATTCAACCTGGTGACTTTCTCCCGTAAGTATTGAGGTGAATTTTCCATCTCCTTCGTAATTGCAAAGTGGGAAGTAACGCACCCGGCCACTGGGTAAAAAGCGGTGACGCATCACCTCGTCGTAGTAAGCAAGGATTTCGGCACCTGAGGCCAGGTTGTTCAGGCCTTTATTGAGGCCGACGACGTCTTTGCGCTTCTTGTCCAACTCAGTGGAACTGACGCCGTAGAAAGCAGAAGGTTGGTGAAGGGTGACGAAAGGATAGGCAAAATTCCAGTGACCGCCAGGTTTCTGGAACCTGTCAACCATGATGATGTCGGCCTTAGTCTCAGACACGAGTACGTCGGCGAAGGCCATCCCTACTGCTCCGGTCCCTATTATTAGGTAGTTAGTTTTTAGCATTTTTATCGACTCTGTGGTGGTGATAAGGTTACTCAGTTAATGCATCCGGTCGCCCCTCACTTCGATGTTCGCAAGCAGCTCCTCCTCAAAAGCTAAAAATTCCGCCCAGCGCTTATCCACCATCTCCCGGTCAAAATACTTGCGCGCCAACTCGATGAACAAAACGTAGTGACCTGCTTCGGCAACCATGAACTTGTGGTAAAAATTCCGAAGGTCCTCATCAGCGCAGTACAAACTCAGCAGCCGGAACCGCTCGCAGCTGCGCGCCTCGATGAGGGCACAGAGTAGCAGCTTCTCCAGCAATGCCTGTACCCGGCCGCTGCCTTTCTTCATCACTTTCATTAGCCCGTTTACGTACTCATCCTTCCGTGGGTAGCCTAGCTTGAGGCCACGCTTTTCTAACTCGTGAAGGACCATGCGAAAGTGTCCCCATTCTTCAGTAACTATCGGCGCAACCGCTGCTATGATCTCCGGATAGTCTGGATAACCTATAATTAGACTGATGCAGCTGGTTGTAGCTTTTTGCTCGCAGTAAGCGTGGTCCGTCAGGATTTCTTCTAAGTCCATCTCCGCCAGGTTGACCCAGCGCGGATCTGTGGGAAGCTTGAGGTTGAGCATCTGAACGGTAGCGGCGGTTTTCATGGTGGATATTCGTTTCGTTTGGGCGGGCAAAGGTACGATGCTGATGATAACCTTTCCGGCTGACCGCCGTAAGTATATGCCTACCCTTGGGTGTACTTCGCGTCTGCTTACTGCGGTTAGCCGGGTTGGTCACCATTTGTAAATATTAAGCATAGAGATATTAACTTGCGGATAGCAGGTTAGTCATCTGTGTAAAAATATTACCAAGATCGAAAAAATGAACAAGAGTATTTTCAAGGACCCCTTCGAAGAAGCCCGCGTAAAGAAAGGCTACGGCGAAATGGACGACCAGAACGATCCCGTTACGATGCTGCTGAGGCTGAAAGACGTGCGGAAGGCTGCCCACAACTATCAGACTTTTACTTCCGAAACCACGCCAGGAAGAATCGTCGTCCCGTCCGAAGTCAACATCCGGGAAACCCGGCAGATTCCTTTCGAGGTTGATCCGCCCATGCATAAGGCCTACCGGGCGCTGGTCGAACCCTGGTTCAGGCGGCCCAATGGCCCGGACTATGCGGCAAAGCTGCGGGAAATGACCGAAACTTTGGTCGATGAAGTTTTGCTAGCTGGTGAGATAGAGGTAATTGAAGCATTCTCCCTGAAACTCCAATCTCAGGCACTAACCTTACTACTCAATATTCCGTTCGAAGAATCAGAGGTGTGGATCTCCTGGGGAACTCATGTATTTCGAAGCGAAGGAGAGTCACTTGATGGAGACAAGGCCACGATCCTCTACGATTACATCGATCGACAGATCGATAAAGCGTTGGCCAAGCCGGGAGACGATCTGTACTCACATCTATTGGCCGCAGCGTTAGACGGCCGAAAACTGACCCGTGAAGAAGTAAAAGGCGTAATGATCCTGACCTTCGCCGGCGGGCGTGATACCGTTATCAACGCCGTGACCAATGCCGTCGCTTATCTCGCAGAACATCCGACTTCCTTGGCCCGCTTGCGTGCTGAACCAGAAATTAGGGGTAAAGCGGTAGAGGAATTAATACGGTATTATGCGCCCCTTACCCACATGGGCCGGGTGGTGACCCAAGACACCGTAGTCTGTGAACATGCCCTGAAGGCCGACTCACGAATCTCCCTGTGTTGGGCTTCTGCCAACCGGGATGCTTCCGTCTTCGAAGAACCAAATGAGGTGGTCCTCGACCGGAAGATGAACCCGCACGTCGGCTTTGGTTTTAGCCACCACAACTGCCTGGGGGCAACCCACGCTCGGCAGGTTCTGAAGACTTTGCTGGCCGTCTTGTCTGATAAGGTGGCGGCCATCGAAATATCCATTGCTGAACCAAACATAGAAGCGTGGGGCGAATTCGAAAGACAGGTAGGCTTTCATCAGCTTACTGCCTTGTTTACCGCCCGCAATTAGATTGCCGATTTGACTATACTCCCGTCGGAAACACGAGGTGAAAACGTTTGCCTGTCAGGGCGACCGCAAGGGCGCGCCCCTACAGGCAGTCGGTGGGAGGGCCGTGTTCGCTGGCGCGAAAACGTTTTACCTCAAGTAACCGACAGTAGTATAACTGAAGACAACCATTTAAATAACAAAGAGCATAATGACTGAAATAACCTTCATTACTACCGACGGAGCATCAATTACTGTAAAGGGAACCAGTGGCTCCGTAATGGAACTCGCAAAAGCAAACAAGGTGGATGGCATTGACGGAGACTGCGGTGGCGTCTGTTCTTGTGGAACCTGCCACGTTTACCTGGCTCCCGAAGACGTGGCTAAAATAGGAGCCGCCGGAACGATCGAAAAAATGATGCTTGAATTCGCTGATGAGGCTACTGAATACAGCCGCCTTTGCTGCCAGATTGAGGTTGCTGAGCTACCTGACGGGGCGGTGTTACAGGTCGCTAATTAGAAGGGATAGTTATAAATAAGCCCCACCGGGCTTAGGGAGAGAAGCTCCCTTACCCGGGTGGGCCTGAAGCCCTCGACCAAAGAAAAAGCCCACCGACGCTTTCCAGCATCGATGGGCTTTATTTTTATCCAAGTCTTAGGATGCGCTGTCCGGGTTATGCAAGGGAGCGAAGCGACTTTGCACGATGTGGTGCCAAGGACGATACCGCCGTAATACGCTCCGGGAGCCTAGGGCCCCGTTCGCACTCGGGCTGAAAGCCCTCGACCATAGACTGGCCTAAACCCAGAACACCAAGTTCAAATCCTGCGCATGCGGCATCATCTTGTGGTTGGGCCGTAAGCGAAAACCGTATTCATAGACACCGGCCAAGCGAGGATCCAGACTGATTTCGAAGGTTGCCTTACCACCACTTTGCTTTTTGAGGTCAAAAGCTTCCGTACGGCGAAGACGAATCTTCTCTTCGCTGAGCCGTTCGTAGAAACAAGCTTCGAGTAGGAGGTTCTTAGCGTCGATGCCGTTGGTATCGAGTACTACCGTGGCCGTGAAGGCTTCTCCTAGTGGGAAGGCTTGGTTGACGGTATCGAAGCTTTCGCTTTCCTCTACTTCAATGCCTTGCCAGTTGGCGATAGTATCCTGCTTCCAGGCAGCGAATTCTTTCGCTGCTTTCCAGTTGGATTTGCTGGCCGCCTTTTGGCTTTTGCCCAGCGGGAAGTAGAAGCGCTCGTAGTAATCATCCATCATCCGCTTCATCGTGAAGGTGGGCGCCACTTCCGCGATGATCTGCTTCACGTAACCCATCCAGTCCTTGCTGATACCGGTCTTGTCGCGACGATAGAAGGCAGGGATGATCTCGTCTTCAAGTATGCTGTAAATGACCTCGGCATCGAGCTCATTCTGCAAGTTCTGGTCTTCGTAGGTGCGCTCCAGCGGGAGTGCCCAACCCGCATCGGGGCGGTAGCCTTCGGCCCACCAACCGTCGAGAACGGAGAAGTTGATCGAGCCATTCAATGCTGCCTTCATACCGGAGGTGCCGGAGGCTTCCAGTGGGCGCATAGGCGTGTTGAGCCAAACGTCGACACCCTGGGTGAGTAGCTTCGCCATCTCCATATTGTAATCCTCCAGGAAGATCACCTTACCGGCAAACGCTGGTTTCTTGCTAACGTGGATGATGTGGCGGATGAGGTCCTGTCCGCCCTGGTCGGCCGGGTGGGCCTTACCTGCAAACAGGAAGATCACCGGCTTGTCAGACTGATTCACCAGCTCAAGCAGCCGATCTTCGTTCTTGAACAAAAGGGTAGCACGCTTGTAGGTAGCGAAGCGACGGGCAAATCCGAAGACCAGTGCGTCGTTGTTGATGTTGGAGACGATGTCGATGATCGTCCGTGGGCTTTCGCCACGGCGACGCATGTCTACCTCCAGTTTTTCCCGGACGTAGTTGAGCAGGCGTACCTTTAACTTGTGCCGTACGTCGAAGAGCTCCTTATCACCGATCTGATGGACCTTCCGCCAAATGTCCTTATTGCTCTGGTCGCGCACCCAGTCTTTACCGAATTTGGTGCTGTAGAGATCGTGGATCTCTTTGGCGATCCAGGTAGGGTAGTGGACGGAGTTGGTGACGTAACCTATGTGTACCTCCTCGGCCGTATAGCCAGGGTACAGGGTGGTAAACATCTCCCGACTCACCTCGCCGTGCAGTTTGGAAACGCCGTTGACGCGTTGGCTGAGTGCGATGGACAGTTTGGACATGTTGAAGTCCTCTCCCTCATCGTTCGGGTTTTGGCGACCGAGCGCGACGAATTCAGCCCAACTGATGCCAAGCTCTGAAGCGTAGTTGTACAGGTAGTTCCGCAGCAGGTGCTCAGGGAAGTGGTCGTGGCCGGCGGGTACCGGTGTGTGGGTCGTGTACAGACTGCTGGACCGGACGGCCTCCACAGCTTCGGGGAAGCTCATGCCGTCGGCAACGTGGTTCTTGAGGCGTTCGATGCTCAGGAAGCCAGCGTGGCCTTCGTTGAGGTGGTATACCTCTGGCTCGAGCTCCATGGCTTCGATGGCGCGTACACCACCGATGCCGAGAAGAATCTCCTGCTTCAGGCGGTGTTCGTTGTCACCTCCATAGAGCATGTGCGTTAGTGCGCGGTCATCCTGGTTGTTGTCTTCGTGGTCGGTATCGAGTAAAAAGAGGCTGATGCGACCGATGGGTAAGCGCCAGATTTTAGCCTGGACGATCCTGCCTTGAATCGGGACGGATACTTTCATCCACGTGCCGTCTGCTTTGCGGACGGGCTCAACGGGTAACTGGGTAAACTTCTGCGCGGGGTAGCGGTGGATCTGGTCACCGTTCATGCTCAGCCCCTGGTTAAAGTAACCGTAGCGGTAGAGTAAGCCTACGCCGAAGAGGTCGACGTTGCTGTCGGAAGCTTCTTTTAGGTAGTCGCCGGCAAGCACCCCAAGGCCACCACTGTATAGCTTCAGGCTGATGTGCAGGCCGTACTCCATGCTGAAATAAGCCAGCTTGGGACCTTTCTTTTTAGGTTCGGAAAGGTAGGCGTCGAAAGATTGCTCAACTGCTTTTAGTTGTTGGAGGAAGACTTTGTCTTTCGCCAGTTCCTGCATACGATTGGGATCCAACGTTTCCAGCAGGGCGACCGGGTTGTAGTTTAGTTCAACGAATTGTTCAGGGTCGATGGAGGAAAAGAGTTCCTGAGCATCGGCATTCCAGGACCACCAGATATTGTGGCTGAGCCGCTTAAGCGGTGCCAGTACGTCGGGCAACTGGTTCTGAATAAATATACGCTTGAGTTTCATCTCCTTATTGGTTTGCGTCATGATCATTAGTCAACAAATTAGAGGGGAGGGAAGTCTGGCGATAGCGCCTTCGGTTTCCCTGTTACCGTTTGGGGTTGACAGACTTGTTCTTGTAATTTGTGTAGTATACTTCCATCCGGCAAGGCCGCCCTGGGTCGGAAAGTAGTGGCACCTTTCGGCTTTCTCTTTCGGACTTGCGGCGCCGCGCGATATTAAGCTTGGCGGACCGTCACCATTGAGGTGCAGCAGTACCAGCAGGCGCGGACGCGGGTGCAGGGGAAGTAGTAGACGCAAGGCTGGTTTCCCTCCCGGCGCATTGGCCGGGAAGTAACTATTTGCGTCAAACCCCGCCGTCATCATTTGACGGCAATGCCCGGAGTTTCGTGGAGAAAAAAGCTCCTGGAGGAGTGGAAGCATAATTCAGCTAGTTTCATACACACCACTGATTACCTAATGCAAACCGTCCCGAAGGTCTCTGAGCGATGCCAAAAGTCGTCATTTCGATGGAAATGAGCAAGCTATCAGTAAATTTATCACGTAGGGCTTGTTAGTAATGCTGGTCTACTTTGCTTTTTAATCAAGCTTTCTTTGCACCTGCGGGCTCGCCCTTTACAGTGAATAATTGAAGGAGAGAATGGCTACCGCTGTTTCCACTCCCTGCGCTGCTAATGGCGCTTGCGGCAGCTATTTAATTATTCTCTCCTTCCATTACTCTCCACGAAAAGGCCCGCCTCCAAATGATTGAGGACGGGCCAGGCCAATTCGTGAGATCAGACCTTTTAACTTAAACAGAAGGAACTAATGATGTAACTACTAGTACAGGTATTCGAGCGCAACCCGGTCGTAGAAACCGAACTCGCCATCTTCGTTACTGCCGAAGCAGGCGAGCATCAGGGAGTTGGCATCGTAGCCAGAAGGCGTACCTGGGATTAGCACCGCACCGGTAGATCCGGCACTTTCGCCCGACTGGCCGCAAGACTGGCGGCTGAACCAATCGGTATGCCGAAGTCCGAGACAGTGACCGATTTCATGACCAACCACGTGCTCATTCACGTTATTGCTGTAGCTGTCCATGCCGGCATAAATCTGTACCCACTTGTAGGGGCTGCCACCACTGGGGAATCCTGCAACGCCGCCTGCACCGCTATTTTGGTACTGACGATACACCACAATATCAGCATTGGTGCTGGTCTGAAAACTGAGGGAGAACGTGAGGCCAATGTTGAGCGCGTTGTAATTATTGATGGCCCAACTCAGGCCGGTCCTCATCTTCGTCGTCAGGGCGAAGCTTCCGCCAGTGTAACCTATGACGGTAATCGTCTGGTTGTTGGACACAAGGTTGTTGGTGCGGTATTGCTTTTCCAGCGTGCGATCCATTGCCCGCAGCTCATCGAGCTGCTCGCGGGTCACGTCAATATCGCCTCCGATACGGTAGAGGTTTTCAACGGTACCATCAGGGCGGGTTTCGGTAATCTTCTCGACGTCACTGAAGTTCATCGAATGCCCGTCTACGTGAGATTCAATGGGGTCTTCAAGGCCAAGGTCAGGGGCATTCGTATAACCGTCTTCTCCCTCATCATGGATGAACTTGGAGAACTCGGCAACGGGCCCGGTAGTTTCGGTTAGTGCACTGTCTTCGGTACAGCCGGACAGGATAAAAAGGCCACAAAGGGCAACGAGGATATGGATAAATTTCATGAATTAAACTGATTTATGGTTAGTGAGATGAATAATGTCAGCGTTACCTGGATACTAGGCTGGGGGCATGAAAGTTCCATTACGAAAGCCGCGCCGCTTCCGATGGAAAATTCAATTACAGACCAGTGCCGTAGTTGCCGACGGTTGGTTACTTAATTGTAGGAAAGTGTTGGGAAGAAATTGTTGGTTGTCTGACCCTGAGCAGGGCGTTTACTAATCTCAAGCAGGGAAAAGCGATAAATGCTAGAACAATTATTACAAATGCAAGGTAATCACATTTGTTGAATAATTACGCATTCTGCGAATTCTTTTATTTATGATCATTATGATTTTAAATTGTTGAATATGTAGAATGTTCGTTTGAATAAATTGAACGGAGCAAAATATCTGCCTGTAGAACGTTTGGGGCGGCTTTGGGGTTATGAAAGGGAACTAGCAGCCTGTCGGAGAGAACGCTCATCGTCCCAAAGCGGCCCTTTTTGCGGTAGATTTCCCAGCGAATTCAGTCACTTAACCCGTTAAACTCCCGAATTCACCAGTCATCTACCACAAAAATGGCTCACGTTGGCTCAGATTCGGTTCTCCCCGACAGGCTGCTAGTGGGTCAAAATTAAATGTTGGGATAATTCGCGGCACCTTTTGCCGTCGAGCTTCTTTAGATAATCACTTCCGTAGTTACGGCCATGCAAGTAATTATTGGCCTCACTCGGCGGCAAAATTTACCAACATCTTACCCTCAAATTCAATCTTGACAGACCACCAGACTTTCTAACAAATACTTAAATTCCTACCTATGCCAATCTTGCTGTTACTTATGGGGTTTTTCTTCCCACGACTGATTATTGCAGTGTTGTACTTTTTTACTGGGTGGTTCCGCGATGGTTTCGACGGGATCCTGTTGCCAATGCTGGGGTTCCTATTCATGCCAATTACCTTGCTGTGGTATGGTCTGGTGCAGTATTATTTCGGTGGTGAGTGGTCGGGGCTTCCAACCATTGGTATCGTGCTGGCGGTCTTGCTTGACCTGGGATTGATCGGTCGGGGGGCAAAACGCAGACGTGCCTAATTTTTTCCGAACTTTGTGCCATGCGAATCCTTCTTGGCGTATTACTGCTGGTGCTGTTACTTCCCCTGTTGTTCTTCAATCGGGTTGGGGATCCCTTGGCTAATCACCAACCGGCAACGGATCCTGAATGGTCTTGGTCACGCTGGTTCAGTGGTGGCTTTCAGGAAGATGCTGCTAAAAGGCTGAATGAGCAGTTTGGTGGCAGGAATAACCTGGTTCGACTCAATAACCAGAAGGAGTATTCCCTTTTCAATATTGCAACTGCCCGTGATGTCGTGGTTGGAAAAAAAGGGTACCTCTATGAGGACACCTACCTCAATACGGTTACGGGACGGAATTATCAGGGCCCCAAACATTTTGATGAAATGGGGGAGCGATTGACGTTGGTGAAGGACTCTCTTGCTAGCCATGGTGTGGATCTTTTGGTGGTGATGGCTGCTGGTAAAGGGACTTACTTCCCCGAGTACTTTCCTCCAGCATGGGATGGGCCGGCACCTGCACAAACGAACGAGGAGGAGTTACTCAGGGTACTGGAAGACCGAGCGATTCCCTTCCTTAATTTCAATGATTGGTTCCGGAAAATGAAAGACACGGTACAGTATCCTCTGTTTCCGAAGGCGGGGATTCATTGGACGAAGTACGGGCAATACCTCGTGATGGACTCTTTGTTGAATTATCTTGAACAGAGACACGATATCGACCTTCCCGATCTGGTACTTGATGCCGTTGAGGTTAGTGCCGAGCAAAGAGGTAGTGAAGCCGATATTTTTCGGGGACTCAATATTTTGCAAGCACCTGAAGGCTTCCCGCTTGCTTACCCTGCCTGGCACGTTGAACATCCGGAAAAGGAGCAATTGAAGACGCTTGTTATTGGAGATAGTTTTTATTGGTCATTGTATCTTCATCAGCAGTTCAGTAAGCGGTTTCTGGGCAACGGAGAATTTTGGTACTACTTTAATAGGGTCATGTGGAATGGGCGGGATGATGGTTCCGTTCAGGATGTTCGGTTGCCTGATGATCTAATGAGTTACAAGCAGGTTATTCTTTTTGAAACGGAGAGCCACTACCATCGTTTGTCTAACGGTTTTCTGGAGGCTGCAGTTGCTGGGTTTGTCACTGGATCAGCGTCGGAAAAGAGTACTGTGGCTCCGGAAGAAGACATTCAGGAGATCATGGAGCAGATCAGAAATACCCCAAAGTGGTTGCAACAAGTAAGCAAGAAAGCAGCGAAGACCAACCGTACCTTTGAGGAAGTTTTGCACAACGAGGCGCGCTTTTACCTGGAAGAACGGATCAGGAAAAAGCGTTTACGCCGGACTCAGAACCGGAAGTAAATAAACGGATTAAACCCCTGACTGGTGATTACGGCGCAGGACACGGCAAAAACAAGCAGGCTGAGCATAAGGCGGAAGGTAGCTTCTCTGACGGAAGACAGTTTTTGGGGGTATAAGTACACTTGTACCCTTTTACCCCAGGGGCTTAGTACACCCCAGGACGCTAACAAACTAAAGCCGAGCGTTACCCAGAACTTACCCCTTGCTTCGGGCCAATTTGGTGCATTGCCGCTGAACATGACCCCTAAATAGTTCGTCGCTTCCGTAAAGGTCTCCAGACGGAAGAACACCCAGCCGATGATGACGAGGAAACAGGTGATGATCACCGCTGGCAAGCGCCCGCTGGCGGCCAGTACTCGGGCCAGGAACAGGCGGTCTAGGATGAGGAAGCAGCCATGAAAGGCTCCCCAAATAACAAAGTTCCACGAAGCGCCATGCCACAAGCCGGAAAGCAGGAAGACCACCCATAAATTGAAATATAATTTCCACTTTGCGTTGACCCGGCTCCCTCCTAAGGGGATGTACAAATAGTCGCGCATCCATCTGCCGAGGGTCATGTGCCACCTGCGCCAAAATTCGGTGATCGATGTGGAGACGTAAGGGCTTTCAAAGTTCTCCGGGAAGCGGAAGCCCATCATGCGGCCCAGTCCTATTGCCATGTCGGAATACCCCGCAAAGTCGAAGTAAATCTGACCAGCATACGCCACGGCTCCAAGCCAGGCTGTTGGAAGATCGAGTAGGGTAGGGTCGGTACCGAAAATGATGTCTGCCTGCTTGCCCAGGACGTTAGCAATGAAAACCTTCTTGGCCAGGCCGAGGGTGAAACGGTAAAAACCGAGCAGTTTGTCTTCCGTAGTCGAAGTCCTTTCGCTGATCTGATCTGCTACCTCCTGGTAACGTACAATGGGGCCGGCAATCATTTGAGGGAACGACATGATGTACAGTAAGTAATCGCTTACTTTTTCCAGCGGTGCGTGGGCCCGCCGATACACGTCGATGGAGTAGGTGAGCGTCTGGAAAGTATAAAAACTGATGCCAATTGGAAGGGCTACCTCTGCCCAGGAAAGGGAGGATATTCCCCACAAACTAAGCGTCGCATTGATGTTGTCGATGAAAAAATTAGCGTACTTGAAGTAGGCTAACAAACTCAAGTTGAGACCGAGCGATGTCAACAAAAGTGCTTTACGGTAGCGCTCTTCTTTTACCCGGTATAGCTGCCTGACGATGAAAAAGTCGGCAATGGTGGAAGCGACCAGGACAAAAATGAACAGGGGCGCGCCCCAGGCATAAAAGAATAGAGAGAAGGCAAGAATAACCGCATTCTTCCAGGTCTTTGGAACCAGGGTTACTACCAGAAGGAAAACTGGTAAAAAGTACAGCAGGAAAGGGATGGAGCTGAATACCACGGGGCGAAGGTATATCGCTGGGAACTTGTTGAACGGGGTTTTACACTATTCTCCTTATCCCGTAGCTTTATCGCCGTATTTGTACGGCCTCCCTAAGTAGACTGATCGGTCAGGGGACAAGCCAATGAAAATTCCAGTTCTGATGTTGATCTCGTTCAGCCAACAGTCGGCGGTTCCCATTTCTGCTTAGGTACAAGACTTCTGCCCGGTTTATTTTTGTTTTAAGCGCTAAGAAGTTCGTTACAGCAAAATTGGTTTGCTCCAGAGAGCGAGTGGGCCAGTCTTCGGGCAAAGCATCGCCAGCTTCCTCCAACTTTGTCCCCGGAGGGGATAGCGCCGCGTAGGTCTTACGTGAGTGCTTGGGCAGACCAGAGAAAATTTTCTGACAAACCTTTTCCGGTAGTTCCTCGGTTGGTCCGGAACAACTAAACTGTAACTGATGCTCGGGCGACCAAAAGGTCCAAGACAGGAGGGAGGAACCTTGTTTTAGGTGAGTAACCTTTATGGACCGCCGGTCTGTATAGCAGACTAGTTCGCCTCCCGATTCTTCAGCGCTACGCAAGACGACAACTCTGGTACGAGGATTCCCCGCTGCAGATACCGTGGAAACTACGGGAGTACCGTAAGGTAGCCTCGGAGCATTTTGCCCCTCAAGTAGCAGTTTCCAAGCTGATTTCCAGAGAATTTGCTGGGCTTTAGTGGCCATTTTACCC
This sequence comes from Neolewinella sp., assembly GCA_047626445.1. GTDB lineage: Bacteria > Bacteroidota > Bacteroidia > Chitinophagales > Saprospiraceae > Neolewinella. The sequence continues at coordinate 19,460 of JBLHRW010000008.1, forward strand.
TTGTAAGCGAGCAAGTTAGAAAAAAGTTGAAAAAATATTTATCATTATTTGAGCCCTCTTAGTGTCAGAAATAAACGGTACGAGTTTAATTACAGAATTTTCATCTGCTGAAATACGAAATAGCGGATTTTTGAAAACCTTAACTGATTGATAACGTGGTTGGTAGTGTTACTTTTTAGAGCGGTAAGCGTCAAATAGGTGTCTTTATTAAAGAACAACTTTTGGACAAGCGAATTTCTGTGAAGACTTAAAGAAATAGGTTTTTCATAATATGAATATGGGTTTTAGGTGTTTTCTAGGAGGGTTCGGACTTGGTCTGGGTCCTCTCTTTTTATTTGAGATGATTAGTCTGTAACTACTCCCGAAAGTTGTTAGGGATGTAGAGTGAATGACCAAAAGGACTTTTTATGCCGCTGACCGAATGGTTTCGCCCATTTCTAAGGTCCTAAGCCTACCTTCACTTAATTTTCTGATTTTAAGGGCTCCTATGCTTGATATTGAGTGGTTGAATTACAACCCAGACACACCTTCATTTTATGTGGTGTTACTTACTACGCTTTTTGCGTTTTTCCTTTCGTCACTGATTGCGATCACCTATGATCTAACGACGCAAAGCATCTACCGAAGGGCACATTTCCTGCAATCGCTCATTTTAATCGCGATTGTAGCGGCAACCGTTATGCAAGCAATTGGAGATAGCCTTGCCCGTGGTTTGGGGATCATCGGCGCCTTATCGATCATTCGTTTTCGAACGGTGCTCGATGATCCGAGGAACATCACTTTTATGTTCGCATCTCTGGGGACGGGGATTGCCACAGGCGTACTGGGCTTTGGCGTGGCCCTGACTGGAGCCCTAGTTTTCTGCCTGGGCGCAATTATTCTGAGGTTCACCCCGATGAGTAATAACAACGAGTTAATCGGAGAAATTAGGTTGAAAGTACCTAAGCAAGACGAGCAACAGGGCACCATTGAGGGGCAATTGAAAACCCACTGCCGGGATTATGAACTGGAGCAAATCCGGTTTCTGACCGATAAGCGAGTGCAAACCTACACCGACGAAGGCCTTCCCATGATCGAAGAGCAGTCTCGGGAAAACCTTCAGGAATTCACCTATTTGATTCGGCTAAGGGACCGGGCCTCCATCAATCAACTTGCGGAGGATCTTAATAGCATCGAAGGTCTTGAAGAACTGAGGCTTAACTTCCGTAAACGCCCTACGAAACTATAGACCTATGCGATTCAACCCATTTTACCTGGTCGTAGCATTGCTGGGGCTGTCACTGATTTTCCTGTTTCGCCCGCCAACGGATGAAGACCTTAGTTTTTTTGGCTTCGCAGAAAGCAATGAGACCACGATTAATTATAATTATCCGGTAGTGATCGATGAATTGCTTGTCCGACCGGGGCAGGCAGTTGCACTAGGTCAGTCCCTTTTGAAGGTAAGCCGACGCAATGCTAAAGAAGCTTTGACGGACCAGACATTCCGAATCGCAGAGCTTCGTGCGGAAGAAAGTATTTTTCGACAACGGAAGAAAAGCGAATTGAGAGAAGCGGACCAAAAATCCATCGATGACCTGGCGCGTATCGAAGAGGACATCATTTCACTCAGTAAAGAACTTACCTACAAGAAGTCATTAGCTAGCGGCTTGGAGTCCATTACGGCTACAGCGGCAGATTACCAGCCGATGGAAAACAAAATCGCACTGTTAGCGGCTGAAAAGGCCCGAAAACTGGAAGTCGCCGATTTGAGAAAAAGTAACCTGCAGCAAGAATTATCGCTCGGCAGGAATCCATACGCGGAGCAAATTCGACGACTAGAGGCAGAAATGGAGTTTGAAGAAGGTCATAAGGTCCAGCCCTTCATTGTAAAAGCACCAACGGACGGTCTCGTTGGTAATATTGAAGTAAGGGAAGAAGAGCACGTTCAGTCTTTTCAAACGCTGCTCTCTTTTTATGAGCCGCATTCCATTATTGTTCGAGGCTACGTGCACGAAGATCAGATAGCCCGGGTTGCGCTGGGTGATCAACTCGAAGTTTATTCCCTGAAGACAGAAGGCCTGACTTATCTCGGCAACGTAGTCGGCCTGGGCTCCCGGATCGTGGAAATTCCGACCAGGCTGAGAAAGCTGCCTGAATTTAAGACCTACGGCAGAGAAGTCATCGTGGAAATATCTCCTGAAAACACATTCCTGCAGAAGGAAAAAATTGGTATCCGACGGATACCAGAGCAATGATAATTGTAAACTTAAGTAAACGCGGCCAAAAGATGACCCAGGTTTTGCAACTACCTCCTTTTACCAAATTGACCCTAAGTCTGGTTGCTTTCAGAGCTATGCTGCTTCTCGCCCTTCTGGTCGGGACCTCACCAGAGATCGAAGCACAACGATCAATTTCTGTCACCGATTTTTTCGCTTTGGGAAACCTAGACTTGATGGTTGCCGAAGGAAGAAACGCTGGTAAAGCCCCCAACATGCCTTGGTTCGAGGAATACCAGTTACGTACGGAAACTAGGGATTTTGAGCTGGATCAGCAGGAATACACCTTTCGCATGGCCCCTAGTACTGGCAGGAAAAGACGGGCGTTAACTTCTTTGTACAACCACCAGGAATCCGCTCCGGATTTTGAGGCACAAGAATCCAGGTGTGACGCATTGGCACAACGATATGCCGATTGGCTGGAGCTCTACTTGATAGATAAGGAACTAGCCATCTTAACCCGGTTGCAGATTATTCTGCAAGATCGTACTACTGTGCTAAGCAGACAGGCCGGAAGCCTGGACTTTGATTGGTCTAAATTGGTGCAATTGCGGGAATCTACGACAGACCTCGATGTCCGCGCCTCTCGCCTGAACACTAAACAGGCCCAGGTGACCAATAACCTGGGTATAATGGAACCGGCTTTCTCTTTCTCCGGCTTCATTTCGGTTGCTGAAATTGGAGCAGGTTTTCCCGGAGGCTTTAAGCTAGCCGCGGACCCAAAGCTTGATTATGAGTTGGAAACCGTCGCCCGCGAGCTAGAATTAGAAGAAGCCGAAAGAAGACAATACTTTGATTTTGCTCAGGTGAAATACCGTGGGCCGCATACCGACCTGCCAAGGGAACGCTTTTCAGTAGGGCTGGCCTTTCAACTACCTAATTCGGGAGAGAAACAGGTGAAGATTAGGGAATTGGAATTGGAGGAGTTATCCCTGAGAAAGGAGCAGACCGAAGCACTGGCGGGGGATAAGGCAGATTATTTTCAGCGGGTAGCAGCCTGGCAAATTGATTTTCAGCACTTTAGCTTTATGGCTAAAACGTACCAGCAGGAAAGGGAAGAAATGCTGCGTATTGGGGAGCAACTCAAAAAGAAACAAGGCTTCAATCCTTTACCGTTGCTTGATATTGAAGAACGGTCGTTAAGAAACGAATTGAAGCTGCTGGCAATAAAGGCGGATATCTACCAAAATTACCTGGAAATCCGGGAACGGGCGGGGGAGCTTTGTGGCGCGTCTCAAGGAGGATTATTAGTGCAATAAACCTGGATCACCGATTCTTAGTAACCGTAACTTCCAGGTGAAAAGCACCTGCGTCAAGTCCCCTAGCGCCAATAACGCCGATTGTGACCGAGTAAGGCCGGGTAACGGCACGCAGCTCTACGCTGCGGGTATGATCCGGTTTCGGCCGGTTAACGGATGGCCGATCCTGGTGAAAATCTGCTTCACAGCTTACACAACTGTATAACTCTGGTGGAAGTTAGTGGGGGAAAAAGCAGTGGTGACTCCCTGAAAACCGGTAGAAAATAGAAATCAGGGAATCTCTGCCGGCATAGAGACGATAGTTTATACTATTTTTCATACGACAAGTGAATAAGTGAAGGAGAGAATAATGGAAGCAGAGAATGGCTACCGCTGTTACCACTCACTGCGCTGCGCTTGTTCGCTCTGGTGAGTGCCCGAAACGCTGCGAACGGTACTTGCAGAAGCTATTCAATCATTTAATTATTCCCTCATTCTCTCCTGCAACATCAATTATTCCGAATCAATACCACCCCGCCAATCACCATAGTCACCCCAAGCACTCGCATCCAATTGATGGGAGAGGTAGGCACGCCGAGCCAACCGTAGTGGTCCATGACGACGCTGACGAGCATCTGAACGGCAACCGTTAGCCCGAAAGTTAGTGCGACGCCAAACCTGGGAGCTAAAATTATTATGGCCACTACGTACACTGCCCCCATTAATCCTCCGGTCCAGTAATACCAGGGTAAATGAAAGCCACCTTTGATGTCGGCCCAGTTTGCACGGGTGGCTAACAGGTAGAGCACCAGGCCGATAGTGCCCACTAGAAAGGAGATCAGCGTAGCGTATACGGGGCTTTTTACCACCCGGCCGATTTCACTGTTGAGTCCGGCCTGAATGGGCAGCATGACGCCGGCGATAATTGCGAGCAGGAAAAGTAGGGTTTGTTGCATTTACGCACTTTATATTTGTGGCAAAGTACCAACAAAATGCTGAAAGAATTTCACAACCTTACCCCCACCGAGCAACAACTTATGCTCGATGCCATTCCTTTAATTACCATTCTTGTGGCTGGTGCCGACGGCGAGGTCGATGAAGTCGAACTCGCTGAAGCACAGCGCCTGGCCGATATCCGTAGCTTCAACACTAAGGGCCAAACCAATGCCTTCTACGAAAAAGTCGATGATAACCTGACGGCCCACATCATGGAAATGATGAAAGAGCTACCCAACGCGCTGGACCCTCGACAGGAAGCGATCATCGCAAGACTCAGCGGCCTCAACGCGGTTTTTGCGAAAATGGATGTTCCTTTCGGCTACCTTTATTACAAGAGTTTCGGCTCTTTTGCCAAGCACGTGGGGGAGTCGCACGGCGGCTTTATGCGCTTCATGACGGTCGGCCCTCAAGAAGCGAAAGTCATTGACCTGCCCATGCTTAACAAGGTGGAACGTCCGTCTAATATCGATTACCCAAACTTGCCGTAGCCTGGTTCAGTAGTTCATAGTTTAATAGTTCATAGTCGGAATACAGTTCTGTGCACTACTAAGGGACGCGAATTAAATAAACCATGCTTCTTGACCGCCTTGTTTTGCCCTCACCGCACCTGAAAATCATTTCCGTAACTGAGGCTATGCAAAGGATTTTTAAGCGCGGTGAGAACAAAAGCGTCAGGTCAAAAACCAGTAAGTTATTTATATGGCGTCCCTAAACGGTCTACTATATGTAGCCTAATGGGGCGCGGCCGCAGGTGCAGAGAGAGGTTTAAGGGAAAGTATTGTCCCACTGCGCAATTATTCTGACGTTCATCCGTATTCCCTTTGTCCCTCTTCTTCTTATTCCTTTTATTTCTTATTTATGAGCAAAGTCATCATCATCGGCGCCGGAGGCGTTGCCCGCGTCGTCGCCTACAAGTGCGCGGAGCATCCGGAAATTTTTAGTGAATTCATGATTGCCAGTCGTACGGTAGCTCGATGCCAGGAAATTGCGGCCGACATCAAGGAAGACCTAGGCTACGACCGGATCACTACCGCTGGCGTAGACGCTGAAGACATCCCCGCCCTCACCAACTTGCTTAGGGAGTACAAGCCCGTGATGGTCATTCACGTTGCCTTACCCTACCAGGACCTGACGATCATGGAAGCCTGCCTCAACGCCGGCGTCCACTACTTGGATACGGCCAACTACGAACCCAAGGAGGAGGCGAAGTTCGAATACAGCCACCAATGGGCTTTTCACCAGCGGTTCAAGGCTGCCGGCCTGACGGCCATCCTTGGTTGTGGCTTCGACCCCGGAGTAACCAGCATCTTTACCGCCTACGCTGCCAAGCACATCTTTGACGAGATGCACTATCTTGACATCGTTGACGCCAACGCTGGCGATCACGGTAAAGCATTTGCGACCAATTTTAATCCGGAAATCAACATCCGGGAAATTACCCAGAACGGTAAATACTGGGAAAACGGCGCATGGATCGAGATTCCTCCCTTCAGCATCCGCAAAGACCTGAACTACCCGGACGTCGGTCCTCAGCCGAGCTACGTCCTGTACCACGAGGAACTGGAAAGCCTGGTGAAGCATTTCCCTACCATCAAGCGCGCGCGCTTCTGGATGACCTTCGGCGATGAGTACCTGACCCACCTCCGGGTGATCCAGAACATTGGTATGGCCGGTATTGCACCGGTGATGCACAAAGGTGTGGAGATCATCCCGCTGGAATTCCTGAAAACCGTCCTGCCCGATCCGGGATCACTCGGGGAGAATTACGTTGGCCAAACAAGCATTGGTTGCCGCATTCGCGGCATCAAGGATGGCAAACCACAGACCTACTACATCTGGAACAACTGCCACCACGCCCACGCTTACAAAGAAACCCGGGCGCAAGGTGTCAGCTACACCACTGGCGTTCCCGCCATGACCGGAGCCATGATGCTCCTGACTGGAGAATGGGGGGGAGCTGGTGTTTACAACGTCGAACAGTTTAACCCCGATCCTTTTCTGAAAAAGCTTGCGGTGCATGGCTTGCCTTGGAAGGAGGAAGTTGGGGGAGATCTGGAACTGTAAGGTCGGGGAGTATAAGTACACTAAAGTGTGCAGGTATAGGAGGTCCATTTAAGGGCCTTCAGCGCTTGAACGATGGGCAAAATCTGCGCTAATCTGCACAAGCCGTTTAAAGCTGCGATTCAGAAAAGGACAAGCAGAACGAATGGAAAACCATACCCCCATGAAAATCGCCCTCCTAGGCTACGGCAAAATGAACCAGCTGATCGCTTCCATGGCAAAGGCCGCTGGCCATGAGATTGTGTTGGTTGTCGATGAAAACAACCGGGCAGCTTTGACGGCGGATCAGCTTGCTTCAGCAGACGTCGCGATTGATTTTACGCGGCCGGAGGCCGCGGTGGCCAACATCCGCCTGGCGGTAGAAGCCAGTGTCCCCGTAGTGGTAGGTACTACCGGCTGGCTCGGCGAACTGGACGCGATAACGGAGGAGGTGAATGCCGCGGGCGGCACCCTTTTTTGGGCGTCCAACTTTAGCGTTGGCGTTAACGTCTTTTTTGCCGCCGCGGAGCGGGCGGCGCAGCTGATCAATCAATACGGTGGCTACGACGTCGGCGTGGAAGAAATACACCATACCCAGAAGCTGGACGCGCCCAGCGGAACGGGGATCACCCTGGCTGAAAGGGTGGGGGATCAACTCGATGCTTACAGCTCCTGGGCCCTGACGGAAGTACGCTCCCCAGTTCCGCAAACGTCCATTGCACCTGCGGCCGCGCCCTCGTCCGACAAAAAGCCAATACCCATCACCTCCGTTCGTGAGGCCGGGGTTCCCGGAACCCACCTGCTGACTTTTTCCAGCGCCGTGGATACGTTGGAACTGAAACACACTGCCCATTCCCGGGAAGGCTTCGCCCGGGGCGCACTTACGGCCGCTGGTTGGGTGATTGGCCGAAAGGGGGTGTTTACTATGTCGGACTTATTGGGGATGTAAGGATTGTTTGAAGGGGACTTTAAAAATTCCGACAATTAGATTTTGGAGTAGGCGATGCTACCGCTTCACCAATTTAACGGTCGCACTTCTTGTACCACTGGTGAAAGAAGCCAGATAAAGACCCGGCTTGAGGCCGTCCGTAGACCACTGCAAGCCATCTCCCAATGCTTCTTCCTTCAGCAAGCTGCCGTGTATGGGTCTTTAATGAGGTGGATGCGGTTGCCGTCGGGCCAGCCGGAGGGCTTGAAGAGAACGCCCTTTTTCGTGTTTTTCAAGAATTCCGTAGTGCCGTAGATAAATAATTCGCCATCGGGTAGTAATTCCATGCCGAAGGGAGAGAAGTTAAGATCGTAGACTTCGGCTGGGGAGATGGCATCGGGGTACACACGTAATCGGCCGAAAGGATTGTCAAAATAATGCCTGCACAATTGATAATGGGTTTCTCAAAACCTTCCAGTAGTGCAATTCCGTTTTCACCAACGGGCAAAATGGCAACGTAACCTCGTCTCTCAGGAGTAGCGACCGTCCGTTCCGATAAGGTTACGCCATTCGGATCAATCTCAGCAACCCTATACTCCAGCTGAGTAGCCCCCATTTGAGGGTCTACTCGGGTAGTGTATAATAAGGTTAGCGTACCGTCTGATGCTCCATGCAATGCGTTGCCGCTTATGTTTACCCCTTCACGTGCAAACGTGGTGGCATATCTCTCAACAAAATTCGCTCCAAAAGCAATTACCTTTAGCCCCCTAAAGCCTTCGGCGTCCGTCACTGCTTCGGTAAAAAAAAACGGTACTATCTGCAGCGGAGCGAAGGTCATAAGGGTTTAGCCAGTTAAAGCCATTCGGATGCAGTTCTTCGGATGCAGTAATTTCGCCCAATCGGTTAAATCGAAGTAGGCTTCTGCTTGGCCCGGTCATTGAGCTGGCATCAACGGCTAAAGCTACCGCGCTGCTATCGTTTAAAATCGTAAAACTGTTTGCGTCGAATAACTTTGTTGATTGTAGGGGTTTATGGTACGCTCCCAGATGGGGTACTCATTTTCACCCACCAGGAGAAGGTAGTCCGCAAAATCAGCCGGGGATGTACTAATATTATCTGTACGAAGCAGGTATTCATTGCCCCACGCCTTAACCTCAAGCGCATCACTGTATCCGTTCTTCTCTATTTGTTGGGAAAAAACCAACTGCGCTGGAAGAAAAACTGGCAACAATAGCAAGGTTAGTAGGGTAAGGAGTCGCATAAATCATCGTTTAAAGAACCGCCGCACTGTCAATAACCGGTGCTCGACGGCATCATGTATCTGGTGCCATTCGTTTACGCCAGCCTGCGGTTTGCGCTGGTTTTGCCACTCACAGCCATGGCCTGGCACTCCCCTAAAAACTCCAATCCCTTTTCCACAGGTCAATGATGTCGAAGCTGACCTTGAATTGGGTGTCGGCCTTACCGGTGGTACCGTCGCCCAGAACCGCGTAGCTTCCGATCCGCAACCGGCGGCGGGCACCGACTTTAAAGACCCGCTCAAGGCCTACAAAGACCTCCTGGTAACGGAAATTATCCTCCGTCCCTTCGCTTTTAAACTCGACTCAAATAAAACGTAATCAATGAAATTATTTTATTTTTTGCTGCTGGCACTCTCCTGCCTGGGCAGTACTATTTTTGCACAAACAGACTTCTCTCTCATCAATACAAACCTTCAAATACCCACCGGGGTGCTTTCTGAATTTCATGAATACGATTTGGTCACCCTCGATGTTGAAGCCTTCAACGAGGTGAAAAAGGACCAACTTGACTTCTCTCTGAATAAGTCTGCTGAACAGCTGGACTTCTCACTTGCCCGCTGGGACCTTCGGGCACCGGACCGGAAATTGATGACTACTGGTCGCCGAGGACCAAAAGTCCTGCAGGAGCGTAAGCCTTCAGCCCAGTTTCGCGGGCAGGTATCCGGCGGCGGCACCGCGGTATTTACCATTGACCAAAAGTTTATCCTCGGTTCCTGGGGGAAGAATGGGGAAACCACCAACCTGGAACCTCTCTGGCGTCTTTGGCCCGCTGCTCCCGACAACGTCTACATCGTCTACCGAAATGTAGACGTGAAGGACATCGACGGAGCATGTGGCACCATTTCTGGATTCCATGACCCGGTCCCAAATACCAGCCGCGATAAACAAGCCGGGGAATGCTTCGAAGTTGAGATCGCGCTGGCGGCTGACTTCGAGATGTTCCAGGATTTCGGCGATGCGGCCAGCGTGGAAAACTTTATGCTCGGTACCCTGGCTGCCGTGCAAACCAACTATGACGATGAATTCCCTGATGCGCTGACTTTTGTTGTTACCGCCACCTTCATCGCTACCACCAACGCTGAAGACCCCTGGACAAATGACACCGACCCAGAGGTTCTGCTACCCGATTTTCGGACCTGGGGGAGAAACGGTAATTTCTCTGCCAACTATGACGTCGCTAGCCTCTGGTCAGGTCGTGATTACGATGGCGGAACGATTGGCCTGGCCTATGTCGGGGTAGTCTGTACCAACAGTGAATACAACGTGCTGCAAAACTTCTCCACAAACGCTGCGAGGTTGAGAGTGCTTTGGGCCCATGAACTAGGCCATAACTTTGGCGCACAACACGATCCTAATGGGCCTGACGATCCGCGTAATATCATGTTTCCCAGTGTCAATACGTCAACCGAATGGTCCATGGCATCCATCAATACAATAACCAACTATTATGAAAGCGTTTCCTGTTTGGAAAGCTGCCCGATACCCGAGCCTCCGGTTACGCAGGCACAGGCCCCGGAAACCTTAGTATGTGTCGGAAGTCTTGTCCCATTCTTCAACAACACAGCGGGGCGGGTTGACGAATTGTCCTGGTCGTTTCCTGGAGGGACGCCGTCTTCTTCCACCGAGGATGCTCCGGTGATCACCTACGCAACAGCCGGTAATTTTACCGCGACGCTCACCGCCATGAATCAATTCGGGAGCACGTCAAGCCAAATCTCCATTAGTGTTGTTGATGACGGTAGCGAGGGTAGTTATATCCTGTTTCTAGAGACCTTTGAAAATGGAATCGGCTCGTTTAACGTCATTAATCCAGACGCCGGTAGTAATACCTGGGGTAGGTTGGACGTCGGTGGTAACCTGGGCAAAATCTCCGCAGGTATTGACAA